>JAAEOH010000040.1 GCA_024244645.1 Hyphomicrobiales bacterium
GTTCACGCTGAACGGTCTTCGCAATGGCGGCATGACGGTGGGTCCTGCGGGCGACAAGCTGCAGGGCGAGCTGAAAGAGATCGGCGCGACCATGGCGACCGAATGGCTGGAGAACTCCGGCGATGACGGCAAGACCATCATAGATGCTTACAACGCAATGCAATAAACATCGGGGAGGTGCTCCGCGCCTCCCTTTTTTTCACATTGGGCATGACAAATCACGCGATCAACGATATTGCGGATGAAGCAGTACATTTGTTCACGATCTCGGCTCTCATGAATTTTTCTTCCGCGTTCGCCGGCGACCTGGCCGCAGAAAAACATGCAGACGCGGCCCGGCGGATAAGTTCTTGGACGCATTTGACATAACGCAGATCCTCCCACCCTGGACGATGGCTTTCATGGCCGTGATCATTGTGACCGGCTGCATCATACAGTCGGGTCTGGGCATGGGGTTCGGCCTGATGGTTGCGCCGCTGCTGGCACTGATCGATCCGGTGCTGGTGCCGGCACCCACCCTGTTCCTCGGCCTGTTCACAGCATGCTGGGGTGCCTATACCGACCGCAGCTTCATTCAGTGGAACGAGGTGGCCTTGGCGGGCGCGGGACGGTTTGCCGGTGTTGTCGTCGGACTTTTTCTGCTTTTCCGGTTGTCCGGGGCGACCGGATTCAGCCTTTTGTTCGGCATCATGGTGCTGACGGCGGTGCTTCTGTCGGTCGCCGGCCGCACGCTTCCTTTCAACAGGCCGTCGTTGACCGCAATGGGCACGATATCGGGGGTCATGGGGACGATTACATCTGTTGGCGCCCCGCCGCTGGCACTTGTCTATCATGGCCGCGACCCGGCGCAATCACGGGCAACACTGGCGGCCTTTTTTGCCGTCGGTTGCGCGGGTTCGCTGGCCGGCCTATTTGTCAGCGGCATTTCCGGCATGCGCGATGTCTACCTGGCGCTGGCCATGGCCCCACCAATGGTATTCGGCATGTGGCTGGCGCACCGGTTCAGGCCGGGTTTTGCCAGATGGTACCGGCCGTGGCTGCTGGTGGTGGCCGGTATCGCCGGTCTTTTGCTGATCGCCAGGGGGCTTTCCTGATGCGGATCGTGCTCCTGCCGTTTCAACTTGCTGCCACCCATGGCCGCTGGCTGCTGGTCGCTGGATTGTGTGCGGCGATCGTCTTTCCGGAACTTGCGGCTGTGATGCAGGAGCATCTGCCCGCGGCTGTCGCGCTGTTGCTGTTCTTTTCCGCTCTGCGCGTGGGGCCGCGGCAGGCAGTTGGCGCTGCGCGTGAACTCGGACATTCGCTGTATCTGGTGGCTATTCTTCAGCTGATGTGCCCGGTTATTTTTGCGGGCATCCTGATTGCCACCGGGTGGAACAGCCCGCTTGCCCACGGCCTCGCGCTGATGCTCGCGGCTTCACCGATTTCGGGAAGCCCAAGCCTGACCTTTTTGCTCGGCAAGGATGCTGCGCCGGCCCTGCGTCTGTTGATCGCGGGCACCGCGTTGCTGCCGCTGACGACCATTCCGGTCTTCTGGCTGCTGCCTGAACTCGTGGCGGGAGAGGGCGTGTTCGGCGCGGCTCTGCGTCTGCTTCTGCTGATCGGTATTGCGACATCGCTGGCCTTCCTCATTCGCGGAGTGTTGCTGAAGAAGCCGGGACCGGCGGGTCTGAGCGCCATCGAGGGCATGGCGGCGCTGACCATGGCGATCATGGTGGTCGGGCTGATGGCGGCCATCCGGCCGGCGATCACGCAAAACCCCGGCGGACTTTTGTTGAACCTTGCGGCAGTCTTTGTTGCCAATTTTGGAGTGCAGATCAGTTTCCATCTGCTGCTGAAGAACAAAATGCCGCAGCAAAGCACCGGTATCGCCGTTTCGGCCGGCAACAGAAACATCGCTCTATTCCTCGCGGTGCTGCCCGCGGGTGTCATCGAACCCATGTTGCTGTTCATTGGCTGCTATCAGGTGCCGATGTATCTGACGCCGATCCTGTTGCGCCGATTCTACCGCTGAAATCTGTCGTGCTGTCGGATCATGCGACCAAATGCGTCGCATGCGCGTTCCCTATCACATGAAATATCCGATAAATTGGCCCTGTGAAGGTTCTTTGCCGTGATTCGCATGAAGCGCGGCGGAGCCAAGAGGGAAGCCGGTGCAAATCCGGCGCTGCCCCCGCAACTGTAAGCGGAGAGTCTCTCCCGATCGCCACTGGTTTTATACCGGGAAGGCGGGAGTTGAAGACCAGGACCCGCAAGCCAGGAGACCTGCCTTCACATGCAACTGCAACCCGGGCGGGGTGGCCCGGAAGAGCGGCCATGCCGGTTCAAAATCCGGCGGACCTGCACTTTCCTTACCCCGTCTCTGCCTTTGAAGGAGAGACACATGACCATTCCAGGCGATCTTCACCATCTGCCGCTTATGCCTTCGACTTCTCGAATGGGAGGCTGAGCGATGCATCCCATGCAAGACAGCAGCGATCTTGGCAGGCTGGTACGGCGCATCGGCAGACGGGACACAAAAAATGTCATTGAACTGCACAGTGACGGCTGCAGTGTGACACTGTCGGCAGAAGAGGCTCTCGTCAGCTGGATGCTGGACCTGCCGGACGGCGCGGCTATCACCAAGGCAGCGCGATATGCCTTGCGGCATGCGGATGCGGGAAGCGCCAACAGTGCTGAAGTTGAGCGTTTCTGCGGTTATCTGCGCCAGGCGATGATGGCTGCGGGACGCACACAACGGATTCGCCGTGGTGGCAGGCGGCGCCGGCGTTCCTGAACAATCGGTACATTGAATACCAATCGGTTTTATTGGTCACCGAGTTTCATGTCAGGGCTGTAGGTCTCGCCGGATACGTGTTTGATGACAGCCTGGGCACATCGCATGTGCCCGGTCTCGTTGTTGTACCCGTAAGCGGGATCACCGTGCAGTTCCCAGCCATCTGCAAGCGCCGCGCTCACCTTGTGGCAAAAGCCGGCATCATCCGGCCCGGTCAACAGCCTGTACAGTTTCATTGTTTTTCTTGTCCTTATTCGGTGTTGTGCTGCAAAGCAGCCTTTGCCAGCAGCTTTTCCGCCTGCTCCAGATGCAGCCGTTCTACCATCTTGCCGTTTAACTGTATCACGCCTTTTCCTGCATATTGCGGCTTTGCGAAAGCATCGACAATGATTTGAGCAGCGGCAATCTCATCTGCGCTTGCTCCAAATGACGCGTTTGCCGCCTCGATCTGTGACGGGTGAATGAGTGTCTTGCCGTCAAAACCCATCAGCCTGCCGTTTTTGCATTGGCTTTGGTGATCGTCGGAATCGCGAAAATCATTAAAGACGCCATCGAGCGCATCGAGGCCAGCGGTTCGCGCAGCAAGAATGATCTGCATCAGCCAGGGCTGCATGAACTGCCGCCCGTCAGGCAGCGCGACGCCGGTTTCCTTGGCAAGGTCGTTGGTGCCCGCCACCAGGCAATCAAGCAGACTGTCCGGCCTGTTGCCGGTGCCGGCTATGGCGACAGCATCGGCAATTGCAAGCGGTGTTTCCATCATAGCCCATAGCCGCGCGTCCGTATCAAGATCGGCGAGGATCGCGGTCGCCTCCAATATATCGCCTGCCCGATCGACTTTCGGCAAAAGGATTGCGTCGGGCCGGCACAGGGCTGCTGTTTCCAGATCATCCGGCCCCCATTCGCTCACCAGTGCATTGACCCGGATAACATATTCCTTGCCGGTGGGCGGGTTGTCTGAAAACCAGTTTTCGAGCGCGGCACGGGCCGACGCCTTTTCGTCCGGGCCGACAGCGTCCTCAAGGTCAAAAATCACCGCATCGCAGGCCAGTCCGGCGACCTTTTGCATGGCCCGGGCGTTGCTTGCAGGCACATAGAGGACCGAACGGCGCGCGCGAGCGGGGCGGTCTGGCTGGGCAATCGTGCCGTCAGGACTGGTCATAGGCTCTGTTTGCCCGCGAATGGTGCGCTGTGCAAGGCAGCAAGCAAAATTGGGCGAAGGAGAAGCGAGATGGATCGTGTTGTCTCCGCCTTCACCTCCATCGATACTGTTGTGGTGAAGCGGGCATCATCTACGGGCGTTACGGGGTGGTTCGTTACGCTCCACAGCAGGTGGGATTCATTGGGTAATCCGTGCCAAATCCGCACTGTCGCAGCCGCTTTCTGGACGAGCACCTCCTTTGGAAATATCGTGTACACCTTGGGATTGTGCCTTTGGAGGACGGGAAATGCATCGGTTGTTTGCAGCAGCAATGGCGATATCCCTTTATTGGTCTGTTGCCTCGGCACAGGAAAATGATCTCCCTTCAACCAACGCACCAGCAGACGCAGGCGAGAAGCTGAATGTTTCTGCGGAGTTGCGCGACCTGCAATCCCGCATCGACCGGGCGATCATTCAATTCGAGACCGGACCCGGAGACGACCCGGACTCAGCTTCCCAGTTTTACGAGGAGATGGCGTCCCTTGCAGAGCAGGTCAGTGTTCTTATCCTGCCGGCGATCGAGAACTTTGCCGAAAACGGCTACGAAAAGCGCAGCACTCAGATTGAAGAGATTTGGCCTCTCATCGAGTTTTCCATCGTTGCGGCCGCTGTAACCGCGGACAATATGGACAGCTATTTTAGTGCGGAAGAGACATGGAAACTTGTGTATATACGGCGCCTTGTAACTGCGTTGCGAAGTGTCTGGTCCACAGTGGTTCCCTACGTGCTCGATGAGGCTCTTTCCGCAGGCCAGGCGCAACAACTCCTGTCGGATACTCTGCTGTTTGTGCTTCTAAACGCAGACAACATTGAATTAGAAGAGATCGGAGAGGCACTGTCAGCCGATCCTGTCGAAGGCACCACCGGCCTGGACGCGGAACACGCGCTCAGGCGCAGCCAGATGAAAATGCTGCTTGCCGATTTCGGTCTTGAAGGCCTCTCCGGGACATTTGTCGCTGCCTGGATGATCAATAAAGACCACTCCGACTTTACCGACCGGCTTGATGAATTCGTGTCAAGATTCCTCCTAACGGCGGCGGCAAGTTGGCCCGATCTGCAGCGCGCGAGCCGGGAAGCCGACGGTAGAGCCCTGATACTGACGCTCGCCGGCATGATCGATCGCGTTCAACCGGTGTTGAGCGACGCTCTGCCGGTACTGAGCGAAGCCCTGACTTCAAAGCCAGAGGCAGTCCCCGAAAAAGCCGAAGCAGCGGTCGAAAATACCCAAGCAGCGCCCGAGACCGCCGATGCGGCCGAGGATGCGGTAACGCCTGCAGCACCACCCGTCCTTTTGCCGGATGCAGCCATCGCGGACCTGCGGGAGAGCCTGACATTGAGCGATGGATACTTATCCGATAGCGAACTGGAAAATATTGTCACGCGTTTCTCAAAGGAAGGGCAGGCTGCCGCGTTCGCCCAGACACTGGCGCAGTTTCTGCTGGAAGAGGGTGATTACAACTTTCACGATCATACAATAAAGGCCCTTAGACACCTGGGACCGGATGCGCTCGCCGCAGAAGGCGCGTTGCGGACCTATATCGTTAGCTCGAACCCCTATTTCGAAAAACCCGACGTTGCGCGGATTCTTTCTGACGCCGGTGCCGATCTCAGCGATGTCGCGGCCGCAACGGCTGCGAAACTCGACAACGAAAACCTGCGCAATTACGAAAAGGAGGATGCACTGCGGCTCCTCGGCGCGATGGGACCTTTGGCCTTGCCTCATATTTCGCGGTTTCTTGCCTATTCGGTCTCACAAGACGAGTCGGAAAGGTCGACCGGCCTACGCATCCTGCAAAATCTGGATACTTTGTACGGCACTGGCTGGGAGCGGAACGCTTTCGAGACCTACTACAAAAATTATTTTTCAAAAGAACCGGAGCAGGCCGCACTGGTCCGAACGGATCTGGAAACTCTGGTCGGAGACGGCACGGATGACGAGAGACTTGTCTGGCTCTTCAACGCTGCGGGCGGCAATAGCGCACAGGCAGCCGAAAGGCTCATCGCGGGTGCCGAAGAAGCCGCGGCCGAGGAATTGTATCCGTTTATCCTTCCCTTTGTTCATCTCACATTGCCCGACTCCGGCAACGGTCGCGTCCACCGGTTTTTGATGCAGCATCTCGAAAACGGGGAGACACAAGTTTCAAAAGCTGCGATGGACGCCCTCCTGCATCCCCACTTCGCCACCGAGCTTGCGGCGTCGGATGTGCGTAGGCTGCTCAAGCACGATATGCCCCATGTCCGAAAAGCCGGTATTTTGATCGCGGCCTCCAACCCGACGGTTGCCGGGCAGATTGTCGATGAACTAGTCGCCCTGCTCGAAACACCTGATATCGCCCCGCCGGATCGCTACGATGCACTGCGAGCGCTCCAGTCAGCCGGTGACCGGGCTTCACCCGCCGCGGAAATCGTTGCCCGTAGTCTACTCGTGGACAAAGACTTGCGAAGGCCGGCAACGTCGATTTTGAGCAACCTGGGCTCTAAGGCAAAACCCGCCATTTCAATCCTGGAAACAGCTATTGTAGACAGCAGCCTCGATGCGACCATCCGTGTAGTCGCGGCGTCCGTTCTGTTTGAGATCCTGGGAGAGGATTCGAGCAAAGCCCTTGAAGCGCTGGCCCAACTCGCCCCGGCTGATCCTGAACTGTTGTCGGAAGTCTTCACATGGACAACCTGGCAATCGCTCGGCAAAAACACGCCGCTCAACCAGACATACTTTGACTGGCTGGGGTCACTTGTATTGAAAATATCAGGTCACGCACAAAATCAGGCAATTCAAGCCTATATCGAATTCTGGAGGCGCTCGAGCGGATTTGATCGGGAAGTCTGGCGTGGCGGTGCAACAGCTCTTCTGCTTGATCTGCCGATAGGCGAGAATGAACGATCCATCGTGACGGCATTTCTGACCCTCGAAACACCAGATCGTCAGGCCTTTGACCGGGTCCTGAACCACGCGAGAACGATGCTGCAGACCTATGATGACCAAGGCGACAAAGAGTACGATGTTTATGCCGCAACTGAAAATTTGAGGCGTTTGGCAAATCTGGTGCCCGAGACAGGCGAGGACGGCAGACGCTCCGAGGCCATAGCTCTCTACCTGGACGCCTTCCCAGTTTTGCAAAATACCTTTGGAAGTGAAATGACACGTGGTCTTGGGGAACTTGGGCCCTACCAGAGTCCCATGAAAGAACGCGTTTACCAGATATTGTCCGCACAGATGGAATCCTCGCCGGAATCCGGTGGCTCATTTAACGCCGCCGCTGACGCAGCGATCCGGCTTGCCGCCTCTTCCGGGGATTTCCTTCAGCCGGTGCTCAATCAGATCAGGGTCCAGGATCTGGATGATGAAAATAGCCGGGAGAAGATTCGTCACATTCTCAGAAAGCTTGCCGAGGCTGACAAGCCGGTCATAGGTCAGGCGCTTGAGACGCTCACGGTTTTCTACCTGCAGCCAACAGCGGACGACGCCCCTTATGAAATCACGAGTGTGAAAGGTGACGCTCTGGTGCCCGTCGCGGCGCTTGGCCAGGACGTATTGGTCTATTTCGAGCAGTTCGCACGTGAAAAAGACAAACTCGGCTTTGCCTTTTTCACCCAACTGGAGCGCGTCGTGAACGCAATGCAGGACGAGTTTCACCAAAAGTCGAGCGATGAACTGACAACAGCGATCGGACTATTACAGTCGATGCGCACCAGCCTCACGGCAAGAAAGAACAGCGAAAAAGACAGTTATTTGTCGTCTCAATGGGAAGAAGCGGACAGCGCACTTGCGCGGGCGACTTCAGCGGCGGAAGACAAGAAGGTCGTCATCAGCGCAAACTGGTGGGCCGGTGCAAGAAAAACACTGACCTCAAACCCTTACATCCTCGCAGGGGGCAGCTATATCGCGGCGTTGCTCGGCGTTTTGCTGTTCAGCCTGATTGCGCCTCTCTGGGCGCTGAATTCCTATCAGGCCCTTGCAAGAATCACCACGGGTAAGCCGAAGCTTCTGGGCTTTTTACAGGCACCGCTGCTGCTGAAATGGATCCTGCTCAATCCCCGCGTATTGAGGGCCTGGACGAAAAAGAATCTGCCGAAAGCGGCTGCAAGCTTCCGCAATAGCCCCACCGTTCGGGACCGGCAGATATTCCACCCGCTTCCGGTGATATACGGGGGCGAAGCCCTTGCCGAACAACCCTACGAAAAGCTTGTTACCCGTATGAGCCGGTTGTTCCAGAAGAAGAATATCGTCCATATTCTCGTTCGCGGTGGCGGGGGCAGCGGAAAGACAAGCCTTGCGTGCAAACTCGGGACCGACGCCATCGATGGAACTCTCTCCTCACACCCAATGATCCCTGTCCTCATTGAGAATGACTTTGCAAATCTCGAGACCGCGATTGCAGCGAAGCTGAAGACCATGCTTGATCGTTCTGAAGCGATCGAGAAGCCGATCCTGGATGAACTGCTGAGAACCAAGCAACTGCTTGTGATTGTCGATCATTATTCGGAGTTGGGTGAAAAAACCCGCAACGCCTTTGACAAGGAGCTCCCGAACCTCAAGCTGAACGGACTTGTTGTCACTTCCCGCACGGGTGTTGCGAGCCTCTTGTCTCCGGTAACCATTGAGCAGCAGCCAATCAGCCGTACACCGGCCCTGTCCGCCTTCCTGGAAAGCTACCTGTCAAGCGTGGAGATGCATGCGGGTGAGGAAGAGGACGGAGCCCGATCCGTTCATGCCATCGATTTTCTGGATGAATCGGTGATTTCCGATGCCTGTGCCCATTTGCAGCGGGTCTCGTACCTGCACGATGCCACAGCGGCCGAAACACAAATCGCCCAGGGGAGCATGCAGCGCCCAGGCGTGACGCCGTTGCTTGTAAAGATCTTCGCCACGCAGATAACCAGCAGGATCAAACAGCGGGTTGATGAAGAAGGAGACGTTGGGAAGATCGACTTTGGCGATTTGTCACCAACCATACCGTCAATTTATATCAGCTATGTCGAGGACCTGAGACAGAACGCACCGATGCCGAAGCAGGTCAAGGGAGATCTCGAGGCGTTGGCCTGGGAGGCGGTCGGCACGCAATTTTCTCCCCGCCCGATTCCATGGGAGCGGGCGCTTGCCGTTTTTGACGCGCAGAAACTGAGTCAGGAAGACCGGGAGGCCCGGCTTGATTACTACACAACAAGGATGGGTGTCCTGCAACTTCAACAGCCGGGAAGTGTCGTCAATACCGTTTCCTTCACCCACGACCCCATCTCGGAATATCTGGCCGCTTCGTGGGTGGTCAACGAGTGCGGTTCCGATATGGCTAAATGGGACGAGATACTTGACAGGATTGCGGTAAAGAACGAAGAGCGAAATGCCACGTGGGATTTCCTTTATGCATTGAAATTGACGGTAGAGGCTGCCCAGTCCCCGCAATCCGGCATCGAAATTCCCGACGCGGTGTCAGAAAAAATCCATCGCCTGGAAATGTCCCTGGATCAACGGGCTGCCGCTTGATGTCAGCTCTGTTGACACCGGGAACGATTTTGCCCGCAATCGCTATATCGCGTACCGGAATCAAAATCGAATTCGTGGGCAATGAATGCTTCGACCAAAGCGATTTCAACATTATCCGTGCCGATACCCGTTCCGATGACCGACACGGGAATGCCCTTATACCTGCCCGTAAAGGTCAAATATTCCCTGTGGGAAATTTCATGCTCGATGGTGTCGAACTGCTTGGAAACACGGGTTGCGCGCGCCGGATCTCCAACAATAAAAATATTGTCGGCAATCTCCCCTTTCCTTGTTCCGAGGTGATATAGGCGTTCATTTACGACCACGATTTCAGATTTGTCAGCCACGTACCAATCCTTCCGCCTCGCCCCAGGTTAGCAGCTAAATCGAGATGCTTGCAGCCGTACCGTTTGCCCATGGTGCCAGAGGTTGAGCAGATAACTGCGCATGCAGGCGTTACCAGATGCCGCCAATAAGGCGCTCCATCATGAAATTGCACGGCAACATGTCCGATTTATAAGGTTCAGGCGCTTGAAAAGCCCCAGTTCAATGACCAACTGAATATCAAGGCCCGATCCCCATCGGGTGCTTGAATTGGCCGGCTGTTATCCGGTCGCCAGAAATTTGGGAAAGCGGGGGGTTACGTCATGGAAAATCTTCGCGCAATTATCATTGGTGTTGTCGGGCTGGCGATTGCCGCCCTGATGATCGTCGTCATGGCCACAGTCGGACTGGCTGTCGTCGGATTCGCTGTCGTTGTCACCGCGATCGGTCTGATCGCCGCGAAACTGGGCTATCGCCCCAAGGTTCAAAAGCGCAACGGACCGCGCGTATGGAACGACGGCCACGGCACCATAATCGACATGTAATCTCGGCTTTACCACCACAAAGGCCTTCTTTTTCCGCGTCAGCTTTGATAAACGCTTGGCAAAGACAAGATTGCCAGCGGCCGGTCGGCCCCCGACAGAGAGGGCCAGACCGCGCTGGTGTTGGAAATTGAGGTTCTCGCGATGAAGAAATTTTCCAGACTCAGCGGCGTTGCGGCGCCCCTGCCGATCGTCAATGTCGATACCGACATGATCATCCCGAAGGACTATCTCAAAACAATCAAACGCACCGGCCTTGGCAAAGGCCTGTTTGCCGAAATGCGCTGGGACGAAAACGGTAACGAGAATCCGGACTTCGTGCTCAACAAACCCGCCTACAAGGATGCCAAGATCCTGGTTGCGGGTGACAATTTCGGCTGCGGTTCGTCACGCGAACACGCGCCGTGGGCACTGATGGATTACGGCATTGAGTGCGTCATATCGACGAGTTTTGCCGATATCTTCTACAACAACAGTTTCAAGAACGGCCTGTTGCCGATCGTTGTCAGCCAGGAAGAGCTCGACATGCTCATGGACGACGCCTCGCGCGGCTCCAATGCCACATTGACGGTTGATCTGGTCACACAGGAAATCCATGGCCCCGACGGCGGCGTCATCAAGTTCGACATCGATCCCTTCAAAAAGCATTGCCTCCTGAACGGACTGGACGATATCGGCCTGACGATGGAAAACGATCACCATATTGACCGCCACGAAGGCCATATTTCCAACCATCGCCCGTGGCACTGATCCAGGTCTTAACCCGAACCGGAGGGCCGATATGCGAAAACTGATTACGACCGGCTCGCCCATGGAGAAGGCGGCGGGATATTCCCGCGCGGTTGTTCAGGGCGACTTCTGTTTCGTGGCCGGCACCACAGGGTATGACTACGAAACAATGCGTATGCCCAAAAGCATTGAAGAGCAGACGCAAAATGCACTTTTCACCATCGACAGGACGCTGACGGAGGCGGGATTCAAACTGTCCGACATTGTCAGGGTGCAATATTACATCACGGATGCGTCCGACGCCGGACGCGTCTTTCCGATTGTCGGCGAGTTTTTTGCCGATATCAGACCAGCGGCGACGATGCTTGTGACCGGTCTTATCCGCCCCGAGATGCGCATCGAAATCGAGGCAACGGCGCTCAGATCCTGAGCGGGCCGGCAAGAGTAATACAGAAAACCCCAGTAAAGGACGAGCAATGGCAACGCGTAAACTTCTTCTTCTGCCCGGAGACGGGATCGGACCGGAGGCCATGAATGAGGTCAGAAAGCTGATTGCCTACATGAACGAAGGCCTTCAGGCCGGTTTCGAGATCGAAGAAGGGCTGGTTGGCGGTGCCGCCCACGATACGCACGGGCAGTCCATTTCCGAAGAAGACATGCGCAAAGCGCTTGCAGCAGACGCTGTTTTATTCGGGGCGGTCGGCGGTCCGAAATGGGACAATGTCCACTATGATGTGCGGCCGGAGGCCGGACTTTTGCGGCTGCGCAAGGACATGGAGCTTTTTGCCAATCTGCGCCCGGCGATCTGTTATCCGGCACTTGCCGGATCTTCCTCGCTGAAACAGGAGGTCGTCGAAGGCCTTGATATCCTGATCGTGCGGGAACTCACCGGCGGCGTCTATTTCGGCGAACCGAAGGAGATCATCGATCTGGGCAATGGCCAGAAACGCGGCATCGACACGCAGGTGTACGACACATACGAGATTGAGCGGATCGCCGGCGTGGCATTCGAACTTGCGCGCACGCGCGACAACAAGGTCACGTCGATGGAAAAGCGTAACGTCATGAAATCCGGCGTGTTGTGGAATGAAGTTGTCACCGCAACGCATCAGGCGAAATATCAGGATGTCGAACTCGATCACATGCTGGCTGATGCCGGCGGCATGCAGCTGGTCCGCTGGCCGAAGCAGTTCGATGTTATCGTCTGCGACAATCTTTTCGGCGACATGCTGTCGGATGTGGCTGCCATGCTCACCGGTTCTCTCGGCATGCTGCCGTCGGCTTCGCTTGGCGCGCCGGACGAAAAGACCGGTGTGCGCAAGGCGCTCTACGAGCCGGTCCACGGCTCTGCCCCGGATATTGCCGGCAAGGGTCTTGCCAATCCGATCGCCAAGATCGCCTCTTTTGCCATGTGCCTTCGGTACTCTTTCAACATGGTCGAGGAAGCGGACCTGGTGGAAAAGGCCATTGCCAATGTGCTCGACAGCGGCCTTCGCACGGCGGATATCGCGTCCCCGGGAAAGCCGACGGTCAGCACCAGCGAAATGGGCGATGCGGTGCTTGATCAGTTCCGCCAGCTGACCGCCTGAGTCGAAGGGCCTGCCCGCACAACCGGCACAGTGGGACGGATGATGACATGGACGTGCAAAAACCAGACAGCGGCTCAAATGCTCTGAAACGGGCGGGTCGCGATCTGTCGTTGCGTTACAAATCCAATGTCGCGGCCAATCGGTCACTGCTGAAAAAGCGTCTTGGCAGACAGAGTGCACCGATAAGGGTTCACGGATTCCGGTATTTTTTTCTGACTGCCATGACCGTATTTCTGGCTGCAGTCGTCCTCGACATTCCGATCGGCGCCTTTCGCGGCGATTGGCCGCCCGAGACGATGTGGTGGGCCGCACGGCTGACCGATATTGCCAAATCCGGCTGGATTCTTGTACCCACCGGCGTGTTCGTCATTATCGGTTTCGGCCTCAACTGGAGCCGGTTTGGCGCCCGCACGCAGTTGACAATGGCAAAATGGATGTCAGCTGCCGGATATATCTTTATTTCCGTCGGCATCTCCGGCCTGATCGTTATGGTACTGAAGTTCATTATTGGCAGGGCCCGTCCGCGTCATTTTGACGAACTCGGCGCGTTTTATTTTCAGCCTTTTTCCGATTCCAGCTTTGCCAGTTTTCCTTCCGGGCATTCGACAACGTCCGGAGCGATGTTCGCAGCGATCGCCATCTTCTTTCCGCGCCTTCGCTTCGTGGCGCTGGTTCTGGCCATTTGGCTGGGCTTCAGCCGCGTTCTGGTCGGCGCGCATTTTCCGAGCGACGTGATCGCAGGCGTTGCCTTCGGCGCCTGGTATGCCTATTTCACGGCACTGTTTTTCGCCCGCTACGGGATCATGTTCACCACCGACGAAAACGGCTGGCCTGTGCGCCGCCGGGGCTATGAGCTTACCAAGTTCTGGGTGCGCGGCTAAGACCCCGTTTCTCCGGCTGATGTCGGCGTTTGTGGAAGACAGAGATTGACTCCCGGTGCAGGCGATGTAAAACCCGCTGCGAAACAGGACAAGACCATGCAAACCGCGCAATTGACCCTGATGGTGATATCTGCTTCGGCGCCCGACGCCGGATACGGCTTTGCATGCGTGCGTCCTGTCGACACCGCAGCCAAGAAAACGACCATAACGGTCTGACGTCTCTGGCTTGTCCGCGCTCTTCCTGGCCCAGCCGGGGAAGGAACCCGTTGCCGGCCGGCGGGTTGCGAACAGGAAGAGAGACAGGAGAATTTTCAAAATGGGATTCAGAGTCGCAATCGTGGGCGCCACCGGAAGTGTGGGCCGGGAAATGCTTGATATTCTTGCCGAAAGGAACTTTCCGGCGGATGAAGTCATTGCGCTGGCCTCCAGCAGGTCGGTCGGCAAGGAGGTTTCGTTCGGCGACAAGACGCTGACGGTCAAGAACCTGGAAACGCACGATTTTTCGACGACGGATCTCTGCCTGATGTCGGCAGGCGGTTCGGTTTCGCAAAAATGGTCACCGATGATCGGCCAGCAGGGCTGCGTCGTGATCGATAATTCGTCGGCATGGCGCTATAATTCAGACGTTCCGCTGATCGTGCCGGAGGTTAATCCGGACGCGATCACCGATTTTTCGAAAAAGAACATCATCGCCAATCCCAACTGTTCAACCGCTCAGCTGGTGCTGGCGCTGAAGCCGCTGCATGATGCCGCCACTATCAAGCGGATCGTCGTTTCGACCTACCAGTCAGTGTCCGGCAGCGGCAAGGACGGCATGGATGAACTGTTCAACCAGACGCGAGCGGTTTTCGTCAACGATCCGATCGAGCAGAACGTCTTTACCAAGCGCATCGCCTTCAATGTCATTCCGCATATCGATGTCTTCATGGAAGACGGTTACACCAAAGAGGAATGGAAGATTCTGGCTGAAACGAAGAAAATGCTGGATCCGAAGATAAAGGTGACGTGCACGGCCGTGCGCGTTCCGGTCTTTATCGGCCACTCGGAAGCCGTCAATATCGAGTTCGAACGGGAAATCACTGCCGATCAGGCGCGCGACATCCTGCGCGAAGCGCCTGGCTGCCTGGTTGTCGACAAGACAGAAGACGGCGGTTATGTGACGCCGCATGAGTGCACCGGTGAAGACGCGACCTATATTTCGCGCATTCGCGAGGACGCGACGGTCGAAAACGGCCTCAATATGTGGGTCGTATCGGATAATCTGCGCAAGGGCGCTGCGCTCAACACCATCCAGATCGCCGAGCTGCTGATCGCACGCGGGCTGATCAAGGCCAAGAGCCAGGCCGCCTGACAGCGCGGGCATCACGACTTTGCATTCAATTTTCTGACAGGCCGGTTTTCCGGCCTGTTATCTTATGCAACGGCAATCGCGTCGGTTCTGACGGTTTTGTGATCCATGCGATATTGTTTGCGCGGCGAAGTTTACCGATCATGGTGCCATGATTCGACTTTTCACGCGCATTTTCAGCTCGCTCTTCGCCATCCCGGCCTGGGTTCTCATCTGGATGTTCGTGTTTTTGATTCCGGCCAATCTGTCCGGCTTCTTCATGCTCGATACGGTCAGCGGCATCTGGATCGCCACCCTCGGCGGCGGCGCCCTCGGCGTCAATACGGTTTTGGTGCTGATCAATGGCGGCCTTTCGCGGGTTCTTGCCGCCCCCCACCTGATCCTGTGGCTGCCCCTTGAGCTGATTCTTGTCTATCGCGCGTTCGCCGCTGATATGGGTCCGGGCGAAACATGGCTGGTGCTCATCGTGCTGATCATCAATGGGGTTTCGCTTGGCTTCGATTTGGTTGATACACAGCGCTGGTATCGGGGCGAGCGCGCCGTTTTCGGCTTTGAGGGAAAGACAGCGCGTTTGTAAATTGCGGGGTTATATTGCCACTGGTTTTTCGAAATCGTGTTGGCTGTGACGCTGGCAAGTTTAAACCGTACTGCAGATTCTCTATTCTTGGAAAAAGCGTGCTAGGATCAATATAGAGGTTCTTTGGTATTAGCCATCAATTTGAATTGGGGAGCATATTGGTGAATTGGGGAATTGGAAATGCAGCCAGCATTGTTGGGGCTGGGTTGGTTGCTTTGACGCTCTCGGCGCCACCGGCTTTTGCGGCAAAATGCGGCAACACCTCTGCGGGCTTTTCGAAATGGGTCGCCGCGACGAAAAAAGAGGCGGCGGCGAGAGGTTTCAACCAGCGCACCATCAATGCAACGCTGGGCAATGTTTCCTACAGAAAAAGGACCATTCGCCTGGATCGCAATCAACGCAGTTTCAAACTGTCGCTTGACCAGTTCATGCGTAAACGCGGTGCAAACACCATTGTCAGGAAAGGCAAACAGCTTAAAAAACGCCACCAGAAACTGTTCACCTCGCTCGAGCGCCGATACGGCGTGCCGCCGGGTGTCATTTTGGCGATCTGGGGCATGGAAACCGGCTTCGGCGGCTTCATGGGCAGCGATGATACGATCTCGGCACTGGCGACCCTGGCCTATGATTGCCGGCGGTCGGCGTTCTTTACCAATGAGCTCTACGCCGCCATGACGATTATCCAGCAGGGCCAGCTCACCCGAAAACAGATGCGCGGCGCCGGCCACGGCGAACTGGGCCATACACAATTCCTGCCATCGAATTATATCCGCTTCGCCGTGGACGGCGACGGCAATGGCAGGCGCGATCTTGTCGGCTCGAAAACCGATGCGCTGGCCTCGACGGCCAATTACCTGCGCAGGCATGGCTGGAAAAGAGGCCGTGGCTATCAGCCAGGACAGAGGAACTTCCGCGCGATCCAGGCATGGAATGCGGCGAGTGTTTATCAAAAAGCCATCGCAATCATCGCGTTGCAGATAGATAGTTAGCCGGTTTCTGTAGTCGGATTCAGCATATAAAGGCATAGTAGGCCACAGAATTGGCCGATTAAGATATATCGCTTGCAGCGCGTGTCGCATCGGTAAGGCGCTGCATGAATATCGCCGCCCTCTGGCGGTGTGGTGCTAAGTGCCGGGCGGATACGATCAGTCCGTGTCCACCGATGCAGCGTTGCCGTCCGATACCGGTTTGGAATGCGCACCGGCGGGCACGGTTGCTCCTTCAAACAGACGGCGGTGTCTCCTGATCAAATCGGCAATGTTGTCCAGTACATCGGAGATGTGCCTTTCGTGCCGGTCCTCATCATGGCTGACGAGCCACTGGTCATGTGCCAGTTCGGAAATCGTGTCGCTGCATCTGACAAGTCTCGGCGACGCATCTCCGACAAAACACGGCAGGATGGCGAGGCCAGCACCAGTGGTGAGCGCTGCCATGAGTGCGGCGGCGGAGTTGCAGGTCAGAACCGGATCCCTTTCAAGATGCGCCTCGAGCCAGGCGGCCGACGGCGGTTTGGTACCGGAGTGCAAAATGGTGAGCCAGTCGCATTCCCAAAAGCGGCGGTGGGACTTCGAATGGGGATTTGCTCCGACATAGTCTGCGTCGCCATAAATCGCGAATTCGACGCGTGTCAGTTTCTGCCCCGCCAGGCCGGATTGAACCGGCCGGCGATTTCGCACACCGATATTTGCCTGGCGTCGAAGCAGGTCGATATCGCTGACGCCGGTGATCAGTGCAAGGTCGGTCTTTCCGTCATCCGGGCGCAGTTCCGACATCTTGTGCGCCAGAAAAAGGCCGGTCCAGAACCCCACCGCGATGCGCACCTTGTGTGAGTGAAACGAGCGGTCCCGCCAGCGGTCAACTTTCGCGGTCTCGGTTTCAACACCCTCCGCCAGTTCGAGCAGTTCCAGGCCCGCGGTGGTGAGCGCATAGCCATCCTTGCTGCGATGAAACAGCTCCATGCCGAGTGCCCGCTCCAACGCGAGAATGTGACGGCCCAATGTGGGCGGGCTGGTCTGTGTGGCCTGTGCTGTCATCGACAGCCCACCGCCGCGAGCCACGGCAATGAACAATCTGAGATCGTCCCAATTCCATCTTTCATCCATGAAACGCAACTTCCGGTTTTGATGGTCTTCAGGGTCTGCTGCACCGCATAATCAAGAGATTCGAGGGCAAATATTCGAATTCACTCATGCGGAGTATATATGATGGCGGCTTTAAAAACAGAGCGTTAGGCAAAAATGGTCCGATAGTCGGGCCGATGGGCATCGGAACCTGGGCTATGGGCGGTCCATTTTTCAGTAATGAAAAATGGCTGTTGCCTGCCGGCTCGCCGATCGGATACGGAAAAACGGATGACAAGGCCTTAATCAGCACCATTCATTGCGCAATCGACAGTGGTATCAAACTCATCGATACAGCCGATACCTATGGTGCGGGCCATGCTGAAACACTGCTTGGTGAGGCTTTGAAGGGACGCCGGGAAGACGTTTTCCTGGCGACAAAATTCGGTAATGTAATCAATGAGAAAACAAAGGAACTGATCGGTACGGAATTTTCTGAGAGTTATATACGTCTTGCCTGCGAGGCCTCTTTGCGGCGATTGGGAACCGACTGGATCGACCTTTACCAGCTGCATATTTCGGATCTGGCAATCGACGATGGAGAGAAAGTCGCCGCAACGTTGAGCGCGTTGCTGGATGAAGGAAGAATTCGCTGTTTCGGCTGGAGCACGGATGATCCGGCTCGTGCCGACAGCTTCGGAAAATACCCAGGTGCGGCCTGTGCTCAATCAGGATGAACATTTTGAGCGGGCAGATGAAATGCTCAAAGTCTGCTGCAATGACGGTTTCGCAGCGATCATCCGCTCACCCCTTGCCATGGGATCTTTGAGCGGGAAGTATTCGGTCGACAGCGCGCTGCCCGCTGACGACATCAGAAGAGATCCGCTGGCATGGTTACGGTGTTTCATGAAGGGTGGAGGAGCCGATCCGGATTGGCTGGCAAGACTTGCCTCAGTGCGGGACATTCTCACAAGCGGAGGAAGCACCATGGTTCAGGGTGCGTTGGGTCGGATATGGGCACAAAGCGACCTGGCGATTCCCATCCCCGGTATCCGCAGCGAAGAACAGGCAATCGAAAATACCGGCGCGATGGCATTCGGTCCGCTGAACCAGGACCAGGTGGCGGAGATCGATGCGCTGTTGCGCGAAGCGCAGTTTTCTGAAGATCCGGATCACAGGACTGGCGGATAGGTGCGCGGTTTCTCCGCCAGGCGTGTGCCGGTTACATATATGCACCCGGCCGCGGATATTGGGGGCATGGCTGGATCTTCCCATGAAGTTGATCGGTCGTGCCGATGACCGTGTCCTTTGCCTTATTGCGTCTGCAATTGTTGGTGTAAAAGGCTATGAAAATGCGCCAAATATCGAAAATTCGGTACAAGTTACGAGTATTGTTTAATTAGCCGCATAAATATTCGGCTAATTATAATAGGCTAAAAAAGTTGGATTCCATGCACATCCAAATGACATGCTTAAAACCTCGAGCCGTGATCTTGTGGATAATGATGAGTGTGGCTCTTTCGCTATCACCGGAGTCGTTTGCCGCTTCGGGATCAACTGCCGATGGAGACGAACCGATCATTGGCGGTGAAAAGGGCATGAATGGCTGTATCGGCTCGGCAGGCTACACCTGGTCACAGGTCAGGCAGGAATGCATCCGTCTTTTTGAGGCGGGCGTGCCGCTTCATAATGTCCAGGATCCGGCAGCGACCGACGTTGCCTATGTTGTCAACGGCGGCGATCAGTTGCCGCTTGAACTGTTTCTGCCGGACGGGGACAGGAGCATCCTCCTCCATTATCGTGACGGCACTTGGCGTGACGACGATGGTCGATACGCGCTTTCAAATGACAAAAATGATGTGATTGAGGTCCGCAGCACCGAAGGAACCCTGATATTTACCAGTAAAAAACCGAATTCATAAATCAGCGTTCCGGCCGGATAAAATCGCCGGTTTCTTGATCCATGACCCACAATTCGCCAGTGGAAATGTCGAACCAGGCGCCGTGCAGGTTGAGCTTGCCCTTTTCCTCGAGAATCTTGACGCAGGGAAAGGTGCGCAGATTGACGATGGAGTTGCGGATCGAAATGCGCTCGAGCGCGGTTTGCCGTTCGCTTGCCGTCAAAATCGTGCTTTGCTGAATCTGTGACGAGACGGGCGCAAGCAGGCTCATCCACTGGCCGATGAAATCACCCGGTGAATGCGGTTCCGCATTGGGGTCCAACGCGGCCGAAATACCGCCGCACCGGCCATGGCCCATGACGACGATGTCCTTGACGCGCAAGGACTGGACGCCAAATTCAAGGGCTGCCGATGTGGAGTGAAAATCACCGTCAGGCGCGTAGGGCGGCACCAGATTGGCAACATTGCGCACGACAAACAGTTCGCCCGGCCCGCTGTTGAATATCGTCTCCGGCGCAGCACGGGAATCGCAGCAGGCGATGATCAGCGTCTGCGGTTTTTGACCCCGGTCCGCCAGTTCACGGTAACGGTCGCGCTCTTCGCCATAATCTCCGTTCATGAACCGGTCGTATCCGGAAAGCAGCCTGTCGGGAAAATTCTTCATGCGGCTCTGCCCCTGTGTTTGCTGTTGCTCGATGTAGCCTATAAGCGCATCATTAATCCAGACCGGGCTCAGTTTTGCGGTTGGCGTGCGGGATGCATCAGCCGGCGCATCTGCACCAGCGCAAAGGGGCGCGCGAGGCTGTTTGCCTCGCGTTCCAGAGCCAGCTCGTCGGCGCCGTGTTTGGCGGTGCGCGCCAGGATCTCGAAAACGGACGCGGTCGCGTCCTGCAGAGCCTTTTCATCGGATTTGCCGTTCATCACATGGGCAAGGAACACCGCAGCCAGAAGATCGCCCGTTCCATTGGGCGGGTCGGGGATTTCCCGATGTTCGGCCATCAGCGCGTCACGGTCGGTCAAAAGCAGGTTTCCGGTGCTTTGCGCCATCATCGCTACGGCTGAGGTGATGAGAGTCCGGTCACGGCCAAGATCCTGTGCCGCCTTTAAAAGGGCCGTGTTATCAGATAGTTGATCGCCACAAAGCCATTCCAGTTCAAACCGGTTGGGGGTGATGATCGATGCAAGCGGTATCAGCCTGTCGCGAATGGCGCTGGCGGTTGCCTCGGGCACATAAAGGCCGTTGCTGTCGCCGATAACAGGGTCGCAGAGATAGTGCGCGTCCGGATTTTTTTCGCGCAGCGCCTCCACCAGCCGGGCGACGTCGGCTGCCTGGGCGGCATTGCCGAGATAGCCCGAGAGAATGCCACCGACTTCGTCAAGCCACGGTGCGCGGCACAAATCGTCGATGATGGCCGAAAAATCCGCGGATGGCAGAACGGCACGCGTCGATGCGCCATGGCCCGGATGCCAGGGTAATATCACCGTCGGCAGCGCCCAGACCGGATGTCCGAGCGTTTCAAGCGCAAAGACCGCGGCGCGGCTCCCGACCGAACCACGCACGACATGGCTCGATACCACCAGAACCGCTTGCCGTTCCGGTGGATTCTGCGCTTGCGGATTGGACATAAAAGGCCCTTTTCGGTCAGTTGGTCTTCAGGAAGTCCACCAACCAGATAATGAGGAGCCCGACGGCGATCAAGGACAGAATGCGGCCGATCCTGCTGCCCCAGACCTCGATGCGGTCCGATGGGTCGACATCATCGGCCATGAAATGACCTTTGACCGATTTCGATTTGCCCTTCAGGCGGGGCGTATTCACCAGCCCGCCTTCTTCGTTCACCCTTTTGAGGTCCCGTTCGGCCTTTCGGGACTGGTCGTCATGATCCGACATTGCATTTACCCGCTGATTTTCTTCAACTTAGAGCGGGTCGCGCGTAAATAGAAGCATTTGATGACCGAAAACCGATCCGGATTTGGCCGCGGTGATGGACTTCCAGCGCATATGGTGTTGTTCCCTGGCTTATTCGGCCGATGCCGGCGCAGCGGAGCGTTTGAGAAATTCCACGGCTGCCGGCCACAGACCGCGGGCCCACAGATCAGAATGTCCGGCCCCCTCATAGGCGACCATTTGCTTTGGATCGCCGGCCATTTCGTACAGTGCCTGCCCCTGCCTGAAAGGGATTGTTGTATCCTTAGTGCCGTGAATGACCAGCAGAGGCTCTTCGATGTCACTGATTTTATCCCGGCTGACAAAGGGATCCTTCATCAACAAAGATACGGGCAGCCAGGGATAGGCGGCGGATGCGACATCGACCGCTCCGGTATAGGGCGCTTCCAGCAGCAGCGCCCTGGCATCGCGCTTGGCCGCCACTGCCACCGCGACGCCCGTGCCGAGCGATTCACCGTGAATAACAATATCACCGCCAGCACCGTTCGCGCGGTCGAAATGTTCCAGCGCATCGCCGATGAGTGCGGTTTCCGACGGGACTCCCCCGGCACCCGCATAGCCGCGATAGGTCGGTGCATAAAGGCCCATGCCGCTATCGATGATCTGTTGGAAGCATTTGGCGCGACCGGCAAGATTGCCGCCATTGCCATGAAAATAGAGCACCGTCGGACTATTCCCGTTTGCCGGCGCTTTTCGCCAGACGGTTATTTGCGTGCCGTCCCGCATTGCAACGCGTTCGACCCCGATGGCTTCGAGGCCGTTTTCCTGAGGGCTCGTCAGCGTACCGGACGGCCTGAACAGGAAATCCCGTTGAAAGATGTACATGAAACCGGCGGCGGCGCCATAGACGAGTGTCACAACCACAAAAAGCATCAGAAATAGGCGAGAGGACCTCACAGGGCGCCCTCTTCCTCCAACACTCTGCGCGCCACGCGAAAACACTCGAGCGCCTGCGGAACACCGCAATAAATGCCGACGACGTGAATAATCGCGCGGATTTCCTCAAGTGTCACGCCGTTGCTACGGGCGCCGCGGCAATGGATTTCCCATTCGTGCATTTTTCCCAGCGCGCCGATCATCGCCAGATTCATCATCGAGCGGGTTTTGGGTTCAATGACCTCGTCACCCCAGCCAAAGCCCCAGCACCATTCGGTCATGGCCTCCTGGAACGGGCGGGTAAAATCATCCGCCGCGGCGAGGTTCTTTTCGACATAGTCGGCACCGAGTGTGGCCTTGCGCTGTGCGAGGCCCTTTTCAAAACGTTCCTTGTCCATAAACTAGACCCCTTCAGAGCTTGATCGCCACGTTTTTCGTCTGCACACAGTTCCATAGCGCTTCGCAGCCCTTTTCGCGACCGTAGCCGGATTTTCCATAGCTGAAGTTGCCATCAATATCCATTTGCCAGCAGGGCCGGATTTCAACCATCCACCGCTTCCCTCATCCATTGCTGCTGCACTTGAACCGAGTGCTCCGAATTGACACCGCAGGCCGGGTCAAGAACCAGTGGACCGGGTCTAAAGCCGCGGCTCCTGAGACCGCGCTGAACCGACTCCACAAGGTGGATATCTTCTTCAACGGTTGTCTCGCGATCCTGAACTGCCAACTGGCTGACAATATCGGATTCCACGCCGCCGATGGTGTACCAACCGCGCCAGACAACCACATGTTCTGCGTCTACGGCGCGCCAGTGATAGGTGTTCAGTACGTTTCCGGGATAGACCTGGAAAGAGAACATCGGCCATAAGAACCACGAAGAATATTCGCCCGCGTGCTCGTTGGAATCGAGATCAAAGGGATAGGTCATATGGTCGAGATTCTGACATTCGGTGGTGTGACGCAGGCAGTAGCCCTGCGGCTGGATGTCATAGGTTTCCGGCTTGACCACGCCGTTGGCAAAAGTCGGATGGTTGAGCTTTCAGTGGTAACATTCGGAATAGTTTTCTACCGAGACCTTCCAGTTGCAGTTTTCCGGAATTTCCACCCATTCCACGGGCTTCAGATCCGTGATGCGGGATAAAAGCCGACAGTTCCCGGCGCGCGGCGGGAAACCATTCATCCATCGGCCGCGCGTAGGGATCGAGATTGACGAAGAGGAAGCCGCAGAATTCCTCGACATTGACACTGGTGAGGCAGATTTCACCGCGATCAAAACCAGGCACAGCCTTGATATTCGGGCCGGAGCGCAATGCGCCGGTCAGTTCGTAGGTCCAGGCGTGATAGGGGCAGACGATCAGTCCCGCTTGTCCCTCGCCGCGGACAACTTCGTGCGCCCGATGCTGGCAGACATTGTAAAAGGCGCGGATTGCGCCTTCCCGGTCGCGAACGCAGAAAAGGCTCTGGCCGGCCACGTCGAAGGCAAAATAGTCGCCGGGCTTTTGCAGCTGTGAGACATGGCCGGCAAACTGCCACGTGCGGGCCAAAAGGCCGTCCTGCTCGATCCGGAAAACTTCCGGATCGGTGTAATAACGTGCGTCGAGTGTTCGGATTGGCGTAAACGTCTCGGACATCGGCGAAGCCTCATTCGTCGGTGGAATAGATGCCAAGGGTATGGCGGCGCGCGTGGAACCGGTCGATGTTGGAAATAACGCCGGGTTCGGCGTCGGCAATGACAAAGGCCATCAGGGTTTCCAGCAGCGCGATGGTCGACACCGAGGACGGGAAGAACTGCGGCGTTTCAGCGTCGATGATAAAGGCATGGTCGCTGGCAAGGACGATCGGCGAGGCCGGGCTGTCGGAAATGGCAATCACGGTCATACCTTCCGCGCGGGCGAGTTCCACCGCCTCGACGACTTCGGTGCGGTAGGGCTTGCAAGTAATGGCAATCAACACATCACCGGCTTTCGCACGCGCCAGATCGTCCAATGCGACGCTGCCATAGCGCGGAATGGCTTCGATGGTGTCGACCGCCATATCGGCAAGATAGGTGAAATTGCGGGCATTCGAGCTGTTAACGCCGACGCCGAGCACAAATGTGCGGCGCGCCGTAACAATGGCATCGGCGGCGCGTTTCATGGCCGCATCACTGGTCGCAGTGAAGGTTTCCTCGATGTTGCGAATGGCGCTGGCAGCCATATCCGCATAGAGCTTCGACAGTTCTCCACCCTTTGCCAGCGACTGCAGCCAGCGGGCGCGGTCCGGAAAGCTGACGCCGCCTTTGCGAATTTCCTCGCGGAAAGGTTCGCGAAAATCCTCGTAACCGTCGAAACCGACCGAGCGCGCCATGCGCACCAGCGTGTTGGGCTTCACATTGGCGGCCTCGGCTATTTCCCGGATCGAGGAAACACTGACATCGTTAGGATTTTCAAGCACATAGGCTGCCGCCTTGCGCGTCTCGGGCGTCAGGTTTTCAATCTCGGTGGCCAGTGCCTCAAGCACCGCCTGGGGTGCGGGTGCAATTGAATTTGGTACGTTCATGTTATTCATAGTTGACGAGAGTACATTTGTACTATTAGCCTGTCCATCAAAATCATGCGTCAATACGGGAATTTGCCTTGAGCAAACATACGCACGGATTTTTGCCATCGACCGCCCGCGTCGTCATCGTCGGCGGCGGCATCATGGGTTGCGGTCTTGCCTATCATCTTGCCCATGAAGGCTGGAGCGATGTGGTGCTTCTGGAAAAGGCCGAATTGACCTCCGGCTCCGCCTGGCATGCGGCCGGCCAGATCACCCATTCGACCTCCAGCTTCGGGCTCGGCAAATGCGTCGATTACAATATCGGCCTTTATACCGGCAAACTTGAAGAAGAAACCGGTCAGTCGGTCACCTGGCATGGCTGCGGCTCGTTCCGGCTTGCCTATACGCAAAACGAAATGGACTGGCTGCGCCACACGTTGAGTGTCGGCCGGTCGCTGGGCTTCAATATCGAGTTGGTGGACAGAGATCGCATTGCAGCCCTGCACCCCTTTTACAATCTTGATGGTGTGCTGGGCGCGCTGCACACGCCGGATGACGGACACGCCGATCCGTCCGGCATTGCCCAGGCCCTTGCTGCGGGCGCGCGTCTTCTCGGTGCAAAGATCATCCGACACTGCCGGGCAACAGATATCAAGCAACGGCCGTCGGGCGAATGGATCGTTTCGACGGAACGGGGCGAGGTCACCTGCGAACATGTGGTCAATGCCGGCGGCACCTATGCGCGGCAGATGGGCGAATGGAGCGGGCTTCAACTGCCGATGACCTCCATGACCCACCAATACTTCGTCACCGACACGGTGCCTGAATTCGAAGGCCTCGATACCGAACTTCCAGTGATCCGCGATGACCGGCTGGTCTCCGGCTATATCCGCATGGAGCAGAAATCCGGCCTGATCGGCATTTATGAAAAGGAAAATCCCAATACGGTTTGGGAGGACCATTGTCCGTGGGAAGCCGAAAACGAGTTGTTCGAGGTCGACTACGACCGGATCATGCCGTGGCTGGAAAATGCCATGGACCGCATGCCGATCTTTGCCGAACTCGGCATCAAGCGCGAAGTACACGGGGCGATATCGCACCCACCGGATGGCAATCCGCTGATCGGCCCGGCGCCTGGGGTCAAAAACTACTGGTGCTGCTGCGGAACGCAGATCGGCATCGGCTGGGGACCCGGGCTGACCCGCGAACTGGCGCGCTGGATCGTGCATGGCGCGGCCGATATTTCGATGCGCGACCATGATCCGCGGCGTTTCGGCAGTTATGCCGATAAGAACTGGCAGGTTGCCAAGGCCAGGGAAGACTATTGCCTGCGCCATGAAATCCCGTTTCCGCATTTCAACCGGCTGGCCGGCCGCCCGATCAAGCCAAGCCCGCTTTACGGGCGGCTGAAGACAAAGGGCGCCGTTTATGAAGAAGTTTACGGCCATGAGCGTCCGCGCTGGTTCGCCAGAGACGGGGTTGAGCAGCGCGACCATTATTCCTTTCGCCGGAACATCGTGGTGAAGGCGCCGAAGCGTTTCTCGACAGGCTGGTCGCCAACCGTTTGCCGCAAAAGGCCGGTGGCATTGCACTCACCCATCTTTTGAACCGGCGCGGCAGGATCGAAATCGAGCTGACGATCGTCAAGCTGGCCGATGAACGCTACTACCTGGTCTGCACCGCGTTTTTCGAGCAGCGGCTGCTCGATCATCTCGAGCGCCATCGCGGGGGTGAAACGGTGACCATCGTCAAACGGTCCGACGAATGGGCTGCCATTGCGCTGCAGGGGCCAAAATCGCGTGCGGTTCTTGCGGCCAATACCGAAAGCGAGCTGGACAACAGCACGTTTCGCTGGCTGACGGCGCAGCAGATCACGCTAGCAGGTCATGCTATGTGGGCGTTTCGCATGTCCTATGCGGGCGAGCTCGGCTGGGAAATCCACGGTCCGCGCGAACATATGCTGACGGTTTATGATGCATTGTGGACTTCCGGTGAAACCTTTGGCATCACCGATTACGGCTCATTTGCGATGAATTCCATGCGTATGGAAAAGATGTTCAAAGGCGCCGGCGAGCTCACCAATGAAGTGACATTGCCGCAAGCCGATGTCATGCGTTTTGTGAAAATGGACAAGCCCGACTTCATCGGAAAGCCGCAGACGCAGGCCAGCCTCGACTGCGATCTTCCCTGGATCTGCGCCTATCTTGCAATCGAACCGGACGGTATCAATGACGGCCATGGCGGCGAAGCAGTGCTTGCGGACGGACGGGTTGTCGGATCGACCGCGTCAGTCGCCTATGGCCACACGGTCGGCAAAATCCTGGCCTTTGCCTATATCAGGCCGCACGCTGCTATTGCCGGCACCAGGCTTACCGGTACTGATAGCGGGCGGGCCCCGGGATGCGGTGGTGCTCGACGAACCGGCCTATGATCCTGAAAACCGGATGCCGCGAACCGATTCAACCCTCAAGGAGGCGGCGGAATGAGCCATATCCCAAACCATATGCGTGCCGTTGTTCTCACCGGTCATGGCGACATGGACAAGCTCGAATACTGGACCGACTGGCCGGTGCCGCGCCCCGGTCCGGGCGAGGTCCTTATCAAAGTGCATGCCTGCGGGCTCAACAACACCGACGTCAATACGCGTACCGGTTGGTATTCAAAGGCGGTGACCGAGGCGACAAGCGGCGGCGGATACGACGATGTCGGCGAAGAAGACCCATCCTGGGGCGGATCGGCGATCGTCTTTCCGCGCATCCAGGGGGCGGATGTTGCGGGCACTGTCGTCGCGGTCGGCGAGAGCGCGGATCAATCGCTCACCGGCAAACGGGTGATGGTGGAAACCTGGATCCGCGATCCCGACGATCCGCTCGATATGAACAAGTGCCGCTATCTCGGCTCGGAGATGGATGGCGGGTTCGCAGAGTATCTGGCGATCGTTGAACGGGCAGTATTCCCGATCGAAAGCGAACTGAGCGATGCCGAACTTGCCACATTCGCGACCTCCTGGGTGACGGCTGAAAACATGCTCAACCGGGCGCAGGTAACCAAGGGAGATACGGTGCTGATACCGGGCGCGTCGGGCGGCGTCGGCTCGGCGCTCATTCAGCTCGCCAACCGACGGGGCGCGACGACAATCGCCATGGCTGGTTCGGGCAAACAGGATGCGGTTGCCGCGCTCGGCCCGCACGCGGTGCTGGACCGGGCGCCGGCGGACCTCATTTCCGAACTGAAGCGGGCGATCGGCAGCGACAACGTCACCGTTGTCGCCGACGTCGTCGGCGGTGATTATTTTACGACGCTTATCGACGTGCTGGCGCGCGGCGGACGTTACACCTGTTCGGGCGCCATTGCCGGGCCGATCGTCGATCTGGACCTGCGCACGCTGTACCTCAACGATCTGACATTTACCGGCGCCACCGTGGTGCCGCCCGGCACCTTCGGCGATCTCGTCGGCTATATCGAGCGCGACGAGGTGAGACCCGTGCTGGCGCAGGCGTTTCCGCTTGAAAAACTGCATGATGCGCAACAGGCCTTTATCGACAAGAAGCATGTCGGCAATATCGTCGTGACGATGGGCTGAAGCGATGAGGATCACCCGCATATCGGTCTATCAGAAAGACCTTCCGCTGGCCGATCCCTACTGGCTATCGGGCGGACGGCTGAAATTCGAGGTTCTGGACGCGACTTTCGTCAAGCTGGAAACCGATGCCGGGCTTGTCGGATGGGGTGAAGGCACGCCCTGGGGCCACACCTATGTGCCGGCCCACGGGCCCGGTATCCGCGCCGGCATCGAAACCATGGCCAATGCCGTTCTCGGCCTCGATCCACGAAAGGTGGAGCTGGTGGAGCGTGCCATGGATCTGTGCCTGCCCGGCCATCTCTATGCCAAGGCCCCGATCGATCTTGCCTGCTGGGATATCATGGGCAAGGCATTCGGCATGCCGATCGCGGATCTTTTGGGCGGCAAGCGCGAAACGGGAACACCGGCCGCATCTTCGGTCTCGTCGGGCGAGCCTGACACCATGATGGGCATCATCGAAAAATACCGCGCTTTGGGTTACACCGCCCATTCGGCCAAGGTGGGCGGAAGCGATACCGACAAGGACATCGAGCGTATCCGCCACCTTGAAAAGAACCGCCGCCCCGGTGAAATCATTTTATACGACGTCAATCGGTCCTGGACCCGCCGCGAAGCGGGCATTGTCATGAATGCCGTTGCCGATTTGGGCGTGACGTTCGAACAGCCGGGCGAGACGCTTGATGATCTTGCCTATATCCGCAGCGTAATCACCGCGCCATCAGCGTCGACGAAACACTGGTGACGTTGCAGGATGCCTGCCGCATTGTCCGCGAGGGCATTGCCGATGTCTTCGGTATCAAGCTCAACCGGGTGGGCGGGCTGACCAAAGCCCGGCGTATCCGCGACATTGCGCTTGTCCACGGCATCCAGATGTTCGTCATGGCAACCGGCGGATCCGTGATGGCCGACAGCGAGGCCGCGCATCTGGCGCAGTCCATTCCAGAGGAATTCATTCGTGCAAGCTGGTCGTGTCAGGATATGCTGACGGCCGATGTCGCGCCCGGCAAGGGCTGCCGTTGCATCGACGGGATGATGACCATCGGCGAAGAGCCGGGTCTCGGATGCGAACCTGATGAAACCATTTTCGGCGACCCCGTTGCCGTTTAACGATAGGATATTGCCGTGAGCCAGCAACAGGAATGGATCGAACGCGCAAAGGCCGTTCTGCCGGCGTGCGGTTTCGGAAATTTCGACCCCGGCATCATTATCAAAGCGGGCAGTGGTTCGCGTGTCTGGGACGAGGACGGCAACGAATATATCGACTATCTGATCGGCTCGGGACCGATGCTGCTCGGTCACGGGCATCCGGAAGTGTTGGACGCGGTGCACGAGCAGCTCGGCAAGGGCCAGACGTTTTTTGCCAACAATGCCCGCGGCATAGAGCTTGCGGAGGAAATCTGCGGCGCCATGGAATGCGGCGAGATGCTGCGTTACGTATCCAGCGGCGGCGAGGCGGATATGTATGCCATGCGCCTTGCCCGCGCCTATACAGGACGCGACAAGATCATGAAATTCGAGGGCGGATATCACGGCATGTCCGCCGAGGCGCAGATGAGCCTCGCACCGGAAAAGCTCGCCAATTTCCCCACCGCCATCGCCGATTCCGCCGGTATCCCGCAGAGCGTGCGCGACGACATGCTGATCGCTCCGTTCAACGATATCGAGTTTGCCCGCTCGCTGATCGCCGAACACGGCAGCGCAATCGCGGCGATCATCGTCGAGCCGCTGCAGCGCATCGTGCCGCCGGAACCTGGTTTTCTGGAGGCGTTGCGCGATCAATGCACACGCCACGGCATCATCCTCATATTTGACGAGATCGTCACCGGCATCCGACTTGCCTATGGCGGGGCGCAGGAACTTTACGGCGTTACGCCGGATCTTTGCACGCTCGGCAAACTCATCGGCGGCGGATTTCCGCTTGCCGCAATCACCGGTCGCGCCGATGTCATGGCGCATTTTGATCGATCTCTGGTGGGCGCCGATGGCTTCCTGATGCAGCTCGGCACACTCAGCGGCAATCCGGTTGCGGCCACCGCAGGTCTGAAGAGCCTGGAGATCCTCAGGCGGCCCGGTACATACGAAAAACTGCGTCGGAGCGACGAAACCCTGATGGCGGCGATCAGTGCGGCTCTGTCCAAAGCCGGGGTCGATCACAGGATTGTCGGCGATCCGACGCTGTTCGATGTGGTCTTTACGTCTGGCGATGTGCGAAATTACCGCGATGTTTTCAGGGCTGATGCAGGTCTGAACAGGCATTTCAACGCAGCGCTGCGCGCAAAAGGCATCTTCAAGTCTCCCGGAAAGCTCTATCCGTCGCTGGCACTGACGTGCGAGGATATCGAGCAAACGGTCGCGGCCGTCGATTTTGCAGCCTATGAATTGTGCCGGCAGCCGTTATAGAGCGCACCTTGATCATACGAGATCATTTGACCGGAGCGATTTTGCTCGCTGACCAGGCGGGTTGCGTGCCGTGGTGCCAACCCTCCACAAGCGCGAGCCAACGCAGTCAGGGGGCAAAATCACCCGGCCCATTCATCTCTGAATATCAACAACATCGTCCTTTCAAGGGTGGCGGACAATCGGTCCATTCGGCTAGGCGCGTCGCGTAGCGCGATGTGGTGCATCGGGCAAGCGGCGCAACGACGCCGATGGGCCGATTGTCCGCCGTCAAATGATCCCGTATGATCAAGATACGCTCTAAGCCGGGGGTTGAGTATGGAGAGCGGTTTCGCACCGGTGTCGGTTCGGTTAAGGTGATTCCCGACTAAACGGGGAATCACAAAATGACTGTCGCCACTGATGCGTTGAAGCCCGTGCGGCCGGGCCTGCTCATTGCCATGTTTGTCAGTCTGGTCACTCTGTCAGGCTGCGGTATCAATGCCATTCCAACCTATGAGGAACAGGCAAAGGCCGCCTGGAGCCAGGTGCTCAATCAATATCAGCGGCGTGCCGACCTCATCCCCAATCTGATCGAGACGGTAAAAGGTTACGCGGCTCATGAAAAAGACGTGCTGACATCGGTCGTCGATGCACGGGCAAAGGCTACGTCGGTGCAAATACCAGCGGATGTGCTTACGGATCCGAAAGCGTTCGAGACATTCCAGCAACACCAGGCGGCGCTGACCTCGGCGCTGACGCGGCTGCTGGCCGTATCGGAAGCCTATCCTGACCTGAAATCAAACCAGAATTTCCTGGCGCTGCAGTCGCAGCTCGAAGGTACCGAAAACCGCATTGCCGTTGCCCGGCGCGACTATATCGAGGCGGTGCGGCTCTACAATACCGAGCTGAAGACGTTTCCCGGGCGCTGGTGGGCGTCCTGGTTCTACACGGATGCAAAACCGATGCAGAGTTTCACGATCGATGCGGAAAAGCGAGACGTTCCCAAGGTTGACTTTGGCAAGGACGATTAGTCGGCGGGATGCGGAAATCGATGTATATAATTAGCCGGCATCTTTTTGTTGTTCTGATTCTGGCCTTTAGCGCCGCCGCGGCTCCTGGCGTTCGAGCCCAGGACATTCCGCCCCTGTCCGACCGGGTTGTCGACACCGCCGGTATTTTGCCGGCGGATGTAAAGTCGCGGCTGATCGTGAAGCTTGCCGCCTTCGAGGCGAAATCGTCCGACCAGATCGTCGTTGCCACCATTGAAACAACCGGCGAATGGACGATCGAACACTACGCCAATTTGATGTTCAGACGGTGGGAACTCGGCCAGGCGGAGGAAAACAACGGCGTTCTGCTGCTGGTGTCAGTCAATGACAGAAAGCTGCGCATCGAGGTGGGATACGGCCTCGAGGGCGTGCTGACCGATGCACTTTCAAAGCTGATCATCAATGAAACCATTGTACCGGAGTTCCGGGCCGGCGATTTTCCGGGCGGCATACAAAAGGGTGTCAACGACATCATTGCGGTGCTCGAGGGCGATTCTGCAGGTCTTATGGATCGGGCGGAGCGTTACAAGGACAGGCGCGATCCAACCGACTATTTCGCCTGGGGCTTTTTTGCGCTTTTCTTTCTGTTTTTCGCTGGGACAGTGGTGTTTTCGATCCTTGCAAGGATCTTCGGCAAAAAGCTCGGTCCCGGGCGCTATGAATGGCTCGGCGTCGAGGTGAGCACATCCGGCTCCGGCAGCTCGTCGAGCGGCTCTTCCGGCTGGAGTTCGGGCAGTTCCGGCGGATTTTCGGGCGGCGGTGGATCGTCGGGCGGCGGAGGCGCGTCGGGAGGATGGTAGTGCTGAGCGATGAGGAACATGAACGGGTAAGCGCGGCGATACGCGCCGCTGAAGCCCGCACAAGCGGCGAAATTTACTGTGCCGTCTGCCGTCAGTCAGATCCGTATTTCCTGGCTGCGGCTTTTGTCTTTTCCTCGGTCGCACTGGTGCTCGGCTTCGTGTTCAGCTGGGCCCTGTACTGGCTGTGGATCGACATCGGGCCGACTGAACTCACCGGGGCGCAACTTGCCGCCTGGGCGATCGGTATCATCATCCTGTGGCGGGTTCCGGCGCTGCGGCTGCTGATGGTGCCGCGGGGGGTAAGTTACCGCCGCGCCCATGCCAATGCGCTGCAGCAGTTTTTCGGTCGCAATATCCATGTGACCGAGGCGCGCACAGGCGTGCTGATCTTCGTCTCCATCGCGGAACGTTATGCGGAAATTGTCGCAGACAGCGGCATTTCAGCCAAGGTCGCGCAGGAAGAATGGAATGAAATTGTCGAAGGATTGACGGCGGGTGCCAGCCGTCAACAGCTTGCCGACGCGCTGGTTGAAGCGGTCAACCGGTCGGGCACTCTTCTGGAAACGCATTTTCCTCCCGGAACCGGCGATAAAAACGAGCTGCCGGATCATATCGTGGAACTTTGATCACAGATTTAATTATCCGGCTTATTATTAGCGGGCCATGGCGTGATATTCGTCATTCGGGCGCATCTCGGTGGCCGAGGCCATGCGGTTGGACATGTTGAAAAAGGAGGCCGTGGCGCCGATGTCCCAGATGTCGCGGTCCGAAAAGCCGGCATCGCGCAGTGCCTGCCGGTCCTTTTCGACGATCTTGTCGGGCTGTTCGGTCAGCTTTACCGCGAAATCGAGCATGGCCATTTGCCGTTCATCGAGACCGGCGGCGCGATAGTTCATCACCATCTGCTCGCCGAGCGCCGGATCACCGGACAGCTGACGCACCGCCGCACCGTGGGCGGCAAGGCAATAATAGCAATGATTCACGGATGACACGGCGACCGCGATCATTTCGCGCTCCAGTTTGGACAAGCCGGAATCGCCGAGCATGAGATCATTGTAGAAGGTGCTGAAGGCCTGCAGCTTGGTTTCATCGAATGCGTAGGCCAGAAGCACATTCGGGATCATGCCGAGCTTTTCCTGACACTTGTCGAAATACGCCTTGGTCTCAGGCCCGAGATCAGCCGCGGGCTCGAGATTCAGTGCGGTGGTCGGCTTTGAACTGCTGTTCATCTCTGTCTCCGATGATTTTTCTTTGGCGGATGAATAAATGCGTCGCATCCGGCAATAGTTCTGCTACCATCCTTCGCCAGGCAAGGTCGAGAGCCTTGAAGTAAGTACCGGGAGAACGACATGGGCACGCGCCGTCATCCTAAGCGTGACAAGCAGATCGCAAGAATAGCCGAAATTCTCAATCAGCAAAAAATTAGACATATCGATCCCGACCAGCTGCTCGGCCATGTCAGTGCTGACGACGTACTATTGTACAGACCGGAATCGCTCGCAGCCGTTTGCATCCATGCATACGAGCAATTGCAGCAGTGGGACGGCGAAAAAGCTAACATTCATGTCGGAACCGTGGACGGCGTCGATCTGGCCGGCCGCGCGCTGACGGTCGTGTCCATCGTCGACCACAACATGCCGTTCCTCTACGATTCCATCATGGGGGAGGTTTCAAACGCCCATCGTGACATCTGCCTTGCCGCGCATCCGGTCTTCAAGCTTCGCAGATCCGCGGACGGGACGATCAAGGAAATCGACCTGGCTGTAGCGGGGCAAACGGATGAGGGATGGCAGAAAGTCAGCGCTGTCCAGGTTCATGTGCCGCGGTTGTCGGCCGAAGCGATCAAATTGCTGAAGATAAACCTGCGCAAAGTGCTCGATCAGGTGCACAGGGCGGTTGCGGACTGGCGGACAATGCTCGACAAGCTTGACCGTGTCGTTGTCGAACTTCAGGGCGCCGGCGGCAGCCAGCACCTTGCCGAGCGCGAAGAGGCCTTGGCATTTCTAGAGTGGCTCAGAGATGACAATTTCACTTTTCTGGGTATGCGAGAGTACAAATTCAGCGGCACGGGCAAGGACGCAACCGTTCAACGGGCCGAAAAAACCGGGCTCGGCATATTGTCCGATCCGGATGTACGGGTTCTACGGCGCGGCACCGGCCATGTCACCACCACACCGGAGCTGCTGGCGTTCCTGCAGGGTCCGGATGCGCTGATCGTGACCAAAGCCAATGTGCGTTCGCTGGTGCATCGGCGAACCTATATGGATTATGTCGGCGTCAAACGTTATGACGAAACCGGTCGGGTGACCGGCGAACTGCGTATTGTCGGTCTCTTCACATCAACCGCCTATACCCGTTCCGTACAGCGCATCCCACTGTTGCGTTCCAAAGCCGCGGCTGTGGTGTCGAGCTTCGGTTTCGACCAGGAAAGCCATTCCGGCAAGGTTCTGCTCAATGCGCTTGAAAGCTATCCGCGTGACGAGCTGTTTCAGATCGATGTGCCAATGCTGGCCGGATTCTGCGAACAGATTATCGAACTGAACGACCGGCCGCGCGTGCGAGTGCTGCCGCGCATCGACCGTTTCGACCGGTTTGTCTCGGTGCTCGTCTATGTGCCGAGGGATCAGTACGATACCGATGCCAGGGGGCGTATCGGCGCCTATCTCAAGGACATGTTCGATGCGCGGCTGTCGGCCTATTATCCGGCATTCCCGGAAGGCGGCGTCGCGCGCGTGCATTTTGTTCTCGGCAGGTCGGGCGGGCGAACGCCGCGCGTCTCGCAGGAAGTGTTGGAAAACACGGTCCGCCGCATTGTCACGCGGTGGGAGGACCAGTTTTCGCTGCTTGCCGGCGTCGACAGTCTGGCATTGCATACTTCCGACGCCTATCGCGACAATTTCTCGCCCGAAGAAGCGGTCGAAGACCTGCCAAGTTTTCTGCAGTGCACCGAGAACAATCCGATCTGCATCGATTTTTATCAGCGCGACGGCGAGGCAAGTGAGCACCTTTCCCTGAAGATTTTCCACCTGGATGCACCGGTATCATTGTCGCGGCGGGTGCCGCTTCTGGAGAATCTCGGATTCAATGTTATCAGCGAACAGACATTCGAAGTGGCGGTCGGTGTGGATGTCACGCAGACCCGCAAGGTCGTGTTGCATAATATGGAACTGGTTCACCGCGAGGGTGTCGCGGTCGATCTTGCCCGTCTGGTGGATCTGCTGGATGAAGCGTTCCTGGACACCTGGTACGGCCGCATCGAAAATGACGGGTTCAACCGGCTGGTGATCAATTCCGGGCTGGCCGCACGGGAAGTCACCGTCCTGCGAGCCTATGCGCGCTATCTGCGGCAGGCCGGCATAACCTATTCGCAGGGCTATATCGCCGAAACGCTGAACCGCTATCCGGAAATTGCAACGGATATATTCAATCTTTTCCGCGCCCGATTCGATCCGACGCTGAAGGTTCGGGCGGCGGCCAAGGAATATGACGAAATCAACGGTCGCATCGAAACAGCGCTGGCACGTGTTCCGAGCCTCGACGAGGACCGGATCTTCAGGCGGCTTGTCAACGTGATTTCGTCGAGCCTTCGTACCAACTACTACCAGACCGAAGCCGACGGCGCGCCGCGTAAAACAATGGCGTTCAAGCTTGATCCACGCGCGCTTGACGGCATTCCGGATCCGAAACCATACAGAGAAATCTTTGTTTACGGCGCGCAGGTTGAAGGTGTGCACCTGCGCTTTGGACCGATTGCACGCGGCGGTCTTCGCTGGTCGGACCGGGCACAGGATTACCGCACCGAAGTGCTTGGGTTGGTCAAGGCACAGCAGGTAAAAAATGCCGTGATCGTGCCGGTCGGCTCGAAAGGCGGATTTTATCCGAAAAACCTGCCCGCCAGCGGATCGCGTGACGACATTTTCAATGCCGGGCGCGAGGCGTACAAGACCTTCATTTCGACGCTGCTGTCGGTGACCGACAACATTGTCGACGGCAAGGTGGTGTCGCCGAATAACTCCCTGTGCCATGACGGCGACGATCCCTATTTCGTCGTCGCGGCGGACAAGGGAACGGCAACCTTCTCCGATACGGCCAATGCGATCAGCCAGGAGCATCATTTCTGGCTGGACGACGCCTTCGCTTCGGGCGGATCGGACGGCTACGACCACAAGAAGATGGGCATCACAGCACGCGGTGCGTGGGAGGCCGTCAAACGCCATTTCCGCGAGATGGATATCGACATCCAGACAACCGAGTTCACCGTTGCAGGTGTCGGCGACATGTCGGGCGACGTATTTGGCAACGGCATGTTGCTGTCGCCGAAAATAAGGCTTGTCGCCGCTTTCGATCACCGCGACATCTTCATCGATCCCACCCCCGACTGCAAATCGTCCTTTGCCGAGCGCAAACGTCTGTTTGAAGTCGGACGCAGCAGCTGGCAGGATTATGACCAGTCACTGCTGTCGCCGGGCGGCATGATCATTTCCCGCACGGAAAAGCAGGTCACGCTCAGCAAACAGGCCGCCGCTGCCATCGGTCTTGAAACGACGAAGGCGACGCCATTCGAGATTATCATCGCCATCTTGAAGGCCGACATCGATCTGTTGTGGTTCGGCGGCATCGGAACCTACATCAAGGATGCGGGCGAAAGCGACGCAGAAGTCGGCGACCGCGCCAACGATCCGGTTCGCATCACCGCCGAAGAGGTGGGTGCCAAGGTGATCGGGGAGGGTGCCAATCTCGGGGTCACACAGCTTGGACGCATTGCTTTCGACATGCATGGCGGACGCTGCAATTCCGATGCCATCGACAACTCGGCGGGTGTGAATTCCTCCGACCTTGAGGTCAATATCAAGATTGCGCTTTCGGCCGCCATGCGCGCCAATCGGCTGTCGCTGCCAAACCGCAACAAGCTGCTGGTCAGCATGACGGACGAGGTCGCGGGGCTGGGGCTGCGCAACAACTATCTGCAAACGCTGGCGATTTCCCTGGTTGAACGGCGCAGCGCGAGGGCAACCGGTGATCTCATGCGGCTGATGAGCCGCCTGGAGGGTGACGGACAGCTTGACCGGGCGGTCGAAACACTGCCGGACAATCAGATGCTGACCGAGCGCGTCGCCGCCGGCAAACCGCTGACAAGGGCTGAGATCGGCGTCTTGCTGTCCTACGCAAAAATTGTTCTGTTCGATGATCTGATCAACAGCGCCCTGCTGGACGATCCCTATTTCGAAACAGAGCTGTTCAACTATTTTCCAAAGCGCATGCACAAATCCCATGCCAAGGATATTCGCGAACACCGTCTGCGGCGCGAAATCATCGGCACGGTGCTCGCCAATGACGCCATCAATCGCGGTAGCCCGGTATTTATAAGCAGTCTGGTTGACGCCACGGGCATGCTGCCTTCGGATATCGTCAAGTCCTACATGATGGTGCGGGACGGGCTTGGCCTGCCGGCGCTCTATGACGACATCGACTTGCTGGACAACAAGGTTCCGGGCGAGATCCAGAACGAGCTCTATGCCGGCGTTGGCCATGTTATGCAGATTGTATCGCGCTGGGCGCTCAAGACCGGCGTCAATTCTGAACCGCTGGCGCCGACAGTCAAGGCGCTTCAGACCGCGGTGGGGTTGCTTGAAACTATCCTGCCGTCGTTGTTGCCGGCTTTCATGCAGACCGAGACGGAGCGCTGGTACGAACGCGCGGTCGAACACGGCGTACCCAAGAAGCTCGCGGCACAGCTGTCACAGCTACCGAGCCTGGCGCTGATCCCGGAAATCATGCAGATCGCCAATGCTTCGGGCGCCGACCTTAAGAAGACCGCCAAGGCGTTTTTCGATGTCACGGAAATGTTCCGCATCAGCCGTATGGATGCGGCGGCACATCAGGCCAATGTCAATGACCATTATGAGGCATTGGCGATTGCCCGCAGCCTGGACGAAATAACCGCCTCAAGGCGGTCGATCACCACGACGGCGTTGGAAAATTACGGATCGGACAAGGATCCGCTCACGGCCTGGCATGATGCGGACCAGATACGGATCGACCGCGGCCAGGACCGGATCAGCGAACTGATCGATGGCGGCGAGATCAATATTGCCCGGCTAACGGTTGCCGCCGGCATGATGGGCGACATCGCCCGGGGACGAAACTGACTGATTGCAGCCGATTCCGTCTGCTTTGCGCGGAAGCGCGACGGGACAGTGTGTGAGCCAGGGGGAACATTATGAGCGAACTGGTGCAGCAAGGTGGCGCACAGCCGGCCGACCGCAAGGGTATTTTCGGCTGGATGATGTTCGACTGGGCAACCCAGCCGTTCCACACGCTCATCATTACGTTTGTGTTTGCGCCGTATTTCGTGGCCCATGTTGCAAAAAACGAGGTTTTGGGGCAACAGATCTGGGGGTACGCCACCGGCTTTGGCGGACTGGGGATTGCATTGCTGGCACCGATTCTTGGGGCTATTGCAGATAGTTCTGGCCCTCGAAAACCGTGGATTGTGTTCTTTTCGCTGTTCGGCGTCGTCGGTTGCTGGCTTTTGTGGTATTCGGTGCCGGGAAGCAACATGGCTCTGGTCGTCACCGGGTTGGTTCTCGGCCTCGTTGGAATGGAGTTCGCGGCCGTTTTCAACAATGCGATGATGCCCGACCTTGTGCCACGGTCCCGGCTTGGCCGCCTTTCCGGATCGGCCTGGGCATTGGGTTATGTCGGTGGAATAGTATCGCTGGTCATTGTGCTTGGCTTTATGTCGGCTTCGCCAACAACAGGCAAAACATTGTTTGGTCTGACGCCGGTTTTCGGCCTTGATGCAGCAACATTTGCGGGCGACCGAGCCTCGGGGCCACTCACATCCATGTGGTATGTGATTTTTGTGTTGCCTATGTTTCTGTTCACGCCAGACGTGCATCGCAAGGCGTTGACAGGCGGTATCGTCATGAACGGTTTGCGCGAGTTATGGAATACCTTGCGCGGCCTGCCGCAACGAAAGAGCTATTTCAGTTATCTCATTTCCAGCATGCTTTATCGCGACGGCCTCAATGCACTCTACGCGTTTGGCGGTATCTATGCAGCCGGCGTCCTGGACTGGTCGATTATCAAAATCGGTGTCTTTGGCATTTTGGCAGCGGCGACAGGGGTCATCGGCGGATGGATAGGCGGCAAGGTCGATGATCGCCTGGGGCCGAAGGTCGTCGTGTCCATCGGTATCATCATTTTGACATTATGCTGCCTGGTTATCGTTTCCACGGCGCCCGGCGAAGTCTTCTTCATCAAAGTAGGAAGTGCCGCTGCACCTTCTCAACTGCCGGATATCATGTTCTATGTGGCGGGCTGCCTAATCGGGGCCTCAGGAGCAGCGCTTCAGGCTGCGTCACGCACATTGCTGGTTGATCAGGTGCCGCCTGAAAAAGTCACGGAAGCATTCGGTCTATACGCGCTATCAGGCAAAGCGACGACATTTATCGGACCGCTGCTCGTCGCTATGGCAACTGGTTGGTTCGACAGCCAGCGTGTTGGGGTCTCCCCGATCATTGTTCTACTGCTGCTTGGGATGGTGCTGCTGCCCTATGTCCGCAGCGCCCACTCGATGGACTGACAGTGCCTCTCCAGCTCTAATGACGGAAATGGCGCATGCCAGTCAGAACCATGGCAATGCCGGCCTCGTTGGCCGCCTTGATGACCTCGTCGTCGCGCATGGAACCGCCCGGCTGGATAACCGCTGTCGCACCCGCCTCGATTGCAGATAAAAGGCCGTCGGCGAAGGGGAAAAACGCGTCGGATGCAACAACGGATCCCTTTGTCAGCGGTTCGGCAAGACCCAGAGCATCGGCAGCATCCTGCGCCTTTCGCGCCGCAATGCGTGACGAATCGACCCGGCTCATCTGTCCGGCGCCGATGCCGACCGTGGCACCCTGCCTTGCGTAGACAATGGCGTTGGATTTTACGTGTTTGGCGACGCGGAAGGCGAATTTCAGATCGCTCATTTCCGCATCCGTCGGTGACCGGTCAGTCACGATCTTCAGCTCCAGGTCGTCGACCACGCCGTTGTCGCGTGACTGCACGAGAAGGCCGCCCGCGACGGTTTTCGCCGTCAGGCCCATGGTGCGCGGGTCCGCAAGCCCGCCGGTGGTCAACAGCCGCAGGTTCTTCCTGGCCGCAATGATTGCTTTCGCCTCATCCGTGACCGCCGGTGCAATGATGACCTCGGTGAAGATCTTGACGATTTCAGATGCAGCCGCCGCATCCAGGGTTCCGTTGAGTGCGACAATGCCGCCAAAGGCGGACACGGAATCACAGGCGAGCGCTTTGCCATAGGCGCCGGCCAGATCAGCTCCCGTGGCAACACCACAGGGATTGGCGTGTTTTATGATGGCGCAAGCGGCTGCTATTTCAGGGTCGAACTCTCCAACGAGCTCGAATGCCGCGTCGGTGTCGTTTATATTGTTGTAGGAAGGCTGTTTGCCCTGGTGCAGCATTGCGGTGGCAACGCCCGGACGCCGGTCTCCGTTGACATAGAAGCCGGCTGTCTGGTGCGGGTTTTCGCCATAGCGCATGACGTCCTTTAGCGTTCCTGCGACGGCACGATGGCGCGGCGTCGGCAGAGACAATTTGTCGGCGAACCAATTGGAAATCGCGGTATCGTAGGCGGCGGTCCTGGCAAATGCCCTTGCCGCCATTTGTTGCCGGAATGGGCGAGATACAGTGCCGCCACTGGCATCCAGTTCCGAAATCAGGCTGTCATAATCAGCCGGGTCAGTGATCACGGTTACATATGCGTGGTTCTTGGCTGCTGCCCGGATCATTGCCGGCCCGCCAATATCAATATTTTCCACCATGGTCGGATAGTCGCCGCCGGCTGCACTGACGTCTTCAAAGGGGTAGAGATTGATGATGGCGATATCGATCGGCGCGATGTTGCTGGCTTCCATCGCCGCTGCATGATCTGCATCGTCACGGATGGCCAGCAGGCCGCCATGCACGGATGGATGCAAGGTCTTGACCCGGCCATCCATGATTTCGGGGAATCCCGTCAGGTCGGAGACGTCACGTACCTGCAGTCCCGCTTCTTTGATCGCGCCAGCCGTGCCCCCTGTGGAAACGAGCTCAATCCCCTGTGCCGCCAGCGCCGTTGCCAGTGGAACGAGGCCGGTCTTATCGGAAACAGATAGCAGCGCCCGTTTGGGCGTGACCTTTTCGGGTGCCGGGATTTTCTTGGATGTGACGGCCATTGCGGGGTCCTGTCATGTCGGCACGGACCGGCGCGACCGGGCATTCTGCGGGTCTGCACTATCCGTTCTTTTGAATTTGCCGTTCGACTAGCATAGCGCCGGGAAAGATGGAACCGGCGAGAGAATCCTATATCCGGGCCTTCCAGTCAATTTTGTCAGTCCGTCTGTTTTTTTGCCTTGGCCGGTTTCGCTTCACCGTTTCCGGTTTTCGTCTTTTGCACAGTGCGAACCAGGCTCCAGCTGACTTCCGACTGCCGGGCAATGGTAAAACTGAGGGTGATCTGCTGCGACCGGCGCGGGCCGGCGAGGTCGGCGAAAAATACGTCTTCCTCGATCTCTGTCTCGATGTCAGGCGAAAAGAACTTCCAGATTTCTCCGTCCGGAGCCGTCAGTACGATGTCGCCATTGTTGTCGTAGGTAATGACTATTTTGGGGTGGATATGAAAGCGAATGGCTGCGGACGTGTCCTCGTCGATTGACAGTTCGTGATTAGCCGATTTGGCGATCCGATCGCGACCGGTCACCATATTGCCGTCGACGCTCAAAATTATGGAACGCTCGTGAATGATGCCGAATTGTCCCGCATAGCCGTCATGACGGGCAATGAAGCCCTGCTTGCCGGTGGGTTCATCGCGGCGTTCCAGATCGACCTTTTGCGGGCCGTTTGTCAAAATGGGGCCAAGAAAGGTTGAATTCGATATCGTTGCCGACGAGGTGTCATCGATGACCAGTGTCGAATGCGCGGCAGTTGCCCGTGCCAGCCTTCTGTACTCCGCATGGTAAAACGCCGGCGCGCCGGCATTGACGATGAAGCGGTGCTGACCGGATGACATTTCAAACGAAAGGCATCCCGCATGGTGAGTTGCCGACAGTTCGCCCGGCGGAATAGGGCCTGTGTCGGCGATAATGACGGTGTTGTTGTTTGAAAGCCGCTGATAATTCATCTGCGGTGTGTGCTTCGGCGGTTCACCGGTCGACTCATCGTAGCGCAGGACGGACAGCAAACGGTCGGCCGGTTGCGCGGTTGTTCCATTGAACAAGGCAAGCGTTCCGTCAATATGCCGGAAAAACCGGAGGGCCTGGAACATCCTGTCGATGCTTGAAACAAGGCCCTTGGGCGGTGTGTGCCCAAGATTGAGGTAGGTCTGACGCAGCGGCAGCAGATCGGCGAGAAGGGTCATCGCCACCTGCGGATTGCGAGAGACATGGCCCCCATCGGAGAGAATCTGCTTTTCGATCTCCTGATCGAGATGACGGGCGGCCGATTTTATGGACGCCGGCGACGAGGGAAGGGCGAGCGTTGCCATGGCAAGAGCTATGCGGACGCGAAAGCGCCTCTCGCCGTCCCGCGTCGCCGGAGCAACCTTGCGCAGATAGCGGATCTGCAAAGCCAGGCTCTTGATGAAACGCCGGTAAAAGCCGCGGTCCTGATTTTTCAGGATTATCGGAGAGTGGGACAACCAAGCGATGACCCTTTGCGCGCACACATCGGCATCCCATGCAACACCTGAAAACCGGCGGCCCCAGATGTTTATCCAGTCTTCGGTCAGTTTTCGCGCATCGGTATAGGATTCCGGCGTTCCGGCTGCGCGCAGGTGCCTCAGCCAGCGGAAACTGTGAAGCATTTCGTCGAAGCCGAGGGACGGGCCAACATGCAGAAAGGGCGACACATCGCCCGATTCCAACACCCGCCCAGCCAGTGGATAACGGCCCTGATGAACCTCATGTGCAATATAAGGGTCGGCAATGCGCAGATCCGTGGGAGCGACAATGAGACGGTCGGGGGATGTTCCGACGAAGCGGAGGGGATTTAGACGGCCGACGGCAAGCTGGCGGGAAATCCGGCGCCGGCTTTCACGTAAATATAACGGCAAGAATTGCCGAAACTGCAACAATACTGCTGCCAATTTCTAGTCCCCGTATACCTCATTGCTGAGGTCCCTTGCGCGACTATAACATAAGACAAATTCAACGGCAGGCATAATTTCAAGCAGTTAACAGTCACTCAGACCGTGTTAAAACGCTGGCAAAAAAACCGTCCATTCCGGCAAGCCGGGCATTGCCATTGGGCAGCATTACCGGTGTCGTGCGCATCTCACCACGGTCTGTGACAGCCTCTTCGAGGCCGGGCCAGTCGGTTTTGTCGATGGTCTTGCGCTGCAGGTTCGGTTCCGTTTCGACGATACGCTGCACCATGTCTTCGCCCTCCATCGGATCGAGCGAACAATTGGAAAAGACGATCGTGCCGCCGGGTCGAATAAGCGTTGCGGCATGGCGCAACATCTTTTCCTGCAGAGCCGACAGTTTTTCAATATCGGAGAGACTTTTCGTCCAGGGTATATCGGGATGACGCCGCACGGTGCCGGTCGACGAACACGGGGCATCGAGAAGTACCGCGTCAAAGGCCGCATCTGGTTGCCACTGAAGACAATTCGCCTCGACCAGTTCCGCATCGAGCCTGAGGCGATCGAGGTTTTCGCCAAGGCGCCTGAGGCGGTTGCGGGACAGATCAACCGCAGTAACCTTTGCGCCCGCAGTGATCAGTTGCGCGGTCTTACCGCCAGGTGCGGCGCATAAATCCGCAATGCGCATACCCGCTACGTCGGCAAAAAGCTGCGCCGGAATCGAAGCCGCCGCATCCTGAACCCACCACTCGCCTTCGGCAAATCCGGGAAGTTCCGTGACGGGCCCGGAAATGGCGGCCAGTCTTACAGTACCGGTCGGTAGCAAAATGCCGTCAAGGCGGTCCGCCCAGCCCTGCGGATTCGATTTGACGGTCAGGTCGATCGCCGACACAACGGTGTGTGCGTCAAGGATTTGTCGGGCTTTGTCGCCATAGGTGGCCTGAAGCCGTTCGGCGAACCAGGGCGGGGCGTTGAGCGTTTCAGCTTCAACTTTGGCCACCAGGGTCGGTTTTTCACGGATCAGGCGCCTTAAAACCGCATTGACCAAAGCGGCAAAGCGCCGGTTTCGCGGATCAATATTAGCCTGTTCGACGGCGAGATCGACCGCGGCATGATCCGGCACATCGAGATAGATGATCTGCGCGGCTGCGATATGCAGCACATGGACGAGCGCGCGCGCACCGGACGGCAACGGCCTATCAACAAGACTTGCAAATAGTGCTTCAATGATTGGCAGATGGCGCAGTGTCGCGAGCAGAATCGCTTTTACCAGCGCCTGGTCGTTTTGATCAAGATTTCTGAATGCTGGATTGCCGCCGTCGAGGTCCAAAAGGCCGTCAAGCGATGTTCCCCTGTCGACAACGGCCGACAGGAGCTTGGAGGCAGCCTGCCGGGCCTCCAGACCGGGCTTGGCGTGGGGCCGGGTCCGGTTCGCACCGGCGGTGTGTTGGCGCCTGCGCTGGCTCACGACCAGGGACCCTTGAATTGCCGCGTCCCGGGACTGCGGCCCCACGGACCACTGTGCGCCGGAGGTTCTTCCGGTCGCCGGGAATTCGGCATGACAACATCATCGGTTTGTGCACCGCCAAATTCGGAATCCATCTTTCGCAGTTCGGCGATCCGGTTTTCCGTTGCCGGGTGCGTCGAGAACAGACCATCCATGCGCTGGCCCGATAGCGGATTGATAATAAACATGTGTGCGGTTGCCGGATTGCGTTCCGCATCTTCGTTGACCACGCGCTTGGCGCCGCCGGCGATCTTGGCCAGGGCCGAGGCAAGCCACATCGGGTAACCGCAGATTTCGGCACCGCCGCGGTCCGCCGAGTATTCGCGGGTGCGGCTGACGGCCATTTGAACCACACCGGCGGCCAGCGGGGCGAGGATCATTGCCGCAAGTATGCCGATGATACCAAGCGGGTTGTTGCGGCCGCCGCGGAAGAAAAAGGCAAAGTTGCCGAGCATGGTGATAGCGCCGGCAAGTGTTGCCGTGATCGTCATGGTCAGCGTGTCGCGGTGTTTGACGTGGGCAAGTTCATGCGCCATGACACCGGCGACTTCCTGGTGGGTCAGCATGTGGAGCAAACCGGTTGTGGCCGCGACGGCAGCGTTGTCGGGATTGCGACCGGTGGCAAAGGCGTTCGGCTGATCGTTCTTGATGAGATAGACCTTCGGCATCGGCAGGTCGGCGCGCTCGGCCAGTTGACGCACGATACCGTAATATTCAGGTGCCGAACGTTCGTCGACTTCGACAGCGTGGTGCATGCGCAGGACCATCTTGTCCGCGTTCCAGTAGGAAAACGCGTTCATCAATGCGGCGATTGCCAGGGCGATCAACATGCCGCCTGTTCCGCCGATCACAAATCCAATTGCCATAAACAATGCTGTCATAAACGCAAGCAGCATTGCCGTGCGCACCATATTCATGGCTGGTACTCCACATTCAGTGCCGGTTTCCTTACCGGCCTATACCCCCTATATGTTGTGAGTGGAACCTGATAGTTCAATGCAGATGCAAAGCGGTGTAATCATGCGTGAAAAACCGGCCAAGGACACTGTTTCGCCACCAATTGGCGAGGCGCAGGAGGGCGACAGGGATATTTCAGCCCGCCGCAGCTTCGATGATCTGCCGCCAGCGGCGCAACGGGCGCTGAAGGAAGCCGAAGAGCGACGCAGATCCCGTCCGGATGAAGGCGAGCAGCCAACCGAGATCGGCGGCCGCGGCGGCAAGAATCCGACACGCTATGGTGACTGGGAAATCGACGGGCGCGCGGTGGATTTCTAGCTGCAGCTGTCACGACGAAGACGCCCCGAAGTCTTTGATCGGCGCAGTTGCGATTAACCCGAAATTAGTGATGAAAACATTTGGACGGACCGAAACGGCTGTTCACGTGCGATCTTAACGTTTGCGCAAATCTGTTCCGGTAGACCTGACGGCATACGGGCCCCTGAATTGCAGGAGGCCACACGGGTTTCGCCGTTTTTATTACTATTAGTGCTTTGAAATTATTGATTTTGTATATGGATAGGACCCAACCGAGTAAATCAGATATTTTGTAATTGTATTTGAGTGTGCGTAAATCGCGGTCTTGGTTTGACGGGTATCCACGCCGCATTTTTCAAGGGCCTCATTGGGCCGACAATCACGAGAACAAATGCAGCCGGACCGACAGCCGCCTAACGCGGTTGCTGTTTGCCGTTCTGTATCGGGGCGAGTGTTCTTCAGAGCTTTAGGGTTTGCTGAAGATGATTACCGATTCACTATACAGGCTTTCACGCCGCTTTGTCCGCGATGAAAGCGGAAACTTCATGATGATGTTCGGCCTTGGCATCGCTGTGATATTCATGGCTGCCGGCCTGGCCTTTGACTATTCAATCAGCCTGACGAACAAGACCCGGGTCAACAATGCACTTGACGCCGCCACCCTGGCTGCCGCCCGGGGAATTGCCGCCGGCGAACTCTCTCCAGATGTCGATGGCCAGGTTGAGACCTATTTGAAGGCGGTTTTTGCAGCGAACCTGGGTGTTGATGATCTCGATGCCAGTATGTTTGCCATCGACAGCGTTACCATAGACACCGATACCCAATCGGTAGCGGCAACCGCGACGATCGATCAGCCGCTTCATTTTATTAAGGTCGCCACCACCAAGGACAGCATGGACATAGGATCCGAATCTGCCGTCGCCTACGGCGTCGGCAATGTCGAGGTGGCGATGGTTCTCGATGTGACGGGATCCATGGATGACCCGGTATCCCCCACCGACAGCACTAAAAAACTGGCCGCTTTGCAGGAGGCCGCGAAACTGGGCGTGAACGAACTTTTGAGCGTCAATTCGGCGTCTAGCGAAAATCTGCGCATCAGCATTATTCCGTATGCAATCGGGGTCAATGCTGGCGACGATCTGGCCAAATATGTCTACGCGGACCATTTCAATGAAACAAGTGACGCTCCGGTGTATAATTCAAGCCTCTATAACAGCACCGGAGTCGGTTATGACTGGGCGAACTTTCAAAGCGGCTATGCTTCCTGCCCGACCTCCAGTTATTTTGATTTTCAACCTGAGATCAGATTTGCCGGCGGTTACGGATTCGGTGGCGGCTACAGCAACGGCAGCAGCCGCGAAAATGACGGGTACGCATTCGGCGGTGCCTATGTGTTCCAGGCAAAAAAGAAAAAAAAAGAGAAATTCTATTGCTGGGATTTCGTCGTTGAGTACGACGGCACCAGTCCCGATAACTGTGCATCCGACCGGAAAGCTCCGACAACGGCCGGCACGTCCTATCAATACAGGGATGAAAACCCATCCTACGGCATGATCAGCCGTGACGCCCGCCTCGAAGAGAACCAGTGCCCGGATTCCGAAATCATCACACTGTCCAGCAATAAAACGACGCTGGACAGTGCGATCGACGGTTTTAGCAGCGGCGGCTGGACCGCAGGTCATATCGGCCTGCAGTGGGGCTGGTATACCATTTCCCATGATTGGGCGAGCTATTTGCCGAGCGGATCGGAGCCAGGCGACCATACCGATCCTGACGAAGAGATTGAAAAATACATCATCATGATGACAGACGGCATTTTCAACACGGCCTATGCCGATGTTGCCTCCGATGAGTTCGAAACGGGAAGTCAGTCATCTGAATCATACGATCACTTCGATAAATTATGTACCGCCATCAAGAATGACGATATCAAGATATTCACCATCGGATTTGGTCTCGACAACCAGACCGCCAAGGATGAGCTTGACGATTGCGCCACAGACGACACAGCTGAAACGACCTATTATTACGACGTGGACAGTTCGAGTGAACTAGAAGAGACTTTCGAGGACATTGCCAAAACAATCCAGCGCCTGCGATTGACCAAATGACAATTGTTTGGCGCCCGCAATCATTTTGCGGGCGCTGCTTCCATCTCAATTGTTAATTTTGGTGGCACATTTGAGGAGATCCGCGAGAAAACATTGTCTGATAAAACAGTATTGTGTCGCATATTTTTCACTCAAAATGCTTCTTGCTCAGTGCTTTGAGCCTTTAATTAAAAACCGACTAATAAACTTAAGCCAGTTTCAATCCTGATCTTCTAGAACAGAACAGGATGAATCTGGCATGTGTTGTGCGTAAGTGCTCGCAGTCGGAATTCATCGGACGATCAACCTGATGGGACGATGATAATGAGTACTGGAAAAATAAACACGCTTTGTGCGAAATTCCGGCGCGACGAAAGCGGCAATTTCATGATGATTTTTGCCTTCGCAACCGCAGTCATATTTTTGAGCGTCGGGCTGGCCGTTGAATATTCGCAGTCTATCAACATTAAAACGCGCGTTACCAATGCGCTGGATGCAGCCACGCTGGCAACGGCGCGCGCCATCTCCATTGGCGACATTACCGAAGCGCAGGGTGAGGCCTATCTCAAGGATGTCTTCATCGCCAACATCGGTGTCGACGCCCTCGAAGGCAGCCGGTATACGATTGACAACGTAACGATCAATACCACCAACCAGACGGTTTCCGCTGAGGCGACCTATGACCAGGACCTGGATTTTATCAGTGTCGGTACATCCGCCACACATCAGGATGTCGGCAGCATGTCCGCAGCCACATACGGCTTGTCCGACATTGAAGTTGCCATGGTGCTCGACACCACGGGTTCGATGGGCGGTTCGAAGATCATAGCGCTCAGAGAGGCTGCAGCGCTGGGTGTAGACGAATTGCTCAGCGTCAACCATGAGGCTGACACCAAGGTTCGCATCAGCCTGGTGCCCTATGCCTATGGGGTCAATGCCGGCCCCCTGGCCAAATATGTCTATGCCGACTTCAAGGATAAGAAGAGCGACGCTCCGGCCTTTGATCCGGACCTCTATGACACCACGGGTGTCGGGTACGACATTGCTGCCTTTCAGGCGACCGGCAATATGAACCACATGCTGGCCAATTCTGACGGCACAGCGATCGACGATTGTTCGACGGATCGCAAGAAGCCCAACAGTGGCACGAGTTACCAGATTTCGGATGCCGATCCGTCCTTTGGTATGATCTCACGCGATTCCCGCATGACAGCAAATTATTGCCCGAGCGTCCCCCTTGTGCCGCTTTCCAGCGATCAGACTGCTCTTGAGGCGACCATCGCCAGCCTGCCGGCCAGCGGTTATACCGCCGGGCATATCGGACTGCAGTGGGCGTATTACACGATTTCGCACAGCTGGGCCGACTATCTGCCGGATGGTTCCAAACCGGGCGATCACACCGATCCGGATGAGGAAATCGACAAATACATCATCCTGATGACCGACGGTATCTTCAACACGGCCTATGCCGACGTGAAGAAGAAGAACTGGGGTCCTGGTGGCCAGGCGTCAACGTCGTTCAGCTTTGCGGACAGCATGTGCACGGATATCAAGAACAACGATATCAAGATCTTCACGATCGGGTTCCAGCTGTACCAGCAGTCCGCACTCGACATGCTCAAGGACTGTGCGACGCCGGACGAGGGTGACATCACCTATCACTACGAACCGACGACAAGTGCTGAGCTGAAAGACACTTACGAGATGATCGCCAGCACAATTCAAAGCCTGCGCTTGATCCAGTAACCTCGTCAACGCAGTGCCCTATGGACCAGCCGCCAAAAGCGGCTGGTCTTTTTTGTGGGTTTCACGAAATGCAAAGCAACTGAGAAATCCCGGCTATTGCGCAATCCAGTATTTCCAATTGGCCAAGAAGTGCTTTAGGTTCGCCGCGTTTTGAACCGACGAACTGGAATATCGTAAATGAGCGCAAAGGGCCGGCTTAAATCCTTTCGAAAACTTCTCGCGCATGCGCGCGACATCCTGCAGGTCGATGTCGGGTTCCAGCTTTGGGACGGATCAACAGTGCCCGAAAGCCTGCCACCGGATGCCTTTGCCATATGCTTTGCGGATGAAGGAGCGATTGCAGCGTTGATACGCAAACCGTCGATGGAAACGATGGCCAATCTGTGGGTCTCAAAGCGCATCGATCTGAAGAACGGCGACCTGTTCAAGCTGATAGAGCAAAAACCCAGAGTGCGCACCCGGGAAATCCGCAAAGCGCTCAACAAATGGCTGGCGTTCAACACGGCGCGCAAATTCTGGTTTGTCAATCGCGGCGGCCCGTGGCCGCTCGATGAGCAACCGGATGAAAAGCCCAGCGATGGCAGCCGTGAGGAAAACGAGCAGAACGTCCAGTATCACTATGATCTATCGAATGCCTTCTACACGCTGTGGCTCGACAAGGAGATGATCTATAGCTGCGGTTACTGCACGGACTGGGACAACGACATCGACCGGATGCAGCAGAACAAGCTGGAAATGATCTGCCGCAAGCTGCGGCTGAAACCCGGCGAACACATGCTGGATATCGGTTGTGGCTGGGGCGCCCTGTCGTTTTATGCGGCGCAGAATTTCGGTGTGACCACGGTCGGCGTTTCGCTTGCCACCCAGCAGATCGAATATGCGAAAGCGAAGGCCGAACGGCTTGGACTGAGCGACCGGGTGCAATTCGAACTGACCGACTATGCAACCGTCGAAGGACAGTTCGACAAGGTGGTGTCCGTCGGCATGCATGAACATATCGGCATTGCCAACTATCCGACCTATTACGCAACGGTAAAGCGGATCATGAAGCCGGAGGGGCTGTTTCTGCATCATGCCATCACGCGGCCTGCCAAAAAGGACGCCAAGACCTTCCGGAAAGGCAATGAAGAGTTCAAGCTCCTGACCAAATACATTTTTCCCGGCGGTGAACTGGATCATATCGGCAACACGGTGACGATGTTTGAGCAAGGCGGCTTCGAAGTCCACGATGTGGAAGCCTGGCGCGAGCATTACCAGCGCACCTGCAGGCACTGGCACGACCGGCTGCTGGCCAATTACGATACGGCGGTGGCGGAGGTCGGCGAAGACAAGACCCGTTTGTGGCTGCTTTATCTGGGCGGCTGTTCGATAACCTTCGAGCGTGACGGCGCACGGATTTATCAGACACTCGTTTCACACAAGCGCCGTGGTCCCAGCGGTTTGCCGCCGACGCGCGCGGATCTTTACCGATAAACATAAAAAGGGGGCCAACGGGCCCCTTTTTCGCGGCTTTCGTCTTGACTATTTCTTGTTCTGCCGGTTGCCGATCAGATCGTCGACCACTGCCGGATCGGCAAGTGTCGAGGTGTCGCCGAGCGATCCGAAATCGTCCTCGGCAATCTTGCGCAATATGCGGCGCATGATCTTGCCCGAACGGGTTTTTGGCAATCCTGACGCAAACTGAATCTTGTCCGGCGAGGCGATCGGTCCGATCTCCTGGCGCACATGCTTGACCAGATCCTTGCGCAGGTTTTCGCTGCCCTTCTGCCCGGCCATCAGCGTGACATAGCAATAGATGCCCTGCCCCTTGATGTCGTGCGGATAGCCGACGACAGCGGCTTCCGAAACTGTGTCGTGGGAGACAAGCGCCGATTCCACCTCGGCGGTGCCCATGCGGTGACCGGATACGTTGATAACGTCGTCGACGCGACCGGTGATCCAGTAGTAGCCGTCCTTGTCGCGGCGGCAGCCGTCACCGGTGAAGTATTTGCCCTTGTATGTGGAAAAATAGGTCTGGATGAAGCGCTCGTGGTCGCCATAGACCGTGCGCATCTGGCCGGGCCAGGAATCGATGATGCACAGATTGCCTTCAGTCTCGCCGTCAAGCACGGCGCCTTCACCGTCGACGAGCTGCGGCTGAATGCCGAAGAACGGCCGGGTCGCTGAACCGGCTTTCAGATCTGTTGCGCCCGGCAGCGGCGTGATCATGATGCCGCCGGTCTCGGTCTGCCACCAGGTGTCGACGATGGGGCATTTTCTCTCGCCGACCACATTGTAATACCACTCCCAGGCTTCTGGATTGATCGGCTCGCCGACCGTTCCGAGCGTGCGCAGCGATTTGCGCGAGGCGCGGGTCACGAAGTCGTCGCCGGCACCCATCAGGGCGCGGATCGCCGTTGGGGCAGTGTAGAAGATATTGACCTGATGCTTGTCGACAACATCCCAGAAACGGCCGGCATCGGGATAGTTGGGGACACCTTCGAACATCAGCGTGGTCGCGCCATTGGCGAGCGGTCCGTAGACGATATAGGAATGGCCGGTCACCCAGCCGACATCGGCGGTGCACCAGTAAATGTCTCCGGGATGATAGTCGAAGACATATTCGTGGGTCATCGAGGCATAGACCAGATAACCGCCGGTGGTGTGCAGGACACCCTTCGGCTTTCCTGTGGAGCCGGATGTGTAGAGAATGAAGAGCGGATCCTCGGCCTTCATTTTAGCCGGCGGGCAGTCGGGTTTCGCCTGCTGAATGGCCTCCTGATAGTCAATGTCGCGTCCCTCGGTCCAGCCGACAGCGGCGCCGGTGCGGCGCACGACCAGGACATTCTTGACCGCAACGCGGCCTTTCTTGGCAATTTCGACGGCCTTGTCGGTGTTTTCCTTCAGCGGAATGGGCTTGCCGCCGCGCAGGCCTTCGTCAGCAGTAATGACAAAGGTGGAATCGCAGTCGACGATGCGGCCGGCCAGCGCATCCGGGGAAAAACCGCCAAACACTATCGAATGGATCGCGCCGATGCGGGCGCAGGCGAGCATCGCATAGGCTGCCTCGACGATCATCGGCATGTAGATCGTAACCCGGTCGCCCTTCTTGACGCCGTTGGTTTTCAGGACATTTGAAAGCCGGCATACCTTGTCGTAAAGCTCGTTATAGGTGACCTTCTTGTCGTCATAGGGGTTGTCGCCTTCCCAGATGATGGCGACCTGATCGCCCCGGCTTTTCAGGTGCCGGTCGATGCAGTTGTAGGCGACATTGGTGACGCCGTCCTCGAACCATTTGATTGAGACCTTGCCTTCAAAGGAAGTATTCTTGACCTTGGTGTAGGGTTTGAACCAGTCGATCCGCTTGCCGTGCTTCTTCCAGAACTTGTCCGGATTCTTTGCACTTTGACGGTACCAGTCGAAATAGGTGTCGTTGTCGACCAGCGCGCGTTTGCTTGCGGCCTTGAGTACCTTGTGGGTCTTGCTGCTCATGCACTCCTCCTTTGCTTGCGACCGGGCGTTGCCACTCTCCCGGTTGTGCCGGCATGCACCTGATTGTCTTGCCTTTAATAGCAGTTGTTTTTGACGAGGCAATTAGACTTATGGGCCTATCTGCTGGGCCGTTGCTACTGTGATTGCATTTATTTGCGATCGGCGCTATAGAGGCGGTGATTTCCCGGAAATAAGTGGTACTACCCACGGCCCGCGCTCCCGGAGCGGGCGGACAGGAGAATTATATCCATGGCTCAACAATTGCTCATGCCGAAGGCCACCGCCGTCTGGCTGGTTGACAATACGGCATTGACCTTTGAACAGATCGCCGAGTTTTGCACGCTGCACGCGCTCGAGGTGAAGGCCATTGCCGATGGTGAATCGGCACAGGGCATCAAGGGCCTCGATCCGATCCAGACCGGGCAGCTTTCCCGCGACGAGATTGCCAAGGGCGAAGCCGATACGGCGCACAAGCTGAAACTGTCGAGCCCCAAGGTGCACGTGCCCGAGCTGAAGCGCAAAGGCCCGCGCTATACGCCTGTTTCCAAGCGGCAGGACCGGCCGAACGCCATTTTGTGGCTGGTGCGCAACCATCCCGAACTGCGCGACGCGCAGATTTCGCGGCTTGTCGGAACCACCAAATCGACGATCGAGCAGATCCGCGAGCGGACCCACTGGAATTCGGCCAATCTGACGCCGCTCGACCCGGTGACCCTGGGGCTGTGCACGCAGATCGATCTCGATATGGAAGTGGAAAAGGCTGCCAAGGAACGTCCATCGGAAGTCATCAAGCGGGAAGAGGACGAGACACTGCTTCCGGCAAAGGAAACCGAGGGTTTCACCTTCGACGCCACACCGCCGGCACCGAAAAAGGAAGAAGACAAGATCGATGCAGACGCCGTCTTCGCCAAGCTCAACTCGCTGAAAACGGACAAGCCCGAAGAGCCGAGCGAATAGGATCGGCTGTTCTAGGATTTCGAAGGACCGCGTTGCCCGACGGCAGCGCGGTTTTTTATCGGGTCAGGTTGAATTCGACGACGGCGCCGGGGCCTTTCAATGGCAGTGGTGTTGCCGGCAAGCAGCATTTGCATTGAAATACCCGGATATCCGCTTTGCTTGACTCTTTGCATGTTTTTTGGAATCAATAGGAGAACAAAACAAGAACTTATGAGCAGACAATGCAGGGCAACCGGCAAAGGATGGAGGTATTGCAGAACGCCGTCGCGCGAATCGACCGGCGGCATGCGGCTTTCGCGCGCCATGAACGGCTGCGCGCGGATGGTGGTGCCGGCGTATTCGGCATTGATGCCGTCGATGCGGCTTTCAAGGACGGTTTTCCGGTCTTTGCCCTGCATGAGGTGCGCTGCTCGCTGACCCGCGATATCGGCGCGGCCACCGGGTTTCTCGCCGGCCTCATGGCCGGGCGCATGAAGCATCTGCAGGGAAGGATCGTGTGGATCTGCGATCCGGCATGCCGACTGGATGGCGGACAGCTCTTTCCCGCCGGACTTTCCATGTTCGGCCTTGATCCGGCGCGGCTCTTGGTGGTGCGTCCCGCCGATCTCAAAACGGCGCTCTGGGCCAGCGACGAGGCAGCAAAGTGCGGCGATCTTGCCGGTGTTGTCTTTCAGATCAAGGGCAACCAGCCGAGCTTCGACATGACGGCGACGCGCCGGCTGATGCTGAAGGCACAGCATAACGGGCTGTTTGTCTGCATCCTGCGGCAGGGAGGCGACGAGGAGGCCAATGCGGCGGCAACCAGATGGCATGTGCGCACGCAGCCATCGGCGGCCGATCCGCATCTTGAAAAGGGCATCGGGCTTTTGCGGCTGGAGCTTACCCTTGAACGCAACCGCAATGGTCACACGGGGCATTGGACCATTGCATGGAATCAGCTCGAACACGGGTTTGAACATGTCCCAACGGATTATGTCGATCGCCCTGCCGCACCTTTCGACCGACCGGATGGCGCGCCGCAAATGGGGCAGGTCATGGCGTTTGAACGGGCGTCCTGACGCGCCGCCCATTGCCGCGATCGCAAAAATAAAAAATGCCATGCGGCTTGTTGCCGTGGATGCCTGCGGCCACATGGCGGGGCTGCGCACGGAGCAGACGTTGAGCGATGCGCGGGCGCTGTTTCCGGATCTGGATGTTTTCGATCATGACGCACAAGCCGACGCGGCACTGCTTGCGGCCGTTGCCGCCTGGTGCGACCGCTATACGCCGCTGGTGGCGCTTGAACGGCTGCCGGAAAGCGTTTCGGGAAGCTGTGCGGGCCTTTTTCTGGACATTTCAGGCTGCGCCCATCTTTTCGGCGGCGAAGAGGCGATGCTTGCCGATGTCACCGCCCGCCTGCGGGTCGGCGGACTGATGGCGCAGGCGGCCATTGCCGACACGCCGGGTGCCGCCTGGGCCTTTGCCCGCTATGGCGAGAAGCCGGTGATTGCGCCGGGCGAACACGGCAAGGATCTGCTCGACCTGCCGCTTGCCGGCCTGCGCCTTGAAGGCGAGATGCTCGACATGCTCAGGAAGCTGGGCCTGCGCACGGTCGGATGCATTGCCGGGCTGCCGCGTGCACCGCTCGCGGCGCGCTTCGGCAACGGGCTTTTGCTGCGCCTCGACCAGGCGCTGGGGCGCGTCGAAGAGGCGATCTCTCCGCGCCTGCCGGTTCCCGAATTGTCGTCGGAACGGATTTTTGCCGAGCCGATCGCCCTGCAGGAGGACATTGAAAGGACGGCCGCGCAGCTTGCCGGCAATCTGCGGCAGCGTCTCGATGAGCGTCAGCTGGGCGCCCGGCAGCTGGAGCTGAAACTGTTCCGGGTCGATGGCCACGTCGTCACCATTGCTGTCAGGGCGGCAAGCCCGGTCTATCATGCGGACCGTATCGTCACGCTGTTTCGCGAGCGCATCGCCGGGTTTCACGAGGATCTGGATGCCGGTTTCGGCTTCGATCTCATACGTCTCAATATCGTCGAGAGCGAGCCCCGGCAGGTGGAGCAGGCGGACCTCGGCGGCAACACCGGCAAAAACCACGGCGAGGCTTTCTCCAGCCTTGTCGACAGGCTGGGCGCGCGCCTCGGCACCGACCGGGTGCAGCGTTTTGTTGCCGCCGACACCCATATTCCCGAACGCAGCTATAGTCTTGTGGCGCCGGCCACTGGGCGCGCGGCGGCAGCCGACCAGGCGGTTTTCTGGCGCGAGGACGGCGCGGTCGAGGATGGTGGCGGGCCGCAAGTGCTGACCCGTCCGGTCGTTCTGTTCGACCGGCCGGAACAGGTCGAGGCCGTCGCCGAGGTGCCCGACGGCCCGCCGATCCGCTTCCACTGGCGCAAGACGCTCTATAAAATCACCCGTTCGGAAGGGCCCGAACGCATCGCCTGCGAATGGTGGCGCGACGGGCGCGGCGGTCACAGCCGGGATTATTTCCGCGTCGAGGATGAAGAGGGCCATCGTTTCTGGATCTTCCGCCAGGGGCTTTTCGAGCGCGAGACGCGCAATCCCAAATGGTTCATGCACGGGCTGTTCGCATGACGGATCACGAGCCCGGCTATGTGGAGCTTGCCGCCACGAGCAATTTTTCATTCCTGCGCGGCGCATCGCACCCGGAAGAGCTGGTGGCGGAAGCCGCCCGCCTCGGTCTTGCTGGGTTGAGCGTGACCGACCGCAACTCGCTCGCCGGCGTGGTGCGGGCGCATATGGCGGCAAAGGAAGCCAAGCTTGCCTTTGCGCCGGGCTGCCGGCTGGTTTTTGCCGACGGCACACCCGACATTTTCGTGTGGCCGCAGGACCGCGCCGCCTATGGCCGCCTGTGCGAATTGCTGACCACCGGCAAGCGCCGGGCGCCGAAGGGCGAATGCCATCTGGCGCTCGACGATCTTATCGTCCATGGCGAGGGGCTGATCATGGCTGTCGCACTGCCGCCCGCCCTGCCGATTGCGGCGCCGGACTGTCTGGAGACGCTTGCCGGGCGCTTTGGAGGCAATGCCTATCTCGCCGCCTCCTGGCATTACGGGGCGACCGACCAGCGCCTGATTGCCGAAACGGCACGGCTTGCCCGGCAATCCGGCCTGAAGCTGCTGGCGGTGGGCGATGTGCTCTATCACTGTCCGGAACGCCGCTTCCTGCAGGATGTGGTGACCTGTGTCCGCGAACATCTGACCCTGCGCGAAGCCGGTACGCAACTGGAGCCCAATGCCGAGCGGTACTTGCGCCCCGCCGCCGAAATGCGGCGTTTGTTCAAGGGCTATGAATATGCTGTTGCGGAGACGCAGGCGCTGTTTCGCCGGCTTGACTTTTCCCTCGACGAGCTCAGATATCTCTATCCGGAGGAGCCGACCGGCAGCAAGGCACCGCCGCAGGAAACGCTGGAAAGGCTGACCGCCATAGGCCTGAAGGAGCGCTACCCGCATGGTGCGCCGCAAAAGGTGCTGGCGGCGCTCGATCACGAACTCGGCCTCATCCGCAAGCTCGACTATGCGCCCTATTTCCTGACCGTCTACGATATTGTGCGTTTTGCGCGGAGCCAGAAGATCCTGTGCCAGGGGCGCGGGTCGGCGGCCAATTCCGCCGTCTGTTTCTGTCTGCGCATCACCGAGGTCGATCCGGAGAAGGTCGATCTTCTGTTCGAGCGCTTCATCTCGGAGGAGCGCAACGAACCGCCCGATATCGACGTCGATTTCGAGCATGAACGGCGCGAGGAGGTGATCCAGTATATCTACGAGAAATACGGCCGCGACCGCGCCGGGCTCGCCGCCACGGTGATCACCTATCGCGGCCGCTCGGCGCTGCGCGAGGTGGGCAAGGTGTTCGAGCTTTCCGATGACGTGATCACGGCGATTTCGGGCACCCGCTGGGGGTCGTCCTCGTCAAAACTCGATGAGGAGGATGCACGCCGGGCCGGGCTCGATCCGCATGACAAGCATCTGATGCAGATCCTCGACATGGCAACCGAGATCATCGGCTTTCCGCGCCATTTGTCGCAGCATGTCGGCGGTTTCGTCATCACCCGCGACCGGCTGAGTTCGGTGATCCCGATCGAAAACGCGGCGATGGAGGACCGCACCGTCGTCGAATGGGACAAGGACGATCTGGAAAGCCTCGGCATGCTTAAGATCGACGTGCTTGGCCTTGGCATGCTGAGCTGCATCCGCAAGGCGTTTGAATTCCTCGAAGATCATTACGGTCGCAGCGAGACCCTTTCTTCGCTGCCGGACGAGGATCAGAAGGTCTATGACATGATCTGCCGGGCCGATACGATCGGCGTCTTCCAGATCGAAAGCCGGGCGCAGATGTCGATGCTGCCGCGGCTGAAACCGCGCAGCTATTATGACCTCGTCATTGAGGTCGCGATCGTCAGGCCCGGCCCGATCCAGGGCGACATGGTGCATCCATATTTGCGCCGCCGACAGGGCAAGGAGCAGGTGAGTTATCCCAAGGAGGAACTCAAGGGGGTTCTTGCAAAGACGCTGGGCGTGCCGCTGTTCCAGGAGCAGGCGATGAATATCGCTATCGTGGCGGCCAATTTCGAGCCCGGAGAGGCCGACAAATTGCGCCGGGCCATGGCGACGTTCCGCCGTGTCGGCACGATCCATTCCTTCCGCGTCAAGATGGTCGAAGGCATGGTTGCCAACGGTTACGAGCGGGAATTTGCCGAGCACTGCTTCAGCCAGATCGAAGGTTTCGGCGATTACGGGTTTCCCGAAAGCCATGCGGCCAGCTTCGCGCTGCTCGTCTATGTGTCCTGCTGGCTGAAATGCTACTATCCGGATGTGTTTTGCGCGGCGATCCTCAATTCCCAGCCGATGGGGTTCTATGCGCCGGCCCAGCTGGTGCGCGATGCGCGCGAACACGGTGTCGAGATGCGCGCCGTCGATATCAATCACTCCGACTGGCTGTCGACGCTGGAAAAAAACGAGGTGCAGAAACAACCGGTTGCGGCGCGCCACACGGAAATGACCAACATCATGAAAAACAGCCGCGCCGTGCGGCTTGGATTTCACCGCATCAAGGGGCTCAGAGAGGACGATGCGGAATGCCTGATCAAAAACCGCGGCGATGGCTATGACAGCGTGCGCGATCTGTGGATGCGTTCGGGCCTGTCGCGCCGGGCGATGGAAAAACTCGCCGATGCCGACGCATTTTCGTCCATCGGCCTGTCGCGCCGCGATGCGATCTGGGCAGTGCGGGCGCTCGACCCGCTGGGCGCGGCCGAACGCCTGCCGCTGTTTGCCACCGCCGATGCCAAGGACCTGCAAAGGGAGCCGGATGTGTGGCTTCCGCCAATGCCGCTCGGCGAGCAGGTGATCAATGATTACCGCAGCCTGACCTTTTCATTGAAGGCGCATCCGGTTTCCTTCGTGCGCGACAGTCTGAAAAAGGCAGGCTACCGGCAAAATGCCGAACTGCCGGATATTCGTGCCGGCCGTTTTGTCTCGGTCGCCGGGCTGGTGCTTGTGCGCCAGCGGCCGGGCTCGGCAAAGGGCGTGGTGTTCGAGACCATCGAGGATGAGAGCGGGGTCGCCAATGTGATCGTCTGGCCGAAGGTCTTCGAGCGCTACCGGACCGTGGTGCTCGGCAGCCGGTTTGTCGGCATTCGCGGGCCGCTGCAGTCGCAGGACGGGGTGATCCATGTCGTCGCCCGCCAGCTCGAAGACCTGACACCGCTGTTGACCGGCCTGTCTGACGCCAATGCACCGATCGACGGCCTGGCCCGGGCCGACGAGGTCAAACGCGAACCGCTCAATACGAGGGAACGCGTGCGGCCCGCCACACGTCTGCGGCACCTTTTCGAGCAGGTGTCAGAAACCCGCACGATCGGCAACCAGCACCTTGCCGATACGCGCCGCGTTCTGCCCGGCGGGCGGAATTTTCACTGAAACTATCTGTCCTCACGCCGTACGCGGCGTGGCGTTTGTTTTCGCTCACGGCCGCACCGCCGCCGCGCGGCTGGCCTGCGCGGGCGCGCCGTATAGGCGGCGACGGCCGGTCGGCCTTGCGAAGCGCATGCGCTTCGATCTCTTTTGCCTTTCCACGACTTTGCATGGGAAACGGATACGGTGCGGAGCACTGCAAGCGCGTACGGCGCGTCGGGGAGGATTTTATCGCTCACGGCCGCATCGCCGCTGCGCGGGCGCGGGCGAAAAGTCGCCCGGCAGCCGGTCGGCTGCGTTTGTGTGGGACACCAATCGCCGAAGGCGCAAGCGCGACCGCGCGTCGGGCCTAATGGCCCGCCCTCCGGAGCCAGCGCCAAAGGCGCGTGCGGCGTGAGGACCAATCAAAGCAAAACTGCGGCATAACCGTGAGCCATAAACCAATCACCGCCGCTCGTGCGGCGGCAGCGGGCGGGTCAGGATGAAGATGCTGACGGCTGAGAGCACAACGATCTGGATGATGATGACGCGGGTCGCGACGCCGGCGATGATGCTGATGGCAAAGACCGCGACGATGCCGACCATGGCCAGGAATTTGCCGCGCTTCGATATGGCGCGGTAGGTTTCCCAGTCGCGAATGGGCGGTCCGAGGCGCGGATGGTTGACCAGCCACTGATGCAGCCTTGTCGAGCCGCGGGCAAAACAATAGGCGGCCAAAAGCAGAAACGGCGTTGTCGGCAGCAGCGGCACGGCAATGCCGATGATACCAGCAACCAGGCTCAGGCAGCCGGCAACAAGCCAGATCAGCCGCAAAAGCCGGTTGCGTTTAAGCATGTCAGGGCGCCTTTGCGTCCGGTTTCAACGAGCGAGCGATTTTGCAGATCGCGTCAAAGGCTATATGGGCGTCCTGCTCTTCCATCTCAAACGGCCCGGCGGCAAATCGGATGACCTGCCGGCCCTTGTGCAGGGTTTGCGTCAGATAAATCCGGCCGTCGTCATTGATGGCATTGACGAGGTCACGGTTGAGCGCGTCGAGATCGCCGGTGAAACCGGGCGGCGCATAGCGGAAGGAAAACAATGCCAGCACCGGTTTCGAAGTGATTTCGAAATCCGGTTCGTCGGCCAGCCTGCCCGCAAGGTCCTGCGTCCAGGCAACATGGTTGCGAATACGGCCGCGCAGGCCTTCAAGGCCATAAGCGCGCAAAAGGAACCAGATTTTCAGCGCCCGGAAGCGGCGGCCCAGCTGCACGGACCATTCGCTGAAATTGACAAGTCCTTCCTTGCCGTAGGTCTTGAGATATTCCGGCTGGATGGCCAGCGTTTTGACCAGTTTTTCCGGTTCACGCACGAAATGCGCCGAGCATTCCATCGGCGCGCCCAGCCATTTGTGCGGATTGAAGACAATGCTGTCCGCCGCCTCGACGCCCTCCCACAGATGACGGAACTCGGGGCAGATCATGGCCGAGCCGGCCCAGGCGGCATCGACGTGAATGAAAAGATCCTGCTCACGGCCGAGTGCGCACAGTTCCGCGACATTGTCGGTGGAGCCGACCGATGTTCCGCCGACACAGACTATCAACCCCGCAGGCCGATAGCCTGCCCTGCGGTCGGCTTCAATCGCGGCGCGCAGCAGGCCGATATCCATGGCGCCTTTGTCATCGACGGGAATGTGGACGAGATTGTCCTGACCCATGCCGGACACCCACATGGCCTTGTCGATGGAGCTGTGTGTGCCCTTTGATGCATAAACGCGCAACGGCTGCTGTCCGAAGATGCCTGTCTTGTTGCCAGTCCAGTTGAGCGCCCGCTCGCGCATGGTCAAAATGGCGCACAGTGTTGCCGATGACGCGGTATCCTGAAAGGTGCCGCTGAAGCCTTCCGGCAGGCCGAGCGCCTGACGCAGCCAGTCGATCATCTTGACTTCCAGCTCGGTGGCCGCCGGCGAGGTCTGCCACAACATGCACTGGGCGCCGATGGCAGTTGCGAGCTGCTCGGCGATGACGGCAGCCGGTGCGGCATTGCTGTTGAAATAGGCAAAAAAGCGCGGGTGCTGCCAATGGGTCATGCCGTCCGGAATGATGCGCTCGAAATCGGCAAAGATGGTCTCCATATCATGCGCGTCTTCAGGTGGCGCAGCGTCGATGAGCCTGCCGATATCGCCGGGCTTGACCTGCGCGCGCACAGGCCGCTGCGACAGCGTGTCGTTATAGTCGGCGGACCAGTCGCTGGCCCGGTGCGACCATTTGCGAAATTCGGCTTTGTCCATGGGTGCATATCCTCAGGCAATTGGCGGGACTATAGGTACAAGGGGCGCAAAATCAAACCGCCATCGGCAACGGTCCGGCGTTCAATATAGATAACATGTTAAGTATATTGCTGCAAGCAGCGCGAATATGGAGATCGCAGTCACGAAGACTTCCAATTTGTTTCACCCAACTGATACTTGCCGTCGGATAATGCGTGTATTTGCCGAGCAAAGCCCGCAGCCTATAGTTTGCGCAATGCGGCACATAATTGGAGAGTACGGTGAACACGATGGTAACGGAAATGCCTGTCATTGGCGCAGCCCTGGCGATCAACGGCGTGGAGATGCCGAAACAGTGGCTGTTTGAAAAGGACCGCGACCTCGAAATTCAGGATTTCGTATTTCCGGACGTCCTGGAGGGCGACTGGCAGGATATCGTCAACCGCTACAAGCGGCTTCTGGAAGGCTACAAAGGACGGGTCGGCATCCACGGGCCGTTTTTCGGGCTGGATCTGGCGGCCAGCGATCCGGATATCCAGTCAGTGATCCGCAAGCGTTTGCTGCAGGGCCTCGACGCCTGCGAGGCGCTGGACGCAACCCATATGGTCGTGCACAGTCCGTTCACGCACTGGCAACACCAGAATTTCGGTCATTCGGATCAGCTCAGGACAGGATCTTCGAGGCCTGTCACGGCATTCTTGCGCCGGTTGTTTCCCGCGCGCAGGACATTGGCTGCACGCTGGTGATCGAGAATATCGAGGATGTGGATCCGCGAGCGCGGGCTGCTGGCCGAATCCTTCGGCAGCGACGCTGTGAAAGTGTCGGTCGATACCGGTCACGCCAATTGCATGCATGGCTCGGCCGGAGCGCCTCCGGTCGACCATTTTGTCAAAGCCGCCGGCAAGCAGCTTGCCCATGTGCACCTGCAGGACACCGACGGATATGCCGATCGTCACTGGCTGCCCGGCAGTGGAACGATCCGCTGGCCTGCTGTCTTTGAAGCTCTGCGCGACTGTTGCGAAAACCCGCGGCTGGTCATCGAAGTGTTCGGCCAATACCAGGCGGACATCCCGCAATGCGTCGCCCGGTTCGAAGAACAGGGTCTGGCGCGGTAGTTTTGTTATTGCATTTCGGGAAGGGTGACGACCATGCCGTCCAGCGCTTCCGTCACCTTGATCTGGCAGCTCAGCCGGCTGCCGGATTTGCGTTCGCTGGCGGCGAAATCGAGCATGTCGTTTTCGTGTTCCTGCATGGGATCCAGCGCTTTGAGACGCGCCTGCTCAAAATAGGCGTGGCAGGTGGCGCAGGCGGCCGATCCGTTGCATTCGGCGGTGATGCCCTCGACGTTCCTGTCCAGCGCCGTCTGCATCACCGTGTAGCCGGGCTCGGCTTCCACCTCATGGCGGCTGCCGTCGGACTGAACGAATGTGATCTTGACCATTTTTCAAACGTCCCATTTCACAGGAAGCGATATGGGGCCGCGGAAGACCCAGCCGCTCATGCGAGCCGGCTTGTCATCATCGAGCCGCAGATTCTTAAGTCTTTGAAACAGCATCGGAACGGCGATTTCGCCGACCATCTGCCGGGCCACCCAGGTACCGGCGCAAAAATGCGGTCCGGCGCCGAAACCAAGATGCTGGCCGCGGTCGCGGAAGACATCGTATGAATCCGGATTGGTGAAATGGCTTTAGTCGCGGTTGGCGGCACCGACGCAGATCCCGAGCTGATCTCCTTCTTTCAGCTCCGTGTCGCCGAGAACCGTGTCGCCGGTGACGCGTCGCGGATACATGCCGATGGGTGAAACCCAGCGCACGGCCTCCTCGAAGGCTGCGCGATAAAGCGTGCTGTCCGCCTCGACACGGGCGCGCTGATTCGGGTTCAGCAGCAGGCCGTAGGTGGTCGTCAGGATCGAATCGCGCGGCTCGTTCAGTCCGCCGCCTATTATGACCTTTACATTGGCGCGGATCTGCTCGATTGAATGGGTGTGTTCGGCGTGCAGCATGGATGAAAGAATCGACGGATTCTGATTGCTCCGATGGTGCTCCAGCGCCGCATCGATGCCGTCGGATGCTTCCGTTGCCCGGGCGATGATTTCAGGATCGGCACCGTAATTTCCGACGCCTTCCATCAGCGCCTGGGATCAGCGGGCAAGATCCTGCCATGCGACATTCTTAAGGCCCAGAACCTGTGCCAGACCGAGCGAGGCCATCGGCGCGGCAAAGCTGCCGAACAGATCCGTTTCGCCATCATCGTCAAAAGCATCGATGAGGCGTTTCGATATGTCTTCAAATGCCGGCGACCAATGGTTCTTGACGACACCGGGGCGGAAGGACGGCTCGATCGCCTTGCGTTCAATCTGGTGGGCCTCGTCGTCCTTGCGCATCAGCGAATGACCCATGACCTGATTCATCAGCGAACCTGGATTGGTCGATGCGAAGCGCCCATGATCGTGTTCGACCGTCATAATGTCGTCGAAGCGGGTGACGAGGTTGATGCGTGCATCGCTGACCCAGACCGCCGACGCCGTCTGTCTGATGCGCTGGAAGCTCGGATAGGGATCCGCGGTCAGCGTTCCGATTGTTATGTCGTCCATGACCGGAACCGGCATCGTCATATCTGGCCTCCTTCGGGGGATACAAATTGTGTGCCATTGGTGGTTTGAAACGGGTTACTTGTCAATCAGATGACGTCGATCTAGGCTATTGAAAAAATCGATAGAGATGAACGGATATGGAACGGCAGGACATATTGAAGGTCGATTTTGCGGCGCTCAGAACGCTGCAATATGTGCATGATCTCGCGTCGTTTTCTAAAGCCGCCCATCGCCTCGGCCAGAACCAGTCAACAGTCAGCTACACCGTTGCACGGCTACGCAAGGTGTTTGACGATCCGCTGTTTGTGCGCGAGGGCAACGGCGTCGCCGCCACCGACCGCTGTAGTGACATCGTTGCGCATGCGGCAAAGTTTCTGGAAGAGTTCCAGGGCGTTGCCAGGCGTCGCACATTTGACCCGGCAACCGCACAGGGATCGGTTACCATCTCCTGCAATCACTATGAGCGGATGACCATCCTGCCCCGGATCATCCGACAATTGCGGCGCCTTGCCCCCGGTATCAGGCTGCGGGTTCTGAGCTCATCGGCCGTGGGTGAGGAGCAGCTCAAGCGCGGCGAATGCGATATTCTGATCGGCCCGGTGCAAATATCCGGCGAACATATGTACAAACGCAAAATCCGTACCGACCGTTATGTGTGCATCATGGATCGCAACAATCCGCTGACTGAAGGACCGTTCGATTTCGAGGCCTACCAGTCTGCAAACCATGTCGTCGTCACCTATGTCGGCAATTGGCGGCCGTTCTATCTCGATGCGCTGGAAGCGCGTGGTGGCATGATCCGCAGGATGGTCGAATTATCGGAGTATGGTGACTTGGAAGGCTATATCGCAGAAACGGATCTGATCTCCACCGTGCCGAATGAAATCGCCGAGATGTTTTCGGACCGTATCGTGCGGTTGCCTCTGCCATTCGATGTGCCGCTGGAAGTCGACATTTACTGGACGATGCGCACGCATCGCTCGGCCATGCAGAAATGGGTGCGCGGGCTGATTGCCGCCGAACCGGATACAGTCACCGCCCTGGAATAACTCCCGATGCGTTCATGCGTTTCAGCTTTCCTCCAGCCTGTCGTCGGCCGGCGGCGGCGTGCGCGACAGGTCTGCGATGCGGGCGCGCATTCCGGTGTCATATCGATATCGACGGCTGCGAGACTCGATTTCAGCTGTTCGACATTGCGCGCCCCGATGATCGCAGCGGTGATGGCCGGATGTGAACGTACCCAGGCAACTGCAAGCGAAACGGGATGAAGGTTTTCAGCGATTGCCAGATCGGAAAATTTGCGCGCCGTTTCAAACACCCATTCCTCGCCATAGCGCACGGAATAGACGCCATCGTCGGTGATGCGGCCGGTGCCGCCCTTGCGGCTTGTCGCATATTTGCCGGACAAAAGACCGCCGCCAACCGGACTGTGGCTGATCACGCCGAGTTTTTCGGAAGTCGCCAGAGGCAGGATCTCGGTTTCTGCCTGATGCTTGACGAGATTGTACATCGGCTGCAGCACATCGAACCCGGTCCAGCCCATGCGTGCGGTTACGCCAACTGCCTTCGCCACTTGCCAGGCGGCAAAATTGGAGGCGCCGATGTAAAGCACCTTGCCGGAGCGCACCAGATCTTCAAGCGCCCTCAGTGTTTCCTCGAGCGGGGTGTTTTCGTCCCAATGGTGGATGAAAAGGACATCAAGCCGGTCGGTCCCCAGCCTGCGCAGACTGTCCTCGGCAGCATTTGCAATATGACAACGGCTGCCGCCGCGGACATTGATATCCGATCCGACGGGATAATAGCATTTCGACGTGATGACGAGATCGTCGCGCTCACCCTTGATGAGCGATCCGAGAATCTCCTCGGACCGGCCGGCGCTGTAGACAATGGCACAATCGAAGAAATTGATACCGGCAACGCGGCTGGCGCGGTAAAGGGTGGCGGACGTGTCGGCATAGGCATCCCCGCCGAAGGACATGGTGCCGAAACACAGGCTCGAAACGCGCACTCCGGTGCGACCCAGAAACCGGTAATCCATGTGCATACTCCCCGTTTGGCAAACAGCGTTTCTTACAGAGATTCGACGTGCGCGCAAACACGTTCGGATTTCGGCCTTCACGCTGGTGCAACAATCGGTTGCAGCCGGCTAACCATTTGAAATGGCCGGCCACGATTTGATATCCTCGGGCGAGAATTTGCGCCACGGCCTTGTTTTATCCGAATATTCGGTAATACTTTCCCGCGTTGTCCCGCACACCAACAAGCACAAAGACGCGGGATCAACCAAAAGACAATGCAACGGGAGGAAACGCACATGAGAAAACTGACAGGATTGTTGCTCGGTGTGGCGATTGCCGGACTGACCGCAACGGCCTCGTTTGCCGCCGATACCATCAAGTTTGCCTTTATCGATCCACTTTCCGGCCCGTTCGCGGCGACCGGCCAGCAGGGGTTGTCGCAGTACAAATTCGCGGCTGACGAACTTGTCAACAAGAAGGGCGGCGTACTCGGCAAGGAATTCGAGATTGTTGCCTTCGACAACAAGATCAGTCCGAAGGAATCGCTGATCCAGCTCCAGGTGGCGATCGACCAGGGTATCCGGTTCATCGTGCAGGGCAACTCGTCCGGTGTGGCCAATGCGCTCACCGATGCGATCAAGAAACACAACAAGCGCAATCCGGATGCCAGGGTATTGTTCCTGAACTATTCAGCAGTCGATCCGGCGCTGACCAATGACAAGTGCAATTTCTGGCACTTCCGTTTCGACGCCAATGCCGACATCAAGATGGACGCGCTGACCGATATCATCGCCGCCAATGACGACATCAAAAAAGTCTACCTGATCGGCCAGGACTATTCCTTCGGCAAGGCGGTGGCAGCCGCTGCGGTCAAGATGCTGGGTGAAAAACGCCCTGACATCGAAATTGTCGGCAATGAGCTTCACCCGATCGGCAGGGTGAAGGATTTCACCCCTTACGCCCGTAAAATCATGTCTTCTGGCGCCGATGCCATGATTACCGGCAACTGGGGCGCCGATATGGTCGGCCTCGGCAAATCTGTTATTGCGGCGGGTTACGATAATCCGATCTATACCTACTACGCCGCAGCCGACGGCATCACCAAGACATTTGGCGCGGATGGCAAGGGTAAAGTGAAGCTGGTCGGAGAAGGCCAGTTGAACCCGCCTCCGAATGATCGTGCCGATGCCTATGCAAAAGCCTTCAAGGCGAAATATCCGGATACGGATATCGGCCAGCCGCGCATTGCCAACGTCATGGAAATGCTGGCAAAGGCAATCGATCAGGCCGGTTCGGATACGGACATGGTTGCCATCGGCAAGGCGCTGGAAGGCATGGAGCACGATTCGCTCTGGGGCACCAAGGTCTTCATGCGGCCGGACGACCATCAGGTGATCCAGAATGTTCACATTCTCGCCCACACCGATGACGGTGTTTCCCACGATTTCGACAATTCGGGATATGGGCTTGTGGTTGAAAGCACGGTTGAAATGGCGTCTGCCGACGCGCCGACGACCTGTAAAATGGACCGCCCGGAGTAATCCACACAGTGCGGCGTTTCCGATCACGGTAGCGCCGCACTGCCAGTTTTGATCCGGGGGATTCCAATTGTCGCTTCTGGCAGTCAATCTACTTGACGGTCTTGTCACCGGCCTGCTGCTTTTCATGCTGTGCAGCGGTCTGACACTGATCTTTTCAATGATGGGCGTTTTGAACTTCGCCCATGCCAGCTTCTACATGCTGGGTGCCTATTTCGCATATCAGATCAGCACCTATGTGGGGTTCTGGCCGGGTCTGATCATCGCTCCGGTCGCTGTCGGCATCGCCGGTGCGCTCATCGAGCGCTACGGGCTGCGGCGGGTTCACCAATATGGACACGTGCCGGAGCTGATCTTCACGTTCGGCCTGGCGCTATTGATCGAAGAAGTCGTGCAGTTCTTCTGGGGCAAAAGCCACATGGCCTATTACGAGCCGGAGGTATTCAAATTTGCCGCATTTTCTATCGCCGGCAATGCCTTTCCTGCCTACAAGGTGTTCATGATCTTCGTGGCCATCGCTATCTTCCTGGTGCTTTTGTACATCCTGACACGAACCCGCGTCGGCCTGATCATCCAGGCGGCGCTGTCCTATCCGGCAACGGTGCAGAACCTCGGCCACAACGTGCCGTTGGTGTTCATGGGCGTGTTCGGGGTTGGTACCGCCATGGCCGGGCTCGCCGGTGTCATCGCCGGGCCGGTTCTCGGAACGTTTCCGGGCATGGCCGTGGTGCTCGGCAGCATTGTCTTCGTCACCATCGTCATCGGCGGGCTCGGTTCGCTGTGGGGTGCACTGATTGCTTCGCTTCTGATCGGCTGGATGCAGACATTTGCAGCATCCTACAATGTCACCATGGCCGACATCCTGATGGCAGTCGGCATTGACAAGCCGGTTGACCTTTCCGACAACGCACTGCGTGATCTGTGGACGCTGACATTGCCGCAAATCGGCCCCATCCTGCCCTATCTGTTGATGGTGCTGGTGTTGGTGATCAGGCCGCGCGGCCTATTGGGAAAACGTGAAACATGAGTGCCGTCAGCGATGCAGAAGCGGCGCGCCGCGGCAAATCAGGCCTGTTTTCCTTGGCAAAAACAGCTCCCTGGTTCATCGCAGCCGTGTTGCTGATCTGCCTGCCGCTGGTGTTCAACTCCGGTGCCGGGTTCACGGTGATGAACCAGATGGCGATCACCATCATCTTCGCGCTTGCCTACAACATGCTTCTCGGACAGGGCGGCATGCTGTCCTTCGGACACGCGGTCTATATGGGGCTTGGCGGTTTCTTCTGTGTGCATCTGATGAACATGGTGGAATATGACGGCCTGATGCTGCCGTTGCCGCTGCTGCCGCTTTTCGGCGGGCTTTTCGGGCTGCTCTTCGCGTTCATCATCGGCAGTTTTTCAACCCGCCGGGCCGGCACGGTCTTTGCCATGATATCGCTCGGTGTCGGCGAGTTGATCGCCTCACTTTCAATCATTGTCGTGGCGTTTTTCGGTGGCGAAGAAGGTGTCAGCGGCGATCGCACGATGGGACCCGAGGTCGCCGGATTCGATTTTGCCCAGCAAAGCGAGGTCTATTACCTGACCGCCGCATGGCTGTTCATTTCCGCGCTGGCAATGTTTCTCTATTCACGCACGCCGATCGGACGCATCTCCAATGCCGTGCGCGACAACGAGGAACGGGCCGAGTTTCTGGGCTATTCGCAGCGTTATGTGCGCTGGATCTCGTTTTGCGCCTCCGGCTTCTTCGCCGGCATTGCCGGCGGTCTATTCGCCATCAATTTCGAGATCCTCACGGAAGAAAATCTCAATCTGGCGACATCGGGCTCGATTTTGCTGATCACATTCCTCGGCGGGGTGGGCTTTTTTCTCGGGCCGGTGATCGGCGCTATCGTCTTTACGCTGCTGCAGACCGTGCTCAGCCTCTACACGGAAATCTGGGCGCTTTATGTCGGCCTGCTTTTTGTTCTGACCGTCATGTTCTTTCCGAGCGGTCTTGCCGGGGTGATCGCCATACATGTGCGGCCATGGCAGCTCGGCAAAATCGGGCTTCTGGCCGCGCCATACCTGAAAATGATCGTGCCGGCGGCGCTCTTTGTGTTTTCCTGCGCCGCCGTGCTCGAAATCCTGTTTCACGCCCGCCACGCGGCACTGGGCGAAGAGGAGATGTGGCTGTACGGCCTGACGATCAACTCGCAGGGTGTCTGGCCGCTGACGATTGCGATTGCGATTGCCGTTGTCAGCCTGATTATCCTCAAACGGCTTGCCCCTTCCCTGAAGGAAGCCTGGGATGAGGCGAACCACCAGGAGACCGGTTCATGAGCGCGGCGGCGATTGAGCTGAAGGATTTGAACAAAAGCTTTGGCCTTGCCCGGATTATCCGCGGCGTGGATCTGTCCATCGGTCGCGGGGAACGCCACGCCATCATCGGACCGAACGGCGCCGGCAAATCGACGCTGTTCAACCTGATTACCGGCAAGTACCGGCCGTCTTCCGGCTCGGTTCATCTGGCGGGCACCGATATCAGCAGACTGAATCCCTACCAGATCAATCGCATGGGTCTCAGCCGCAGTTTCCAGATCACCAATATTTTCCCGAAGATGACAGTGTTCGAGAACATCCGCTGTGGTCTGCTCTATTCGATGGGATACAAATATTCCTTCTGGCACCTGGTCGACCGGCAGCCGAAACTCACCGAGCGGGCTGACGAAATCCTCGAGCAAATCAACCTCACTGACCGGCGCCATCTTATTGCCGGCGTGCTGACCTATGCCGAGCAAAGGGCGCTGGAAATCGGCATCACCATTGCCGGCGGTGCCGACATTGTCATGCTCGATGAGCCAACGGCCGGGATGAGTGCATCCGAGACGGACTACATCGTCGATCTGATCCGCCAGGTGACCGAAGGAAAGACGCTGGTCATTGTCGAACACGATATGGGCGTGGTGTTCAATCTGGCGGACCGGATATCTGTGCTGGTCTATGGCGAGATCATCGAGAGCGATGCGCCGGAAAAAGTGCGCGCCAGCGAGAAGGTTCAAGAAGCCTATCTGGGCGTCGCCGAGGAGGAAGCGGATTAGAGCGAGATCAGTTTTATTTTATGCATTTGATGGCGCAACGACGCCGATGGGCCGATTGTCCGCCACCCTTGAAAGGAAAGAGTATGTTGAAACACTACGTTGAACGGGCCGGACGATTTTGCCCGCTGACTGCATTGGCTCACACTTGTGGTGGGGAAGCACCACTGTGTGCAACCCGCCTTGTCACCGACCAAAATCGCCTCGGTCAAATGTATCAATTTAAACTGATCTTGCTCTAGCATGCTCGTCGTAAACGACCTCCATGCCTATTACGGAAAGAGCCATATCCTGCAGGGGGTGAACCTGACTGTCGGCGAGGGGGAGATCGTCGCACTGATCGGCCGCAACGGCGTTGGCCGCTCGACGACCTGCAAGGCCATTATGGGCGAGGTGGAACCGCACGGCTCGGTGCAGTTTCAGGGCCAGGAGATTGTAGGCAGGAAATCCTACGAGATTGCCCAGGCCGGTATTGGTTATGTACCTGAAAACAGGGATATATTTCCCGGAATGACCACAAGGCAGAATCTACTTCTCGGTCTCAAGCCCGGCCAGAAGGAGGGCACGGGCAGGTGGTCCATGGAAGACATGTTCGGGCTTTTTTCAAACCTGCGGGAGCGCGCCGATGTCGAGGCATCAGTGCTTTCAGGCGGCGAGAAACAAATGCTGACAATCTGTCGCACGCTGATGGGCGATCCGTCGCTGATCATGATCGACGAGCCGACCGAAGGCCTGGCGCCGAAGATTGTCCAGCAGGTCGGCGAGCTTCTCGAACAGATCGCAGCAAGGGGCGTTTCCATTTTGCTGGTCGAACAGAAACTGACGATTGCGCTGAAAGTATCGAGCCGGGTCTATGTCATGGGGCACGGTCACATCGTGTTTGACGGCAGCCCGCAGGCGCTGCAGGACAATGCAGACATTCGCAAAGAATGGCTCGAAGTCTGAATGGCGCTGCGTCCGGTCAATGACCCGTCATCGCTGGGGTTCGATACCGGGCGACTGCAAAGAATCGATCGGTGGATGGAGCGCTACGTGCGGGAGCGAAAATTTCCCGGCAGTTCGGTGCTGATCGCACGCAACGGAAACATCGCACATCTGGCAGCAACGGGCAGGCGCTCGATCGAACGGGATCTTTCATTCGAACTCGACACGATCGTGCGCATTTATTCGATGACAAAGCCGGTCACGAGTGTTGCGGTGATGATGCTCGCAGAACAGGGGCTGATTCACCTCGATGCACCGATCAGTGCGTTTTTGCCCGAGTTCTCGGATTGCACGGCGCTGATTGAGAATGCGACATCAGTCAGTCAGCACGAACCGGCGCCGCCGCCCACCATACATCAGCTCCTGACCCACACCGCCGGCATGTCCTACGATTTCAACGAAAGTCTGCTGGCGTCGGTCTATGCGGAAACGGGTCTGGACTTCAGTCCCGGATCCGGCGGCCTAGCAAACAGGGTGAAAGCAGTCGCGGAGATGCCGCTGGCCTTTCAACCCGGCTCCAAATGGGAATACTCGGTGTCCATCGATGTGCTGGGCCGGCTGGTCGAGGTGATCTCGGGCAAAACGCTGGATGAATTCTTCCGCTCGGAGATTTTTGAACCGCTTGCGATGTCCGAAACGGCCTTCGGCGTGGATGCTGCCGATCTCGACCGGTTTGCAAGCTGCTATACACGGCAGGACGGCAATCCTCTGCATTTGCACGATGATGCGCGGGCTTCAGAATTTCTCAGCAGCAAAGTCTCCACATTGTCGGGCGGCGGCGGGCTTGTCTCGACCCTGAGCGACTATTTCCGTTTTGCCGAAATGCTGCGTCTTGGCGGCGCGCTGGATGGCAGCCGTCTGCTGTCGCCGCACACGGTCGCCTTCATGCGCCGCAACCATCTGCCGGGCGATATCGCCTCGATGGGACCGCGATCCTTCGCCGAAGTGCCTACGCAAGGTGTCGGTTTCGGTCTTGGCGGATCGGTGGTGATCGATCCGGCACGGATGCGCGTGCCCGGTTCGCCGGGCGATTTCAGCTGGGGCGGTATGGCAAGCACATATTTCTGGACCGATCCGGTTGAGCAATTGACGGTCGTGTTCTTCACCCAGCTGGTGCCATCGAGCACCTATCCGAACCGCAGCGAGCTCAAGGCACTGGTCTATGGTGGGTTGACCGGTTAGGGCGTTATTCGATGGCCTCCGCGGCTTCTGCAATGCCGGCAGCGACTTCCCGCAGCGGACCTTCATACTGGCCAATGGCCTCGTTCATGGTCATTGCTCCGCTGACCCAGATGGTCGAAATGCAGGCGGTGACCCTGGCGTGAATGATAACCGGAACCGCAATGCTGGCGGTTTGCGGCCGGAAGGTGCCGGGACCGCGTGACGCGAGGCCCTTTCCTTTAACATCGGCAAGCATCGTTTCCAGCCGGCTCGACACCAGAAATGCGTTATCCTCCGGATTATTTAGCCGGCGTACGTGTTTGATTATCAGCTCCCTTTCGGTGCTGTCGCAGTGGCCGAGATAGGCGCGTCCGGCCGATGACCGCAGCATCGGCAGGCGGTAACCGATCATACCGCGGTCTATCGAAAGCGGGCTTTGTGCGTGAGTTGTTTCCTGAACCACCATGTGGGCGTTTTCGTAAAAAGACAGATCGATGGGCCATGTAAAGGTGGTGGTGTATCTGGCCAGGATCGGTCCGGCGGCGCGGCAAACCATCGATGTTGCGGCATAGCTGTCGCCGAGGCTCGCCGACTGTGAGGTCACACGCACACGGCTGTCTGAAGCGGAGTAGTAGACATAGCCTTCCTCCTCCAGAGTACGCAAAAGCCGGTAGACGGACGGGCGCGGAATATCGAGGTGAAGCGCAATCTCGGCAGCCCGCGCTTCGCCCACGGCATTGACATAGCGCAGGATTTTCAATCCGCGTGCAAGCGCACGCACATTTTCGTTCTTTGGCACGATGGCAGGATCCTCCGGTCCGGACTCTTTTCAGGAGACAAGAGCAACCGTTTTTTGTCAAACGGGTGATGGAATATTGCGCCGCTATGCGGGTACGCGGCTGGCCAGAGGCGAGGTCTGCGCCCTTGCGAGCAGGGATTTCAGCGCGTCCTGTGTTGCTGCGGAGCCAAGCACATAGCGATCCGGGCGAACAAGAACGGCTTTTGTGCCGAGGTCTTCGAGGCAGGCTGCGACTGCCGGCTCATTCTGCGCCGTCAGAGCCGGAATGGGCAGGTCACCGGCCGCTTCAAGCATGTCGTCTTGCGCCAGCAGAACCGGCCCGTAACCGCAGAAATTGTCCATCAACAGTCCATTGGAAAGGCGTGGCTGGGGAAAGAGCCGGCCGATATGCTCATCGGAGCCGGCGGCAAACCCTGGTCCCAGACGCGGAGAAATGCTTTCCATGCGTGTGGACCCGTCCGATTGACTGAAGGCCGCATCGAGCGCTTTGCCGGTGCCCATCGTGTTGATCAGACCGCCAAGCCGGATCGCGGTTTCAATATAGGCACGCGCGTGGGGCATGCGCTCTGCCTGATAGCTGTCGAGTAGTGCTTCGCCGGCCACACACCTGGCGCATAACGCAAGTTTGCAGGCGAGATTTGCGGCGTCGCGGATGCCGGCACACATGCCCTGACCCATGAAGGGGGCGTCTGATGAGCAGCGTCGCCTGCGATCAGCAGCCGGCCTGCCCTCCAGCGTCGTGCAAGCGTCGAGTGGAACGTGTAGACCGCCCTGCGCTCGATATTGGCTTCTTCGGGCGTCAGCCAGGCTTTCAGCTGATTCCAAACCGACTGCGTGGTGGCGATTTTGTCCGAATCCTCATTGTCGAGAACTGCAATCTCCCAACGCCGACGCCTGCCCGGACTGCGGCAATAGGTGGCCGGTCGCTGTGGGTTGCAGTACTGGATCGAATGGTCGCCGAGTTCAGGCTTCGGCCGTTTCAAAAGCACATCGACGACAAGCCAGCGTTCGTGAAATCCTAGATCTTCCATGGCGTTTTCATGGACCGGCGCACCAGGGAACGGGCGCCATCGCATCCAACAACATATCCGGCTGAAACGGTTTGGTTCCCGTCGGTTCCGCTTTGCTCGAAACTGATTTCGGCCCCTCCACCCCGGTCTTCTACCTGCTCGACATTGGCACCGGTTTGCACTTGTACGGAGGCAAAGCGGTCAAGGGCCGAACGCAGTATCCGTTCCAGCTCCGGCTGGTGAAAGCGATAGCTCGCATGCCAGCCATTCACGCCGACTTCAACCGGGCGCGGCCAGTCAAGAAGCAGCTCACCGCTGCTGTCGACAAATCGCATGCCCGGATTGACGCGGATGGTCTTTGTCACTTCGTCGGTAATGCCGATTGTCTGGAAAACGCGCATCACTTCATCGTCGAAATGAACAGCCCGCGGCAGGTCGTAGATTGCCGCCTCCCGTTCGAGCACAAGGACGGACAAGCCGCACAGGCCGAGAAGAATTGCAAGCGTCGCCCCGGTCGGACCAAGTCCGACAACAACAACGTCATAGTCTGTGGCGACGCTGTCAGTCATTGCGGATGAGTTCACCATAAAGCCAAGGACAGTCGGCTATCGGAGGCGCTCTTAGCCCACGCGCAGCGGCGTCGAGGCGCATGTTGCGCATGCGGGCGCGGGGCTCTTCGGGAAGATAAAGCCTTTCATGACCCCAGAAACTCGGCCCGTCGAAGGTTTCGTGCGGCTCCCATGTGTCAGGATCGATCACCCGGGTGCCCCAGCCGCTCTCGACAAAAAAGCCGGACGGCGAATGGGCGTAGAAACTGGTCGTATAATCATTGGTGTGGCGGCCGAGCGTATAGGCAACAACGCCATCCTCCAATTGTGCCAGATCGTATCCCTGTCCGACATCGTCGAGGTTCTGGAATTCGACCATGAAATGGTGAAAGCCGGTCTTGCCGGACCCGACCATTGCAAAGCTGTGATGGCGGCCATTGACGTGGAAAAAATACAACGGATAGGGTGTCAGCCCGAAATCGCTGACGCGGAAATCGAGAAAGTCGCGGTAAAACGGCAAGAGCGTATCGGCGTCGCGCACGTGCAAAACGGCGTGACCCATTCCCAGTGGACCGGTGGTAAAGCCCTGGATCGGCCTTCCGGGAACAAACGGATCGGTATCAATCAGCGGATTGCAAAACAGTTCAATGCGATTTCCGTCCGGATCGTCGAACAGGATCAGATCTTCGACAAAGCGGCGGTCGGCAAGATCGCGGCTTGCCCGCTCAACCCGGTGGCCGGCGTTTTCCAGCCGGCCTGCATAGGTATCGAGATCGTCGTGGTGATCCACTTCCCAGCCCATGAAGGCGAGCGTGTCTCCCGGTTCGTCGGAAACCACCAGGCGCTGTTTGCGGTCGTCCATGCGAAAGGCCATGGATTTTCCGGCGCGATCGATCCTTTGCATGCCTAGAAGCCTGCCAGCAAAATCCGACCAGTCTTCCGACCTGTCGGAACGGATGCCCAGATACCCAAGAGCGTTGATCGCCATATCGCGTCTGCCTGTTCTGTTATGCCTTCGATTGCGGGACAGTATCGCCCGAATTTGGGGGCATGGGCCAGTGTATCAGCATTGTCCGTTGTGCGGACAACCGACGTAGGACATTGCGGCCGCTTGCAATAAATATAGCCGGATTCCAACCGGCCGCGATTGTTCACTATCGAATTATTCAATGGAATGTATCGAGCCCTTCAGGTTGACAAGTGAATGGCGCCAAAGTTCCTAAATGCCGCTGCACATGGATCCGCTATATGACAATCTCCGGCCGGAACCGATCGACGGTGTGGGCGCTAACTAAAAAACGCACATGTCCGATAGACGGACAATTGGCGTTTGGGCTTTGCAATTTCGAGACATCCGCGGCTAGCAATGACTGTTCTTACAACGCTTTATGTATTAGCGTAACAAACAATGCCCTTTGAACCGAAGGGCGAACCATGCGGGCCGGGCATCAGGAACATGTCAGTGGCCTGTCAAACGGGAGGTAATAAGTGAACAAGCTCTTCAAGCTTGCCGCATCCGCGGCAATTTTCGTCAGTACGGCAGCAGGTGCGCTTGCTGCAGACTACAATCTCACAATCGCCGGCTGGGCACCGCCGACGCACGGGCTCAATTCGATCATGTGGCCCAACCTCATCAAAATGATGGAAGAGGCAACCGACGGCAAAGTCACCGGCGAAATCAAGTTCGGACTGGCACCACCGCCTGCCCTGATGGATCTGGTGCAGGACGGCGCGGCCGACATGACCATCATCTTTCACGGCTATCAGCCCGGCCGCTTCGTCGGCACCAAGCTGATCGAACTGCCCGGTTATGAAGGCAATGCAGAGGATGCATCGGTTGCCTACTGGCGGGTGCACGAAAAACACCTGGCACCGCTCAACGAACACAAGGGCGTAAAGCTGGTAGCACTTCACACGCACGGTCCGGGCCAGATGCACACCAATGCGGATGTCAATTCGCTTGCCGATCTGGACGGATTGAAAACACGTATCGGTGGCGGTGTCGCCGGTGACGTGGGCGCCGAGCTCGGCCTGGTGGGCATTCGCGTGCCAGCGCCCAAGGTCTATGAAACGCTGGCCTCCGGCGCGGCCGACGCGGTTGCCATGCCGTTTGAATCGCGCAAGGGCTTCAAGCTGACCGAGGTTGCCAAGAACGTATTTGAAATGCCTGGCGGTTTTTACCGCGGTTCGTTTGCGATGATCATGAGCCAGGAAACCTTCGACAAACTGCCGGACGACGTAAAAGCTGCGCTTGAAAGCGAAGTGTTCGGCGAACGGACAAGCCGCATGCTTGGTCAGGCCTGGGATACCATCGATGCAGAAGGCTTGAAGGTCACCAAGGCGACTTCTAACAACTCCATCCGTGGGGCTTCGGACGCCGATGTCGCCGCCTATAAACCCATTATCGACAAGGTGACGACAAACGTTCTGAAGGAGCTCACAGACAAGGGTGTTGATGCCAAGGCTGCCCATGAAATGATACAATCGGAAATGTCAGGTAACTGACCGAATGGCTAACAAACAACGGCGCGGCCCATTTGCCGCGCCGTTCGGGGACAAAAACGGGCTTTCTTTAGGGATATTACAATGAGCAATCTCGCGCCTCTGGCGAGACGCGTTGCGCAACTGCCAATTCTCCTGGCGAGCGTCGCACTTTTTGCACTCATGGTGATGACTTTTGCCGACGTGATCCTGCGCTCTGTCCTCAATGCGCCGATCGAGGCGGCGACGGAACTGACCCGCATGCTGATGGCGATCGTGGTCTTTGCCGTTTTGCCGGTGCTTTCCAGCCGCGACGGGCACATCGTCGTCGATCTGTTTGACCGTCTGTTTCGCGGTTCGCTGATCAATCGCCTGCGCGATGCGGTTATTTCGATCATCTGCGGAGCAATGCTAATCCTGCCTGCGGGGCGCGTCCTGGTGCTAGCCGAACGGGCGCGGTCCTATGGGGATCTGACGGAATATCTGAACATTCCGCAATTCTATATCGGCTGGTTCATCGCAATCATGACCTACATCACGGCCCTGGTTCTGCTGCTGCGCGGCGTCATAGCCCTCTTCGCCCCGAAGCTTCTGGAAGACTTCGATGCTTGAAGCCATTATCGGTTTTGCCGCCGTCCTCGTCCTGGTGCTGCTGAGAATACCGATTGCCTTTGCCATGGGGATTGTCGGTATGGTCGGCTACATGATCGAGACCAGCTACAGGGGTGCGATGTCGATGGTCGCGCGGCTGATCATAGACGCCAGCCAGGACTACGGTCTCAGCGTCGTGCCGCTGTTCATCCTGATGGGGCTGTTCGTCAACAAGGGCGGTATCAGCCGCGAGCTTTACCAGGTCTCCTACGCGTTTCTCGGCCACCTGCGCGGCGGTCTTGCGATGGCGACCATTGTTGCCTGCGGCGGGTTTGCGGCGGTCTGCGGATCTTCACTGGCGACAGCGGCGACGATGTCAAAAGTGGCGATGCCGCAAATGCGCAAATACGGTTATGCCGACAGCCTGTCGACCGCGTCGATCGCGGCCGGCGGCACCTTAGGTATCCTCATCCCGCCGTCGGTGATCCTGGTGATTTATGGCCTGTTGACGGAAACTTCGATCGGCAAGCTGTTCATCGCCGGCATTATCCCCGGCATTCTCGGAATTCTATTTTATCTCGGTGCGGTGTATTTCACGGTTTCGCGCAATCCGTCGGCGGGGCCGGCGGGTCAGCGTACCGTCTGGCGCGACCGGGTGACGGCCCTAAAAGGCGTCTGGGCCGTTCTGGCGCTGTTTTTCCTGGTAATTGGCGGGCTTTACGGTGCGCTCGATTTTTGGCCGATCCACCTTGCTTTCTCGCCGACGGAGGCCGCCGGCATGGGAGCGGCGGGTGCGTTCCTCATCGCCCTGTCGCGCCGGGCCCTGAGCTGGCGCGATACGCTCGAGGTTTTAAAGGAAACAGCCATTACCGCCGCGTCGCTGTTCAGCGTGCTGATCGGGGCCTGGATTTTTTCAAACTTCGTCAATATCGCCGGTTTGCCGGAGGTGCTCCTGGGTGCGGTGACCGCCTATTCGGTTTCGCCCTGGGTCGTGATGCTTTTCATACTTCTGATTTATATCGGGCTCGGCTGCATCTTCGAAAGCCTGTCGATGCTGCTTCTGACAGTACCGATCTTCTTCCCGCTGGTGCGCGATCTCGGCTTCGATCCGGTATGGTTCGGCGTCGTCGTGGTCGTAGTAACAGAAATAAGCCTGATCACGCCGCCGGTCGGCATGAATGTGTTCGTGCTGAAAGCCGTCGTCGGCGACGTGCCCACGGCAACGATTTTCAAGGGTGTCACGCCGTTTTGGGTTGCGGATATCTTTCGTCTTGCTCTGCTGGTCGGTATCCCGGCGCTGACACTGTTTCTGCCAAATCAGATGGGATGAGCCTGGCCACATTGTCCTGATCATCTGCCGTTTGGGCGCCGGCATTGTGACACAGGTCGAACACCATCCAGGCCGCGGCCATATTGCCCATATGCATTGCCGTATTGGTGTTCTGGTGGCCGCCATAGGTCAGGTCGCCGGCCGCATATATACCGCTTCTTCCGGTTCTGTAGCTGGCGTCGATGTTGACATAACCGTCATCGCATAATTCCAGACCGAGCTTTTTGACGAGTTCGCCCTGGATCTGACGCGGCCAGATCAGCAGCACTTCGCGCGATATGCGCCGGCCATCGCGCAGGACAATTTCGGAAAGTGCGCTACCGGACCCCTGCAGCGATTCAGCGGTGCCGGTGACAAATTCTATGCCAAGGGATTTTATCGCCTTTGCACGGTCCTCCGGCACCTTGATTGACGGCTCGACGATCATGACGAGATCGCGAGACCAGTTGCGGTAGACCTCAGCCGCCGCAAGCAGCTCTGGCCGGTTCACATAAATGCCCCAGGGCCGGTTCCTGAGCTCATAACCCTGACAGAACGGGCTATTGATGACCGATGTGCCCCAGCGGTCCTTGATGCCCGCGATCATTGGAAATACGTCCACCATGCCGGTGGTCAGAAGCACGCGCTTTGCACCGAATGACGAGCCGCCCTGTGTGGCCAGCCGGAATCCCTCCTTATCATCTCCGGATATGGACGCGATTTCCGCCGATTTGATATCGGTATAGCCATAGTTGCCAATTTGGTCGGAAATGGTTTCGCGCACCGCCTTGGGCGTCGCCATATCCATGCCCGGATAGGCGCCGATATGAGGCGAAGCGTCGTTTCGCGGCGGGAGAGGCGAATCGAATATTATTGTGCGCATCATCGAACGCGACAGCGTCAGGGCCGCTGCAAGACCGGCCGGTCCACCGCCGATGATCGCAACCTCATATTCCGCCATGGCGAGGACCTCCTTGACGTAATCGGCTGGCGCTTTCATTTGGCACCGTGATTCGCCGTAAAGATAGCACTGTCTGCGCACAGCGTGCCATGTGGCTGTGGATAACGGGTATAAAGGCTCACTTTGCAACCGCTTAGATGTCTGCTGAGGTCGGGTTGCCAAGGGAAACCGCGTGCGTAATACCGGGGCGAACCCGACAAGCACGGATTACTGGTGTATCTGGTGGTCTTTAGAGGTGGCGCGCGCCACAGGAGCGCCCGCCAACAGGTTACCTGCGCCGTCGTTCGAAATTGCGCGTTGTCGGTCGTTGCAGGTTGCTTCGACCGCTGTTTTGAGAACTGCGACGGACCTGTGCGCGCTGGCTGCCGCGCTGGCGTGCGGCGCGCTGGTTGTTGAGTGATTGCACCCTTTTGCGGGACTGTGTCGACGTGGTCGTTGTTTTTTTGCGAGTAGTCGTCTTCTTTTTTAAGGTGGTTTTGGCCTGGTCTGCTTTCCTGGACGGCTTATCTGCATCATTCCATTTGCCATCCTTGTGCTGTTGCCAATTGCCGTCCTTGTTACGAAAGACGTTGCCGTCCTTGTCGCCATAAAGATCGCCATTGCGGGCCTTGTCACCGAGGTTCTGGTTGCCGTCGCGCGTTTGCCAGCGGTTTTGCGCACCGCCTTCGCCCTTTGCCAGAGTGTTGCTGGTCGTAACGCCGCGGTCCCAGGATTTGTAGATGTTGCCGTTGATGTCGGCGACCCAGTATTTGTTGCCGCCCGGCCCGCGCACGGACACATAACCGGCGTGGTTGTAGGGACCCCAGGCCTGTCCGCCGCGGATATAGGCGCCGGTGTTCTGGTTGTAGACACCGGCGGCCGAAATGCCGCCATAGGGGCCGTAGGCTCTGCCGTAGTGGGCGGTGAACGTGCCGCGGCCAGGAAGATAATAGGTTCCCGATCCGTAAGTGACGCGCCAAGGCCGGTAGATCGGCGGATACCCGGGACGATAGACCCAATAGGGTGGATAGTAGTAGCCGGTGCCGTAGACGAACGTGCCCCAGGCAAGGAACGCCCACATGTATCCGGACGTGTAGCCATAGGTCACATAGGTCGGCGTGCTTTGATAAACCCGGACATAGGTTGCATTGTAGACCGGTGAGGATGGCGGAATGCCATAGATGGAATCGGGCACCGTGTCGGTGACGACAAACGGTCCGGTGGGCGTGTCTCCGACGAACCAGACGCCGTTGTAGAGCACAAAATACTTGCCATCGACGCGAATGACCGTGAACTCGGTATTGACCGCATAGGCAAGGTCCGTGCCGGCAATATTGACGAATTCCGGATCACCGTAATAGGTGACATCGACGGTCACTTCGCTTCGGCTGACCTGCGCAGTGGTCGGAATGGAGGCCATCAGGCGGGCCTCTTCGCTTTCCGAGGTGCCAGGCACGGAAGCACGCACGATCGAATAGGGCTGACCGTCCGGTATTTTAAGAAAATCGGACGGCAGGTTTTCCGATGCAAAGGCCCAGGGTCCCTTCAAATCGGTTGCACTGAACCAGCGGCCTGATGTGAGGAAATACCAGGTGCTGTTCGCCTGGTCGTAGAACATATCGGAATTGGCGTTGGACACCCATTCGAGGCTGGTGTTGGGCACCGGTTCCAGCGCCGGCTTTCCGTCAATGACGACCAGTTCGGCCGGCTTGTCCGAATAGATGACCATTGGAATGACGTCATCCTTGAACGGCTGCGGCGGCATGGCCTCACGCGCATCTTTCCAGTTATCGTCCTGAGGCAATTGGTTAAAAACAACCGGCAGTTCGGTGACAGCGGTCCAGGGGCCGTCGAGCGCCGGAGACGAGACCCAGGATTTTTCAATGCGCAGATAATGGGTCTCGGTGTCCTCAGCTATAAGAACATCCCAGTTGGTGTTGACGACAAATTCCAAACCCACGGATTCCTTGACCGGCGCCGTCGTCACCTTGCCGTTGGTCTGCAGCAGCACGGCGGGTTTTTCAGATACGAAGATGGACGGTGCGTCGGTTGCCAGATTCTGGGTATTCTGCAGCCGCTCGTAATTCTCAAGACTGGCTGCCAGCCGGGTCAGGGAAAGCGTTATGGGCGCGGTCGGCAGCTGTGAGCCGACTTCAATCGAGGCGTCGGACATCGCGTCACGGGGCAGGGTCGAGAAATTGATATTTTTGACGGCGATATTGGTCAGTGTGACTTCGTCGGTCTCACGGTCCGCCACTGTGTCCGCTGTCACCTCGATGACCCCGAATGCGGGATCGTCGCTGCCCTTTGGCGCATATTCGCTGGCGATCAACGCCGTGAGGTTCTTGAAATCTGTCCATTGCGTCACCTGTGGCTGATGCAGCGTGATCGCTGCGCCGGCTGGTGTTTCAAAGCTCCGCGGCCATTGTGGCGCCGCCGAATCGGACGCTTTGGCTTGCCCAGCCTGCTTGTCGGTCGACGAGCCTGACTGGGCAATGCCATGGACCGTCCAGCTCAGGGACAGGAGAACAGCAAGAGAAAGGCGGAAGGATGCGGCACTGGCGGCACTGATCATGGATACACTCCCCTAAAAAGGTCATACTGGATGCCGAAAGACACACACTGAACCACTTTCAATCAGCTTGGTTTCCAAAACAAGCAAATAAAACCGTATGCCTCAATCAATATTACTTGAGACTGCTTCATGATTCTGCAGAGGGCAATCTGGCCGCCGGTCGGTGCCGGAACCCCGCAGTATATCGCCCGCCTGACCGGCACTTTGGGGATATTTGCCTGGTTGCAAATTGCGATAACATGCAATACAAAGTAGTGGGCGACGATGTGATTCGAGGGGACAAAAGTGTTTCACATCAGATATTTCGCGATGGCTGGCGCCATGACTATCGGGGCCGGATTCGCAAACGCCGCAGATATTGTTCCAGCTTCACAAGACAATATCCAGCAACCCGCTGAATCTTACAATTCGAACGACTTATTCGTCAGCCTCCATGGCGGGATATTTTTTGTCGACGACGCAACCAGCAACATTTAATGGCTGGCAATCAGGCCGAAGGCGGCATCAATACAGCTGAGGAATACCGCGTCGGCGGATCGCTGGGATATAACTTTAGTCCCTTGCTGAGTGGCGAGGCAGAGATATCGTATGGCGATGTGGGGATCGACTCAATCGATGTGGGGGCGCCGTTCAATATAACGTCCGCCGCCGACGGAAACGGCAGTCTGCTGACGCTCATGGGAAATGCGATTGTGGGCAAGGACTTCGGACGCTTTAGACCATATGTCGGCGTTGGTGCAGGCGCCGCGCAGGTTTCTCTTGATGTGGCATTCGCGTCGGGTGTGGATGACCGTGACTGGACCTGGGCTGCACAGGTTTTCACCGGTGTGGAACTGATGTTGACCGTCAGGGCGTCGATCGGCACACGCTACCGATATCAGCAGGTCGGCTCGACAAGCTATTTCGATGGCAACACCAATCCGGTCGATTTGGACCAGTTTGGTACACACAGTTTCGAGGCTGTACTGAAAATATCTTCCGGCGAATGACTTCGGTTTCTTTATCCGGCATATCATCCGCGTAACAGCCTGACTTGTATCGCAAAACAGAAACCAACAGACACATATCTGAAGCTATGCGGGACGCACGGCTTCAGGCTGTTTACAAACGACCAAACTCAACGGCGCCGGATTTCAACGCCGGCGCAGCCCGTCGATCAGCAGCGCAATATAGTTTTCAGCAATGACGTCGTGGGAAACGGGATTGTCGCTGCGGTTCCAGTGTGGAATCCAGTTGAAGGCGCCAAACATTGCCGCCGCCGTCAGCCTGACGTCATTGGGCGCAATCGATCCGTCCTCGACGCCTGCACGAATGAGGTTGCGCAAAAGACCGTCCAGCGAACGGCGGCCTTCGCGCAACACATCGCTGTTGGGTTCCGATAGCGGAATATCCTTCGACAACACGAGGCAGGCGCCCATGTCATCGGCCAGCAATTGCGCATAACCGTGCAGCAGCAATGCTATGCGCTCCAGCGCCGGAATGTCCGGGTCGCGGCAACGGATCAGTGTGTCCTGCATGAATTCAAGCGCCAGCCGGCTGCATTCGAACAGGATTTCCTCCTTGTTGCTGACATAATAATAGAGCGTGCGCTTTGAGACGTTCAGTTCGCTTGCAATGTCGTCAAGCGTGGTGCGATCGAAGCCGCGAACGTTGAACAGGCGCGCGCCGGTGCCGAGCACCGCCAGCCGCTTTTGCCGGCGTTGCTCGTCGCGGTTCGAAACCGCGTTGTTCCACAGTGGTCTTCCCATGGCCACCCCGCCTGTTGAACTATACGGCTGTCGTGCCGCGAGGTCGCGGGCATTGACTTGTAACCGAATAGTGGAATATGTAACTGATAGGTAGAAAAAGTCAATTTCCGGATATTTTCGTCGGGTTCGACGCCGTGGGAGTGTGTGATGGACGGCAAGGTTATTGTGGCAGGCGTCGGCATGACGCGGTTCGTCAAACCCGGCGACAATGACAGCTACCCAAAAATGGGCGCCAAGGCCGTCCGACAGGCGCTCGACAATGCCGGGTTGTCTTTTGACAGGGTTCAGCAGGCCTATGCCGGATATGTCTATGGCGACAGTACCTGCGGTCAGTGCGCCGTCTACGATGTCGGCATGACCGGCATTCCGGTGATCAACGTCAACAACAACTGTTCCACCGGTTCGACGGCGCTCTATCTTGCCCGCCAGGCAATCGAGGGCGGCGCCGCCGATTGCGTGCTGGCGGTCGGGTTCGAGCAGATGCGGCCGGGCGCATTGACCAGTGTCTATGATGACCGTCCGAGCCCGTTCGATATTTTCGACGAAAAGTGCGAGGCGCTTGTGGGCAATGGCGATATCCCGCTGGCACTGCGCTATTTCGGCGGTGCCGGCCTGCATCACATGGAAAAGCATGGGACAGTGCTGGAGGATTTCGCCAAGGTGCGGGCCAAGGCAAGCCGCCATGCAAAAAACAATCCCCTGGCGCTCTTCCGCAAGGAGATATCGCCGGACGACGTGCTTCAATCACCGGTCATGTGGCCGGGCGTCATGACCCGGCTGATGGCCTGTCCGCCGACCTGCGGCGGGGCTGCCGCCATTCTGGTCTCGGAAGATTTTGCACGCAGGAACGGACTGCGTTCGGATGTGGCGATTACCGGCCAGGCCATGACCACCGATACGCCGAGCACATTCGATACCGATGATATGATGCGGCTGGTCGGTTACGACATGACCGTTTCGGCGGGCGCGCAGGTCTATGAACAGACCGGTATCGGTCCGGACGATCTGGATGTGGTTGAGCTGCATGACTGCTTCGCCCACAATGAACTCATCACCTATGAAGGCCTGGGTCTTTGCCCGGAAGGCGGCGCGCAGAAATTCATCGACGACGGCGACAATACCTTTGGCGGCAAGGTTGTCACAAACCCGTCCGGCGGATTGCTTTCGAAAGGTCATCCGCTCGGTGCGACGGGCCTTGCGCAGTGCTTTGAGCTGACCAACCAGCTGCGCGGCAGCGCGCGTGACCGTCAGGTTGAGGGCGCGCGAAACGCCCTGCAGCACAATCTCGGCCTTGGCGGGGCCTGTGTGGTGACGATGTATCAGCGGACAGCGTGAGGGCGCCATGATCGACAGGAAGCACATCGGTCTTGAACTCCAGCCACTGACCGTCGAGATCGAAAAGGGCCGATTGCGGATGTTTGCGCAGGCAACCGGTCAGGATGATCCGATCTATTCGGACGAGGCGGCAGCGCGAGCGGCGGGATATCGCTCCTTGCCGGTGCCGCCGACATTCCTGTTTTCACTGGGGTTTGAAAAGCCGATCCCTATGAACTCCTGAATATTCTGGACGTGGATCTCGGGCGGGTGCTGCACGGCGAGCAGTCGTTTGTCTATCACAAACAGGTCTGCACCGGGGACGTGGTGACGCTCGCTTCGACGATCACGGATATCTACGACAAGAAGGACGGCGCGCTGAAATTCATCATCATGAAGACGGATGTGACCGACGGCAACGGCGCAGCGGTCGCAGAACTGTCGCAGGCTGTCGTGGTGAGGAACTGAGGCGATGTCCCAACTGACGTTTGAATCGGTGAATGTCGGCGACGAACTGCCGGAGCTGACGACGCGGCCGATATCGCGAACCACGCTGGCGCTTTTTGCCGGTGCATCTGGCGATCACAATCCCATCCACATCGATACCGATTTTGCCAGAAAGGCCGGCATGGACGATGTATTCGCCCACGGTATGCTGTCGATGGCCTATCTCGGGCGGCTTTTGACCGGGTTGGTTCCGTAAACGGCATTGCGCGCTTTCAGTACGCGATTTGTCGCCATCACCCATGTCCATGAGCGCATTGTCTGCAGCGGCAGGGTTACCGAAAAGATCGAGCAGAATGGTGAAAATCGGGTGCGGCTGGAAATCCAGGCGGCTAACCAGCAAGGCGAGGTCAAACTAGCCGGCGAGGCGGTGGTCGCGCTGCCATAGGAAATCAGACAGGAAACGCAAATGGGAAAGCTGCAGGGAAAGACGGCCTATGTGAGCGGCTCGGGCCGCGGGATTGGCCGCGCGGTGGCGCTGAAACTCGCCCGTGAGGGGGCGAGCGTCGTCGTCAACGATCTCGATCAGGCCACAGCCGACGATGCCGTTGCGGCGATAAAATCCGCCGGCGGCAATGCGATCGAGGTTGTCGGCAGCGTTACCGACACCGATTTCGCCGACCGGTTCATCGGTGCCGGGCTTGAAGCCTTCGGCGGTGTCGACATCATCGTCAACAATGCCGGCTACACCTGGGATTCCATGATCGGCAAAATGAGCGACGATCAGTTCGATGCGATGATCGACGTGCATCTCAAGGCGCCGTTCCGCATTCTGCGCACGGCGAGCGAATATATTCGCATCGAGGCCAAGAGGGAGGCGGAAGAAGGTCGCGAGGTGTTCCGCAAAGTGGTCAATATCTCATCGGTTGCCGGCACCGGCGGCAATCCCGGCCAGGCCAACTATTCCTCGGCCAAGGCCGGCGTTATCGGCCTGACCAAAACGCTGGCAAAGGAATGGGGCCGTTCCAAAGTCAATGTCAATTGCGTCGCCTTCGGCTATATCGAAACCCGCCTGACCGAATCCACCGATGAAAAGAAGACGATTACCGTCGAGGGCAATGAGGTCTCGGTTGGTATTCCGACCAAGGTGGCGACCGGTTTCAAGGCGATGATCCCCATGGGCCGATCCGGCACGGTCGAGGAGGCGGCGGACGGCGTTTATCTCTTCTGCGCGCCGGAATCGAATTATGTCAGCGGGCAGGTGCTGGTTGTCGGCGGCGGGCTGGGGCTTTAGCTCTGAGCGTTGACTAATGCGCCATCGGCGAGGTGCGGTCGCGGCGGTGGATATGGTCGAGCCGCAGTGTGGCGAAGGCGAAGATGAACCAGCTGCCGTGGAAGAGGATGCCGGCAATGATGACAAGAGCACCCGGAATGGGGCCGATTGCCGCGCGGTCAATGAATTCACTCAATTGGTCAGCGGCACCGGGTGGATCGCCAGTTTGCCGTAATAGGCGACGGCCTGGATCGCCAGGATCCAGGAATAGTTGCTGCGCAGCCGCCGCCCAACGGCGCGGATAAAGCTGATATGATAATGCGGGGTGCGATAATCGTCGGCCAGAAGCGGGCCCCATTGACCGTCCACATCGACTTTAGCGCCGCTCAGCATGGGTGCATAAAACTTGGCTTCCAGCAGCCGCGCCCGGGCGCGGAAGAGATTGTAGTAGCGATAGCGGCGCGCCTCGAACACAAGGAAAAATGAAACAAGAAATCCGACGAGGATCATCGGCAGGGGCGATGCATTAACGTTGCTGTAGGTCGCCGAGAGGGCAATGCCGGTGGTGACGACGGCCCAGTTTGTGCTGTTGTCGAGTCGGTTGTGCCAGTGAGTGCTGCGGTAGACCTTGCCGCGATAAAGATGCGCCAGAGCGCCCAGAACATCCGCGTCGATATCCTGGCTCGGCCATCTTTTGCCTGATCCTTTGTCGGCCATCTATCCAGCATAGCGCCAAAAGCCCGCTTGCGCATCTCACAGAGCCGTGTCGCGGTTAAGCGAGATGCACCGTGTTCTCAGACAGAATAGACCTGAAGATCCTCGATAATCTCCGAGGGGCCGTCGAAATGGGCTTTCAGATCGGTGCGGGCGCTTTGGTGGCCTTCCTCGGTATCCATGTGGATGCGGAAATGACTGATCAGCAGGCGCCTGGCACTGGCGCGGCTCGCCATTTGGGCGATGTCAGCCGGCGTCGGGCTCTTGTCGGCCAGTGCCGGGTGGACCTCCTCGCCGCTCAGCCGGTAGCACCAGTGCAACAGCAGATCTGCGTCGGCACTCAGCTGTTCCAGATCGTCGCAGATAGCCGCATCGCCGGAATAGACAAATTTCCTGCCGCCGCTTTCGACCGAAAACGCCATGCAGTCAAAGGCAGGCTGCGCATGGGGCACTTCGCAGGACTTCAATTCCCATCCGTTGCCCTGGAACGCGAATCCCGGCTTTATCTCCACTACTTCCGGTGATGGCCAGGGGCGGGGAAGTGTGCCACCGCGGGCGAGCCAGACCGCCTGGCTTGGTTTCAATTCGGTTCGGGCGTAGAGGTCGGCGGAAAGGACGCCATCGCGGCCGAAATAACCCTCGGTCATTCGGGCGATGGGCGACGGCCCCCAGACCTTGAGCGGCGGGGCGCCCTCGTCCCAGGCGGCGTGGACCAGACGGGCGTAGTCCATCATATGGTCGGTATGCAGGTGCGAGAAAAACAGGTGGGTGATGTGCGCAGGCAGGCGGCCGGAACGGACCAGATTGTCGAACACGCCGCCGCCGCAGTCAAAGAGGATCGCGTCGTTGCCGATCTCGAGCAGATAGCCGGTCGAGGCGCGGCGTTGGTAGGCTTCGGGCGAGCCGGATCCAAGGATTGTCAGTTTCACGTCGATACCTCCGGTGGCGGGGTGGCGCCGGCGGCGCCGAGTTTCAGGGCGGCTTCGCGCCCGCCCAGCCTTTCAATGAGCGCGGCCTGATCGGCAAAAGCCCGGGCGTCCGTAGCCTCCGGATCGCAGATCTTGCGCAATTCGGCGTCCATCATGGCCACAGTGCCGGCATGGGCCGGATCGTCCGCCAGATTCACGGTTTCCTCCGGATCGGCCTGGAGATCGAAGAGTTCGGCTGGAAAACCGATATAGAAATGGTATTTCCAGCGGCCCTTTTTCAGCATGAATGCGCCGGATACGGCACCGGCAGCGTGGTATTCGCTGAAGACGATGCGTTCGGGATCGTCCGCCTCGCGTGCCAGCGCATCGAGCGGCCGCATGCCTTCGGCCGCTTTGAGACCGGCGCCGAAATGGGCGGTGATGGTCTTTGAAAGATCCAGCAGGCTGACGGGTGTGTTGCAGGTGCCCGCCGGCACACCGGGGCCGGCCATGATCATCGGCACCGCGACGCTTTCCATATATAGGTTCGACTTGCCCCACAGGCCGCGTGCACCGACATTGTCGCCGTGATCGGAGGTGTAGACGACGATTGTATTGTCCATCATGCCGGATGCCTGAAGGGATTTCATGATCGCGCCGACATTGTGATCGAGCCAGGAGCACAGGCCATAATAGGAAGCGATTGCGCGCAACCGTTCCTCCTCGTCTTCGAATTTCGCTTCCGTATCGTTGAGTTCATTCTGCTTTTCGACCCAGGGATGGCGCGGGTGCCCCTCATCGGGATGCAGTTTCGCATCCGGCAGGCTGTCCAACGGATAGAGATCAAAATATTGCTGCGGTACGACCAACGGAAAATGCGGCGCGACAAGGCCGACATAGAGACACCACGGATGTCCGTCGCTAGACGCAGCTCGGCTTTGCAGCCATTGCGCGGCGCGTTCGGTGACAGCCCTGTCGTAATCGGTGTATTTGCTGTTGCCGGGACCGACATAGTCGCCAAGCATGCGTCCCCCGCCGGTAATGCGCTCATCTTCCCTGCGGATCGACGCCCAGACCATGCCGACCCCGCCGACAACATTCATCGGAATGTGCTCGATATCGAAGCCGGCCGGATCTTCTTCGGAGCGGTAGTGGAGTTTGCCGATGGATTCAACCGAAACGCCTGCGGCTTGTAGGCTGTGACCCCAGCCGGGAATCGACCCGTCATAGGGCATTGCGTTGTCCCAAAGACGGGTCTGATGCACATATCTGCCGGTGGCAAAACTGGCGCGAGCCGGCACGCAGATCGAACAGGGCGTATAGGCGTTTGCAAATCGTGTGCCGCGTTCCGCAAGGGCATCGAGATTGGGCGTTTGCACGAATGGATGTCCCGCACAACCCATGGCGCACGCCTGATGCTCGTCCGACATGATCACCAGCAGATTGGCGGTGCTCATGGCAGGAACTCGTGGTTTTCCGCTGCCAGTTCCAGCTTATTGAGGGCTGAAAAAATGGCCTTGTGTTCGGTCTTCGAAAGCGCGCCCACCAGAAAGGACTGGCGCTGGCGCATCAATGGCAGGGTCTTTCTGAAGATCCGCCGTCCTTTGCGGGTCAGCGAGATATTCTGTTGACGCTGATCGTGTTCGTCGTTCTCGGTCTTGACCAGTCCTTCCTCGATCATGCCCTTCAGGCTGCGGCTCAACTGTCCCTTGTCAACGGCTATGTAGCGGCAGATTTCTGAGTGCGTCGTCGAGCCTTCCGGGCCGATGGAGAGCATGATGCGCCATTGCGCGAGCGCGATACCGGAGGTTCTTTCCAGAAACTTCGATGCATGCACGTTGAGTTTCGAATGAACCTGATGAATCCGCCAGGTCAGAACCTCCTGGATCGGCGTATCGTCGTCGAATTCTGCGGGATGTTTCGCTATTGTCATGGGCGCCTCTTTTAATCCGATCATAGCGCTATTGGTTGATATGTCAACTTTATTGTTGACATATCAACTAAACTGTGTGAGCCTCTGCTTCAAATGAACAGGAGGAATACCATGCACAGAGTTTTCAAAGCAGGGATCGCCATACTGGCTGCCGCGGTGATGACCACGGGCGCACTTGCCGCAGACTGGACCCCACCGGGTCCGATCAAACTGATCATCGCCTTTCGCGCCGGCGGCGGGGTAGACACCCAGGCCCGATTGATCGCCGAAGAACTGGAAGGCCGCCTCGGCTGGAAATTCATTCCGGAGCAGGTCACCGGCAAGGGCGGCATGAACATGGCTTCGGCTCTCAAAGACATGCCCAATGACGGAACCGCCATCGGCATGGGCGTTACCGAAACCTTCGGTTACAACATGGCCGCCGCGCCGAAATCCGGCATGACGCCGGCGGATTTCACCGGCCTGACGACAACGGCGGGTTTCCAGATGGGAGTGGTGTCACCGGCTTCCAAGGGATGGAAATCATTCGACGACCTGGTCGCGGCTGCGAAGGGTGGTGAGGACATCCGATTTGGCGTAATGAGCCCGCGCCTGGCTGATCTGGCCTATCTGCTCGGCAAGGCACAGGGCGTTGAATTCAACATCGTGTCGGTCAAGGGCGGCAAGGCTGTGCTCGATGGCGTCAATGCCGGCGACCTCGACGTTGGTTTCATGGCCGGAATCCAGGGCAAGGGAGTTGCTGCCGGCGACCTGGTGAATCTGGCATCGGCTCTGTCCGAGCCTCTGGTCCAGACGCCGGATGCACCAACGTTCGCCGACCTCGGTGTCGATTTCAATTCGGACGGCTATTTTGTCTTTGTCGGACCAGCCGGCATGCCGGCTGAAGCGCGCGATGCGCTGGCCGCCGCCATTGCCGAGATTGTCGCCGATGAAAACAGCAAGGCAGGAGGCCTGATCAAAAAAGCCTTTGGCGGATCCGCCACGATCTCCGGTGACGATCTCACGGTGCTCATGAACAATGACTACAAGGATGCCGGCGCGCTCTTGGACGCCGCATCCGAGTAGCACGGTGTTGCGGATGCGCGATGTTGCGTATCCGCATCCGGCGTAACGGGAGACGGACGATGTCGAATGAATCCAGATCGAACCTGATCCTCGGCGTCAGCTTCATCCTGTTTTCACTGCTGCTGATTTTTGTCTGGATTCCGCTTGATACGGATAGCGGCATATTGGAAAAAGTACGGCGGCAGGTGATCATCGGCGATGCGCTGGCTCCGACACTTGCCGGTGTTTTCCTGCTTATCGGCGGGTTCATTCTTGTTGTTTTCGAACGCAACGCGCCGGACCAGTCTGAAATCGACCTTGTCAATCTCGGCTTTGTCGCGATGGTTGTCCTGCTGCTGGCCGTCAGTTTCCTGGTCATGCGTTACACCGGTCCGGCTCTCGTGGCACTGGCAAATCTCACTCGGGAGACGCCGCTGGAATACCGGCTGCTGCGCGACACCGCGCCGTGGAAATATTCCGGATTTTTTATCGGCGGCACCTTGATGATCGCAGGGCTGATCGGGCTGATTGAAGGCAAGGTCACCTTCAGGACCATCGTCATCGGTATTGTCGCAGTGCTTGCCATGATCGCCATCTACGATCTGCCGTTTGACGATCTGCTGCTGCCTCCGAACGGAGACGTGTGATGGGAACGCTGGATTACATCTGGTCCGGCGTGCTCGCGGTTTTTCTCGGTCCGGAACTGTTTTCGCTTTTCGGCCTGCCGGTGTCCGTGACCCTTGTGATGATCTTTGCCGGGTTTTTCCTGGGTATCGCGGTCGGGGCGACGCCGGGGCTTGCCGGACCCATTGCAATGGCCATCTCGCTGCCGATCCTGATTTCGGTGTTCGGCTACACGCCGGACGCGCTTTTGCCGGTCATGGGGTTTCTGATCGGCGTCATGAAAGGCGCCACCATCGGCGGTGCAGTTCCGGCCATCCTGTTCAATACGCCCGGAACGCCGGACGCCTATATGACGACGCTGGACGGGTATCCGATGACCCGGAAGGGGCAGGCCAGGAAGGCCCTGCGCGTCGCGCATCTGTCGTCGGTCAGCGGCGATACGTTTTCAGACATCGTCCTGATCGTCTGCGCGCCGTTTCTGGCGCTGCTGGTAGAGGGCTATCTCGATCTTCCGGAAAAAACGGCACTTTTGATCCTGTCGCTGTCCTTCATCGCGGCGGTCGTCGGCGGCTCGCCGGCCAAGGGTCTGATCTCGACCGGCCTCGGTCTGCTGGTCGCATTTGTCGGCACCGGTGAGGATTTCTATCCCCGCCTGTCTCTGGGCGGCCCGGTTTTGGCGCAAGGATTTCCCTTGGCAACCGCAATTCTCGGTGTGCTGATCGTCGGGGCGGTATTCAAGGAGCTGGCGGATATATGGCGGGAGAAAAGGATAAGCGGCGAACTGACTACAATCGAGGACAGCGGCGACCAGAAACTGGGTTTTCGCGAGATACGCCGGCTTATGCCGCATATCGGCCGGTCGGCGGTTATCGGCACGGCAATCGGGGCGCTGCCGGGCATCGGTTCGACGCTTGCCGCCACTATCGGCTATACGGTCGGAAAGGCGCGCTATCAGAAAACCAAATCGGCGGATGATCCGGATTTCGGCAAGGGCGCCCCGGAAGGAATTGCCGCCACCGAGGCGGCCAATTCTTCCGTATCCGGCGCCAATCTCATTCCCGTCCTGTCGCTCGGCATTCCCGGCAACGCAGCGGCTGTTTTCCTGATCCTTGCCGCCGACAGCATCGGCGGTTTCAACCCCGGCCCGTCGGTTTTTCGCTTTACCAGGGATGCGGTCAATCCGGAACTGGTCATCGCCTTTGGGCTTTTTACAGCGATGTTCATCGCCAACATTCTCAACTGGACGATCGGCGGCGTCTTCATGCGGTCGATGGGAATCATGACGCGCATTCCCAAACAGATATTGCTGCCGACCGTGCTGCTTTTGACCCTGACGGCGATTTATGTGCAGGAAACCCGAATGGATGCTATCTGGTTTACCCTTGGCTTCGGCGTGCTCGGTTATGCGATGCGCGCGGTCGCCATGTCGCCCCTGCCCTTTGTCATTGCCTTTATCCTCGGCGGCAAGCTTGAAGAAAGCGCGCGGCAGGCATTCGCGGCGACTGGCGGCGATCCGTATTTTCTGTTCACCCATCCGATCGCAGCGCTGTTCATGGCCCTGTCGGTCGGCGTCATCGTGCTGACCGCACGCAATTCGCGGGCAAAGGCTTCCGGGGCAACAACGTAGAGGGCGCACATGGCCATTAGGAACATTCTGGTTGCCTATAACGGATCGCAATCGTCGGATGCCGCCGTTCATTCGGCGGTGCTGGCGCATGAAAAACATGATGCGCATGTCACCGGGCTGCTTGCCCATGCCAGCGCCAAATCGCGGCTCAGCCACTATGCGTGGGTGCCGGATGCCGTCAAGGACACGCTGGACGAACTCGAAGCAACGGCCCATGCCGGCATTCATGACAAATTTCTGGCTGCGGTTGGCGGGCGGATTCCGGCCGACAAGCTGCACTGGATCGAAACCGACGGCGATTCGGATGCGACCGTCGCGGACTATGCCCGCATGTACGACCTGACGGTCGTCGGCCGCCGCGATGCGCTGCAGGGCAGCGAACGCCTTGAGCTTCACCCGGACCGTATTGCACTAAAGAGCGGCCGGCCGGTCTTTGTTGTGCCGCGCGACCACAAACCGGAAAAAATCCACGAACACGCGGTGCTTGCCTGGGACGGGCATCGGGCAGCGACGCGGGCCCTGAACGATGCAATGCAGATCCTTGAGACCAAGCAGAAGGTCACGGTGTTGAGCGTCGACAATGGCGAGAGAGGCAAGGAACTCAAGGGTATCGATGTGCGCATGAGCCTCGCCCGGCACGGTATCGTTGTGGAAGTTGTGATTGTCCCGCTGGGCAATAAACCTGTCGGGGAGACACTCCTTGATTTTTGTGTCGAACAGGGCGCCGGCATGCTGGTGATGGGCGCCTATGAACACAGTCTCTTTCGCGAGGAACTGTTTGGCGGGGTCACCAGATATGTGCTTGAAAATGCAAAACTGCCCCTGCTGATTTCTCACTGATGACAATGACCGGGGTTTCAGAACAATGACAAGGCCGAATTTCCTCATCATATCCGCCGATCAGCAGCGCGGCGATTGCGTCGGCGTCGAGGGCCGGGGCGTGAAGACGCCGCATCTCGACGGGCTTTGCCGGGACGGTGCGCGCTTTTCAGCCTGCATTACCCCGTCAGTCGTCTGCCAGCCGGCCCGGGCGTCCATCCTGACCGGCCAGCTGTGCCGAACCCATGGCGTGCACGACAATGGCATCGACCTTGATCCCGAGACCGGCAAGAAAGGCTTCGCCGGTGCGCTGGCAGCCGACGGTTACCAGACTGCGTTTTTCGGCAAGGCGCATTTTTCCACCTACCACGCCCGCGAGAAAACCGGTTCGCCGGAAAGCGTGTTGTCGTCGGAAGATTTCGGCGAAGACTGGTATGGCCCCTATATGGGCTTCGAACATGTCGAACTCATGCTGGTGGGGCACAACTGGTTCGCGCCGGAGAAGCCGCCGCGCGGACAGCATTTCGAGCGGTTTTTCCATCGCGATGGGCGGGGCGACGAAAAACAGGCGCTCTACTGGAAAAACGGTGGTGACACCAATGATGCTGCGCAGACCTGGCATTCGCAACTGCCGCTCGCCTTTCACAACACGCCGTGGACCGCCGACCGGGCGATCGAATGGCTGAAACACGGGCGGACGGCGGATCAACCATTTTGCGCCTGGGTGAGTTTTCCCGATCCGCATCACCCGTTCGACTGTCCCGAACCCTGGTCACGATTGCACGATCCCAATGACATTATTCTGCCGGAGCATCGCAGCCGCGATTTCGGCAATCGACCCTGGTGGCACGCTGCAGCCGTCGAAAACGAGCCCGAAGGCGATCCCGAAAACGTTAAAATGCGCAAGGCCTATTCGCGCATACAGGAGCAAGCCGATGTGCAGTTGCGCGAAATCATCGCCAACACGTTCGGGCAGCTTTCATTCATCGACGACAATGTCGGGCGGCTCATGAATGCTCTTGCTGATGCCGGGCTCGATGACAACACCTATGTGATCTACATTTCCGATCATGGCGACTGGCTGGGCGATCACGGTCTGGTTCTGAAAGGACCGATGCATTATGAGGGCCTGCTGCGCGTGCCGATGCTGGTGCGCGGTCCGGGCGTGCCGGCGGGCAAGGTGGTGGACGAACCGGTTTCGACCATCGATATCGGGCCGACCCTGTTCGACATTGCCGGCGCCGAACCGCTGCTGACGCAGCACGGGTCAAGCCTTCGGCCGCTGTTGGAGGCAGACGGCGGGACCCGCGATTATGCGATGAATGAGTGGGAGCTATTGCCGAGCCGTGTCGGTGTGGCGCTGTCGTTGCGCACGGTGCGCACCAAAACCCACAAGCTGACGATGGATCTGCGCAGCGAAACCGGCGAGATGTATGATCTCGTCAATGATCCGGCCGAGATGGTGAATATTTTCGATGATCCGGATGCGGGCGAGATACGCGCTCAGTTGACGGCTTTTCTGATGCAGCGGCCGGACGATATCGGTCCGAACCGGGTTTCGGTCGGGCCAGCCTGATCCGCCGCGATGCCGGTTGTAATTTCTACTCCGCCGCCGCCCGGGCACAGAAACACGAGGCGTTGACCGGCACGTCGGCGCGGGAAGCGGCGAGATCGAGGCGCTGTTTGATCAAACGGCGTTCCATGCTCCCGTCCCTGCGGGCGAGGCAATCGTAAAGCCCGCGCAGGCTTCACACATTGTCCGGATGGATGCTGGCGCGGCTGAGGTTGCCGCCAAAGCCTAGATCTTCACGATAGACGGCTTCGGCTTCGTCGAAACGGCCCTGTTCGAACAGCAGCGCGCCGAGCGCATGACGGGCGGGCTGGATCCAGCCCCACGGCTCGTCATAGGGCAACGCATCGTCGAGCTCCACCGAGCGGCGCAGATGGGCGAAAGCCGTATCATGATTGCCCTTGCGATATTCGATCTCGCCATTCAGCATTTCCTCGGCGATTGCCAGAAGGTCCTGGCAGATGTTGTTGTGCAGCAACCGGCTTTCGGGAACGTTCGCCTTCGCCCTCAGGAAAAGCGCCCTTTCCCGTTCGGCACTGGCAACGTCCCCAAGCGCAGCGTGTGCAACACCTTTGGCGTAGTGGATCGTGGCAAGCGTATTGCAATAAAGTTGACGGTCTTCCGGTGGATCCTCGGCGATGATTTCGTGCCATTTGCCGAAGCGGATATAGACGTGCTGCTTCATCGAAATGTAGCTTTCGATGAAATCGGCCATCGGCGGTGAGGGCATGCGCAGCAATTCCTCGGGCGTCGTGTCGATCAGCTCCTATGCGGCTGTGAGCGCAGGTTCATACTGGCCGAGAAACATCGCGCCATAGACGGCAAAGTGATAATTGTGGATGCGGTAGGCGGTATAGAAATTCATTGCGCCGTCGCGATCCATGAATTTGCGATCGGCAACGCTGGCCTTCTGATTATACAGCAGCGCATCTCGATAGTAGCCGCACAGAATGTCGATATGGGTCGGCATGTGAATGAGGTGGCCGCTGTCCGGCACAATATCGCGCAGCCGGTCGCCGGCCGTGAGGGCGAGCTCGGGAAATGGCGACATTTCCATCAGATGGACATACAGATGCAGAATGCCGGGATGATCCATCGCCCCCGGTGTTTCGCGCATGGCGCGCTCCAGCACGTCACGCACTTAGGCGGTTCCGGCATCATCGGCGATACCGCCGGTCTTCAGGTCCCACATCTGCCAGGGCGTTACATTCATGACCGCCTCGGAGAAAATCGTCGCGATTTCCAGGTCATCGGGCAGCGCCTGATAGGCCTTGCGCATCGCGTTGGCATAATCGACATTCCAGGGCACTTGGTCTTCGATAGGGTCGCGCTGGGGATAGCGGGCCGGCAACGCTTCGATCAGCGCGCGTTCCATTGGCGTTACGCGATCCACCAGCGCCAGCGCCCTGGCTGTGGCGTCATAGGCGCCCGACAGTGCCTGGGCCTTTCCCGCCTCGTCGAAATGATGCCATTGCATGTTGTAATTGGGACCCAGCGCATAGGCGACGCCCCAATGGGCCATGGCGCAGTCGGGATCGGCCTCCAGAGCCCGGTTGAAGCAGGAGACCGCCTCACCGTGATTGTAACCGTAACACCAGTTGAGCCCGCGATCGAACCAGCTTTGCGCCTCGGATGAAGTGGTCGTCACGCTGCAGCCAAACGGACCCAGATCGTAATATTCTATCGTCAAGCCCCCATGCTTTCTGCATCGAATCTGAACAATATTGCACAAAAAGCCCTGAAAACATCCACTGCGTTACCGCAATTGCCGGACACTCAGTTCATTCAGGATCGCCGGCAGATCAACGAAGACGGCCGGGTCCGGTTTGACAACCCGGCGAGGCGCCCATGCAGATACACACATTGCCAGTGCAATCCGGCGGCACAATCACTGTTGTGCGTTTGCTGACGGAGCTGACGGTCTTTGCCGTCAAACAGGCCAAGGCCGCACTGTTTGGCGGCCTGCTGCTCGGCTTCATGCTGCTGTCAAATTATGCGCAGCTGCCGTTCCTCTACCGCTACGATTACATCTTTGTCTTTGCGCTTTTGACCCAGTGCGTGCTGGTCGTTTTCAAGTTGGAAACGCGGCGCGAGGTGATGGTCATCTTCGGATTCCATTGCGTTGCGACTGTTATGGAATTCTACAAGACATCGGACCTGATCGGTTCGTGGAACTATCCCGAAAAGGCCCATATCGCGGTCTTGGGTGTGCCGCTCTTCGCCGGCTTCATGTATTCGGCGGTCGGCAGCTATATTGTGCGTGCATGGAAACTGCTGGAGCTCAGATTCACGGATTATCCGAAGCTGAAATACACCTACGTCCTGGCGTTCTTGATTTATGTGAATTTTTTCTCGCACCATTTTGTTTTCGACATTCGCTATCTGCTGGTGGCTTATACGGTGCTGATTTTCTGGCAAACCCGGGTTCATTTCACCGTCGTTTCGGAAAGAAGCATGCCTCTGCTTGCGGGCTTCGCGCTGGTGTCGTTTTTCGTTTGGATCGCTGAGAACGTCGCGACATTCGCCAATGTCTGGCTGTACCCAAACCAACGGGATGCCTGGACGATCGTCTCGCCAAACAAGCTGGGTGCATGGTTTTTGCTGTTGATCATCAGTTTCGTGCTGGTGTCGCTGCTTTACCGCAGGCGTATCCGGAACGGCGGGTCTATGCTGCGGGACAGGGAAACGAAAGCGGATGCGCTGTCGATCAGCCGGGTGCCTTGACCGGTTTCAACACGCTTTGATCTTCGTGATCCCGCATTTTACCGGCACGACCGCGACCGATCATTGTCCCCAGGCCTGCACCGGACAAGGCACCGACGATGTTCGCCCCGAAATCCTCCCATTCGGCCGTCCTGTAAACGAAGGGCTGAATGATTTCGATCAGCCCGCCATAGGCAATGGCGGCCAGGATGACCGGTAGGATCAGCTTCGGGTGAACCATTGGCAGCGGCGCGGCAAGAGCCGCGAAAACAAGAAAATGATAGAGCTTGTCCGATCCCGCCAAACCCGCAGGACCGGCCCAGGGCATGGGTGTGAGCGTGAGCACGGCGATGGCAATGGTCAGCAGAGCCGTAGCGGCCATGCCGATGATCAATTGGTGCTGTTTTTTCAAAGGCCCCTCAACAGACAACTCACAAGAGAATCACTTTCCTTAGTGTTGATATGGGCGCGGTGATGTCAATTGGGGAATTGATCCATTTCGTGCGCTTGACGGCACCTGGCTATTTGGGCGCTCAATGCCGCACATTTGAATGTGAACCAAACCCGTTTCGTTTGAGTAAACAAAGAAATTTCAAATAAATGCAGTTTATTGAAGTTGAACACAGATGAAATTGATCAGCACTGGTTTTTCAGCAGGCAATTCCGCGGCGTAACGATATGCGTATCGCGATGATTGGAACTGGCTATGTGGGTCTCGTGTCCGGTGTGTGTTTCTCCGATTTCGGTCACGATGTTGTCCGCGTGGACAGGGATTCGCGCAAAATAGCCATGCTGGAGGCGGGAGAAGTGCCGATCTATGTGCCCGGGCTCGATGCGCTCATGAATCGCAATGTCGAAGCCGGCCGGCTAGTTTTTACGATCGATCCGGAAGGGGGCTGTCAAAGATGCGGATGCAATATTTATTGCGGTCGGCACGCCGACGCGGCGCGCTGGCGGATGCAGTTTTAATCGTCGGCGCCAGCATCCGCATGGCGGCGCTCAGATCGTTCTGAAACCCTGTTTGCGAAAAAAGCGAGCGAGGTTTTCAGCATTGCGGCTCGGGGCGTAAATCCGGTCATGCAGATCAATGATATTGCTGCGCCCGAAATCATCCTGAAACCGGTCGAACCACTGTTCGGTAACGGTGTCGCGCTGAATTTTGTAGTCTGTAACTGTGGGCTGCGGTTGTGGAAGATCGAGCGCGGCGGCAACCGCCTGAACATAGGGATGTGCGTCGTCGATCAGGTCCACATAATAAAAGAGCTGATGGGGGATTTGCCGCATTTCAAGATAGAACCGCCAGAAATCGTAAGCTTTGCAGATCTTGAAATATGCTGACGCGATTTGCTCAAAATCATATCGGACTGTATCGGGCTGTTCGTTCTTGTAGCTCCAGTTGCCGGATTTGATTGCGCGGACATGCGATATTGCCTGGCGCAAACGATCTTTGCGTTCAAGCATGAAGAACGAGACATCATATTGCGACTTCAGGCTCCAAAGCAGGTCGGTCCCGTTTTGTCTGTATAATCCTGCATATTGGTGGGCGAACACCTTTGCGCAGAAGCGGTTGTTGTCTGTCAGTGATCGTGGAAACAGGATATCTTCGCAGGTGGCGGTTGGCGTTTCTATATCGGACAGCATATGGGAACCGAACCATTCGTTGAAAACGCCCATGGTTCCGTATGCGTTGGTCAATGACCCCAGCCAGGATGTGCCGGATCGGGGCGCAGACAGCAAAACAAAGCCCATCTTTGTTGCACTTCGCATTGCCGAACCACCCCCATCAGATTGTGCCGGCAGAACCAAGTGTCGTTGCCAGACCGGGTCAATCCGAATTGTGTAGCTGTGTGGGCCTGTCATTGGCGATGATCGCGCTTGTACCCGAAACTGAAAGAGCAATGCGGATATTTGTATATAATTTCAATGCCTTGCGCAGTTGCACAACAGCACAAGAACCAAATAAATGTCGGTGAACATAGAATATATAAACAAATTCAAACTATGAGTGGTGCGTCTTGTTGGAACACGAAGCTGGTTTTCACCCGGCAAGCCGACTCAAGGAGTAACGATATGCGTATCGCAATGATTGGAACTGGGTACGTGGGGCTTGTTTCCGGCGTGTGTTTTTCCGATTTCGGGCATAATGTTGTCTGCGTAGACAAGGATTCGCGCAAAATCGCCATGCTCGAGACCGGGGAGGTGCCGATCTACGAGCCCGGGCTCGATGCGCTCATGAATCGCAATGTCGAAGCCGGTCGACTTGTTTTTACGACCGATCTGGAGGCGGCAGTTAAAGATGCGGATGCAATTTTTATTGCGGTCGGCACGCCGACACGGCGCGGTGACGGTCACGCGGATTTATCTTACGTAATGGCAGCGGCTGCGGAGATCGCGCCGACGCTCTCGGAATATGCGGTTGTGGTTACCAAATCAACCGTGCCAGTGGGCACAAACCGTAGAGTGCGGGAGGTCATCGTCGCAGCGAATCCCGATGCGGATTTCGATGTCGCCTCAAACCCGGAATTCTTGCGTGAGGGTGCCGCGATTGATGATTTCATGCGCCCCGACCGGGTGGTTGTCGGTGTCGAAAGTGAGAGGGCCGCCAAGGTCATGGCGGAGATCTACCGGCCGCTTTTTCTGCGTGACTTTCCAATTTTGACTACGGATCTGGAGAGCGCCGAACTAATCAAATATACGGCCAATGCATTCCTGGCGACGAAAATCACCTTCATCAACGAGATTGCTGCGCTTTGCGAAAGAGTGGGGGCAGACATAAAGCAGGTATCGAGGGGAATTGGTTTCGACGGGCGGATCGGAAACAAATTCCTGCACGCAGGTCCCGGTTATGGCGGCTCATGCTTTCCGAAAGATACCGCCGCATTGGCAAGGACCGGGCAGGAATACGCCTGTCCGATGCAAATAACCGAGGCGGTCATTAGCGTGAACGATGGCGTGAAACAGCGAATGATTTCCAAGCTGCGTGATCTGTGCGGAGGTTCTTTCAACAACAAAACAGTGGCGGTGCTGGGCGTGACCTTTAAACCGAACACCGATGACATGCGGGATGCGCCATCGCTGACCATTGTGCCGGCGCTCGTCGGCGGCGGGGCGAAGGTGCGGGTTGTCGATCCGCACGGGCAGCGGGAAGGCGACGCACTGCTGCCGGGCGTTGACTGGCTCGATGATCCCTACAGGGCTGCAAAGGATGCCGACCTGCTTGTCATATTGACAGAATGGAACGAGTTCCGCGCATTGGATCTTGATCGCATCGCCACCAGCATGGCGGCAGCGCGGCTGGCGGACCTGCGAAACATCTACACACGCAATGAAGCGCTGCGCGCGGGTTTCGAAGCCTATGATGCCGTTGGACAAGGCCTGCCGGTGGATTTTGGTGAACGAGGATTCGGCGCCGAGGTGGCGGAGTGAGGGTCCGGCATTCAGCAATTGTGTTTTATTGTTCCTGAACTACCTGCAGCTTACACTTGGAACATTTAAAAATTGACCTGTCTATTAAGGGCTTATTCCGTTGAAAAAGTCGCCTTATTGAGGGCATTTAGGCCTGATTCAGTTTTCCAGGTGATTTGGGAGATTGTCGGATATGATCTTCATAAAATTCTCTTGAAAAATGCCACGCAATAAGCTCGGCAATCCTACCCAATATGTTAGATTAATGTTTGTACAAGGGTGACGCTCTGACCCGTTCGAAGCCCGTGGTTTTACGATAAGCCGACCGAAAGAAGAAGAAGAATGCCAAATAGAATTGGCATGCCCATGACGTAATCTCGACGGGACACGGCATGTTCCAACTGACCCTCCCTCTGGCGGCATCCTTGCGCGGCGAAGGACATTCGCCCCATGTCGGGATTCCGTCTAAGATCGCCCCTTGGCTGCTGCCGACCGAAGCGCATCAATCAACTCGCTGTCGTTGTGATCGGCAATTCCCTGTTCGACCATTTGTTGCCAGACAGCGATGGTCGCCCGGCCCAGCAGCGACCGGGCACCGAGGCCTTCTATCATTTCGACACCGTAACGCGTGTCCTTGATCCGCCCATACCCGTTGAACATGATCGGGTCTTCCTTAATCCCGTCGGCCATGTTCCTGGCATGCAGCTTTACATGCGGACTTGCGGTGGCTCCTGTCGAGAAGCACTCGCAAGCAATCTGAAGATCGATACCGGCGGCTTCGCAGGCGAACATACCTTCCGCGGTGGCAGCCACCTGCATGGCTCCCATTACGTTATAGATTAACTTGAACATGATCCCACTGCCGACCGGACCCATATGCATGACAGCCGCACTGACGCTGGCGAGAACCGGCCGCATTGCATCAACATCTTCTGCCGCGCCACCGGCAAAGACTTTCAACTTGCCGGCGCGGGCCAGATCGGGGCGTCCTGCGACCGGGCAATCGAGGAA
>JAAEOH010000041.1 GCA_024244645.1 Hyphomicrobiales bacterium
GATCCTGGGCAGTGACGGCAAGACGACGTCAACAACAGACTATAGCGACGAGACGGGCACGCTGCTGTCGACAATTGTCAGCACAACGAGCAGTGACGGGCTGGAAAGCACCTGGTCGATCGACCGGGATGGTGATGGAACGGTTGAACTTCTGACAACCGACACGACCACATTGAATGCAGATAGCAGCACGTCCCGGACCCGGACGCATGAAGACGGATCGGGGACAAGGGTCGCCAGTGAGAGCTATGATGTCAGTGATGACGGCATGGACATCCAGGTGGATCTGGATCTTGATGGCGATGGCATCAGCGAGTTCGAGACTGAATCCTTGCTGGTTTATGAGGCAGATGGCGATATCAGCCGGACAACGACAACAAAAGACGATGCAGGAACCGTGCTTTCAAGCAAGACAGAGGTCGACAGCGGTGACGGGCTGGAAACGACGCTGACGTCCGACTACACGGGCGATGGCAGTACCAACCGCAACACGACGATTACCAGAGGCGCCGGAGGCGGTTGGACCACGACCGTGTTGCAATACGGAGCCGCACTGGCACTGCAACAATCAACCACAACGGTCGTCAGCGCCGATGAACGGACCAAAACAACAACGACGGATCTCGACGGCGACGGTGACGTTGACCGCGAGATAAGTTCACAACTCGATTTCAATGAGTTGGAGACGACCACCTTCAAGGATCAAGACAGCTCCGGTTCGACAGAAGCACAAATCACTCGGGCGTGGTCTGCCAATGGCATGGACCTGAAGTATGGCTTCGATTTGGACGGCGATGGGACGAACGAGTTCTCAAGGCAGACCAATGTCGCATTCGATGAAGATGGAAATGAAGCAACCACATTTACAGAGACATACGGAATCTCTCATCTTCAATATTCGAGCGTTACAGTCAGGTCCGCAAACGGTCTTATATCAACAGTTACTCGCGATAGTGATGGTGACGGTAACGCCGACAGCACAACCCGGGAAGTAACGACCCTAAATGAAGATGGAAGCCGCACCACGGTCAAGACCAACGGTTCGGTCGACGGAACGCTAATTTCCATTTACACCGAAAATGTCAGCGCTGATGGCAGGACCATCTCGCAAACCTATGACTTTGATGGCAATGGTAAAGATGACAAGATAGTCACGACTGAAGTTGCTGCCGATGGCAGCACAACAATGACCGAAACCGGATACGACGAGGACGGCAATCTCGGTAAAACCTTTGTCACAACGACGTCCGCAGATGGACTGATCACGACAATTCTGCGCGATGGTGTGGAGCAATCGATCGCAAGATCGGCCGTCGATAATGGCAGCTACGTCTGGGACAACGGCGTTGTTGCGTCGGCAACCGATACCAACATCACAGCCACACACGAGGTCGATAGCGAGGGCATCGAAACCTGGCGCCTGGATAGTACGATTGACGGGACGACAACATCCTACGAAGTACGGTTCGATCAAGCGGCCAAGGAACGGCTGCTCAATGAGGCTGCCATGGTCTATGACAGCGTGCTTGATCGCGGCATGGACTTCACGGAAGTCGAAGTTCTGGTCGAGCATGTGACTGACGGCCAGTTGGACAAGATTAGCCTTGCCAATGCTTTGCTGTCGTCCTCAGAATACACGACCCGTTTTGGCACGCAGACGGATGCGCAATTTGTCATCGCCACCTATTCCAAGGCCCTCGGGCGAGGGCCGAGTCTGACCGAATTGGACACACAGTTGGACGCGCTTTCTGCGGGCACCTTGACGCGCGCGCAACTGGTTGAGGATCTGTCCCAGTCCGTCGAGCATTTGGTTGTCGGCAATGGACGCAATTCGACAAACAATGTCGATGTATTCCTTATTCCGGCTAAATTCGAGCGCAGTCTTGATGCCGCGGCTGTTTCAATCCAGATCAGCAATTTGATCGATGTTATTTATGACAGGCCAGCCACAGCGCAAGAATTGAAATCGCTTTCTGGTCGGCTCCTAAACGGCGAGGAACAGATTGAAGATATTGCCGCGGAGTTGCTTGATACGGCTCCGGTCATCGTCCTCGATGCAACAACACCACTCACAGATTTAAGCGGATCAGAGCTTGTTGAACAAGCGTATAAAAACGCGTTTGGCAGGTTACCGACTGCGCAGGAGATTCAAACTTGGGAGGAGAACATCTCCCAGGGGAAAATGACACATGCCGAGTTCGTGTCCGCACTTTCTCAAAGTGTTGAGTACAAATCCGTCGAACAATCCAATGCCTTGTCGAAATACGGTACATTTCTCCATGACGTTGAGTGGGGTACATCTGGCAATGATACGCTCACGGCCGGCGGTTTCCTGAATATTCTGCTTGGCGGCGCAGGCGATGATACGCTGAACGGTAGCGCCAATGCCGATGTACTTGAGGGTGGCGAAGGCGACGATACGCTTGAGGGCGGCGGTGGCAATGACACCTATCTCTACAGCCGCGGCGACGGCACGGACACGCTTGAGGACAGCGGCGGAACGGACAAGCTCGTCCTTGGCGAGGGCATATCGCGTGAGGACCTGATCCTGCAGCAGCAGGGCGATGATCTTTACATCTATGTCAAGGGGATCGGTGAAGAGCCGACGGACCTGTCGCAGATGGAAGAC
>JAAEOH010000042.1 GCA_024244645.1 Hyphomicrobiales bacterium
ATCGCATCAAGCAACGTGACCGCATAGGATTTTCTTGTCGATGCCGTCGCGCCCCGCAGGGCAGTTCCGTCTGCCCTCAGCTCGCAGCTATTGCGCCAGCGGGCCACCAGATCGCGAACGAACGGATTGAACCAGAAAAGCGCCACTACAAGGCTGAGGACAAATGCAATGTCGGGATCACGATGCCGCAGATGCGCCTCCTCGTGCCTGATGACCATCGTGACCCGCTCAATCGGCCAGTCGCGGACCATCAGATCTGGAAGCACGATTGAGGGACGCCGGCCGCCGACCGCGAAGGGCGTGACCTTTGCGGCCGTCACGAGTACGGGCCAGTTTGAGCGGAAATCGCTATTTGGCTGAGCGTTTCGAAGCAACTGCAAAAGGCCGCCAACACCCCGCATTGTCTTCAGCAGATGAACCATCAGGCCAGCCGCAAAGATCGACAGGATCAGCACGGGCACCCACGTCTCACCGTCCCAGTCAGGCGGATTGACCACGCGCCCCACAGTGGCAGTGATCTCCAACAGGTTCTGGCCTGCTTCGCCGACCGCATGGACAGGACCCTGCGGTGATGACACCGGTATGGCCCAGCCCGTTGCAACCAGGAAGCATGGTACAAGCACTGCCATCACAGACGCCAGACATGCGCCAGGGCCGCAAAGGCGCGCAGGCCCGCCATGAAGAAGGGTCGTCATGACAAGCTAGACAATGGCACCCCAGACCAAACTGAAGAGCAGAACGGAAACGAGGGTCATTTGCCCTCCTCCTCATCGAGAAACTTCTGCAGCTCTTCCAGCTCTTCATGGCTCAGGATCTTGCTGCCGGTAAATGACGACGCGGGAAGCGGGCCGTCGATTTCGAGGACGGCACGGGCAAACTGTCGGGTCATCTCGGCAAGCGTTGATATTTTGTCGACCGATGCTCGGTAAACCCGCAGCCCATGTTGGTCGTGAACCGTTATCAGGCCCTTGTCTATCATCCGGTCAAGGGTTTTCCTGGTCGACGACAACGACCAGCCGAGCTCGCCGGCGACCTGATCGTGCAGTTCACGGGCACTCAGTTGCGGTTTCGACCAAAGCGCCTTCAGCAGCGGCAATTCACTTGGAGAGGGTTGCATGGATTCCATCGTCTTGTGGCAATTGTCACAAGTACGCGACAATTGTCGCACGATGTCAACCCCTGACGCAAAATCCTAATATTTGAGCTTGGATAAGGCTTCGCGCAGCACACCGCTCTCGCCTTCTAAAAGCAATGTTTTCAAGCGGTTGGTTTCACCTGACTTAATCTTAATCCGGCTTTTCGGAATACCGCAGCGTTTGGCGAGCAGCGCAATCAGCGCCTTGTTGGCCTTGCCCTTATCGGGAACCGCCCGCACCCGGGCCTTCAGGTAAACACGTTCGTCAGCGCCTTCCTCGACACCGTCAATGTCATCTCTGCCGGATCCCGGCGTCAGCTTCACGAAAAGCTGCAGCCCCTCGGGTACCATTCGGAACCAGTCTGAAGAAGCGCCGCTCAACTCACCATCGGGTAAATGCTGTTCCACATGAATGCGCGGATGAAATAGATGATCAAAAGCAGGACAATAGGAGAAATATCCAGCCCGCCGAGATTCGGCAGGATACGCCGGATCGGCCTCAAAGCAGGTTCCGTTGCCTTGTAGAGAAACTCGCCGATCATACCGACGAACCGATTGCCCGCATTGACGACATTGAAGGCATAGAGCCATGAGAATATGGCGCTGCCGATGATAATCCACATATAGATCCTCAGGGCCAGATCAACGGTCGAAAATAGCGCTAGCATCACAGTCTCCAATCTCTGATTTTCGACATGTAGCCATTGCATGGCGCGGCGGCAAGTCCACAATCCATCAATCGAAAAGAATTGCGGGACTTTGCAATTTGTTCTGACGCTCTATAAAGGGCTTGATGTTCCCACCTGCCAAACCGGTCTGCCATGCAGCACCCTGAACCACACGCTGCTGGCCGCTTCGACGCGTTTCGGCACAAATCCTATAGCCGCTACTGGCTCGCACGGTTCCTGTCCGCCTTCGGCATGCAGGTCATTGCCGTCGCGGTCGGCTGGCAGATTTACGACCTGACCCGTGATCCGTTCGATCTCGGCATCATCGGGCTCGTCCAGTTTTTGCCGTCTCTGGTGCTGATCCTCATCACCGGAGCGGTATCGGACAGGTTCGGGCGCCGCATGATCATGGGCATATGCGAGATCGTTGCCCTCCTGGCTGCCGGCGCGCTGATTTATCTGACATTGCGGGGGCTGACGACGCCAGTTCCGGTCTTCGGCGTGTTGCTGGTTTTCGGCATCACGCGTGCCTTTTTCGCGCCCGCCTCCACATCGCTGGCGCCCAATCTTGTCCCCGAAAAGGATCTTGCCAACGCCATCGCCTGGAATTCGATCTCCTGGCAGAGCGCCACTATCCTGGGACCCGTCGCCGGCGGCCTGCTGTACGGGCTGGGAGCATCGGTGCCCTACTGGACGAGCTTTGTACTGTTTGCCGTGGCTTCGGTGCTGATTTTCGCCATCCCCAAGCCCGAACAGGAACGCGGCGTTCACAATCAAAGCTGGGAGACCCTGTCGGCGGGCTTCCGCTACATCTGGCGCGAAAAAATCATTCTCGGTGCCATTTCGCTGGACATGTTCGCGGTGCTTCTGGGCGGCGCAGTGGCCCTCATGCCGGTCTTTGCCCGCGATGTCCTCAATCTCGGACCCTGGGGTCTTGGGCTGCTGCGCGCGGCGCCCGGGATCGGGGCGATCTTCATTGCGGTCTACCTGGCGGCACATCCCTTCCGCAGCAATGCCGGCGTCACCATGTTTGTCGCCGTCGGCCTGTTTGGCGCTGCGACCGTTGTATTTGGCATCTCGACCATCGCCTGGCTGTCGATCCTGTCGCTGGTCGTCATGGGCGCATCGGACATGATATCGGTCTATGTCCGCCAGACGCTGATCCAGCTTTGGACACCGGACGCACTGCGTGGCCGCGTCAGCGCCGTCAATATGGTCTTTATCGGCGCATCCAACGAACTCGGAGAATTCCGGGCCGGCGGCATGGCCGCCCTGATCGGCGCTGTGCCGGCGGTCATTATTGGTGGCGTGGGCGCGGTCGGCGTCGCCGGCCTGTGGGCCATCATCTTTCCGGCGCTGCGCAATATCCAGCAGCTCGAGCGCGTCGAACGGGAATCAGAACACGCGTGAGCGCGCTGGCCTTGGGGTCACTGCCAAATCGGCGGGTATCGGCTTGCCAAAAACAATCTCGAGAAAATGTGCCAGCCACTGACGCAGTCGCTCGTCATAAAGCAGGCGCCCGTTCAGATGATGATGGCCCTGTTGAGCACCGGGAAGAACAAACCGGTGGGCGCCGCGCACCACCCAGCGCTGCATCATGACCTGCGTCAGTTCCGCGTGAAACTGGATGCCCCAGGCATTTTCCCCGTAGCGGAAGGCCTGATTGGTATAATCGTCGGCCGTTGCCAGCAGTCCGGCCCCGTCCGGCAGGCTGAAGCCTTCCCGGTGGAACTGGTAGACCATATCCGGCCATTCCATCAGCGCACCGCCCTTGGGCGTCGCACGCAGCGGATACCAGCCGATTTCGGTCAATCCGTCATCATGGGCAGTAACGCTACCGCCGAGATGCCGCACCAGCATCTGCGCCCCCAGGCATATCCCGAGATAGGGTTTGTTTTCGGCAAGCGGCACGCTGTGCCAGTCGATTTCGCGCCGCATATAGTCGTCATCGTCATTGGCACTCATCGGCCCGCCGAATATGACCGCCCCGACATGATCGGCAAGCGTCTCCGGTAGCGGATCACCGAGCGCGTGTCGGCGGATGTCGAGTTCGAATCCGGCCTTCAGCAGCATTTGCCCGACACGGCCCGCACTCGATCCCTCCTGGTGCAGTATGACCAGGATTTTGTTTGAATCCCTTGCCTCGTCAGGATGCTGGTGAAGCATCAGTGGCTGTCTCCGGCGCCGACCCTCTCGGCAACGCGCTGCCGCATCAGGACACGATCACGGTCGGAGACGCCGAGAAGTTCCGCAACCCGCCACACGATGTTGTCCTCGAGCTCGTGGCGTACGCCATCGGCATAGACCATCTCCCACATGAGCTCGATGAAATTGATCCTCTGCTCGGCATCGAGCGACCGCTTCAGCACCCTTGTGAAGGCGTAAAAATCGACCGATTCGTCTTCGGCCTGCTTGCCGGCGGCGATCAGTTTCTGCAACTCGTTCTTGTCGAGCGCATATTGCTGTTCGAGGAGTTCGCGCAGTTTTTCGCGCTCCGCGGGTTCTGCCACGCCATCAGCATCGATAACATGAAAAAACAGTGCCGCCGCTGCAACACGCGGATCATCGCTACTCAGCTGCGCCTGTTCTTCGCCACCCATTGTCTGAATGAAATTCTGTAGCCGATCAAACATTCCACAGTTCCGCTTTTGCGGCCTATCCCTCAACGGCGGAAGGCCCCAATGGCGCAACCGCTCCCACTGCAAATACCATTGCAGGTCTGGCTATGCAAAGCCCCATTCAGCTTATCGCCGAAGGTCTGACTTAATGGCTATGCGGCATTGCGACAAGGAATGATATTCCAACAGTGCTAAAACAGCCGGAAACGGGACTTCGGTTCTTCTTCCTTTGGCGCATTTTTGCCGACACCCGGATCGTCGGGCGGTTTGGCAAGGAATGCCGCCTCACGCGCCTTGTCCGATTCCACCCCGACGGCGTCCGTGACTATATGGGTCTGGCCCTTGCTTGCCGCCTTTTCCACCGCGGATTCCGTCTCGACAGCTTCGATCTCGTCCGTCTTGCCGTCTGTTTCATCGGTGGCAGTGGTGGCGGCTTCAGCCGGTTCTTCCTGCGGTTCTTCCTGCGGTTCTTCCAGCGGTTTTTCGATGGTTTCCAGAACTTCGCCATCAATGACATCAGGCTGTTTGTCCGGCTCCACCACTTCAGCCGCTTCCATCTCCTCGGCAGCAGGTTGCGACGGTTCCTCCGCATGCTTTGCGTCGTCTTCGGCAGGTACGGCGATAACTTCTTCCGGCTCCGGCTGTGGCTCTTCGATTTTGGCCTCGACCAGCGGCGCAACGACGACCGGAGCCGGCTCAACCGGCTTTTCTTCCACCACGGGGACGACGACAACCGGCGGCAGCGATTTGATAGCCTGCTCCGCATCGTCATGGGCGGTTGAGGCATCCTCCACACGTCCCGCGATCTGCTCGACCGGGACTTTCCATTCGAAGGCGTCCAGCTTACCGGTCACCGACGAAACGGGCGCC
>JAAEOH010000043.1 GCA_024244645.1 Hyphomicrobiales bacterium
ACTCACAACACACAAAGGACGAACTGCCCGTCTGGCTGCACCACTACAATTGGCATCGCCCGCATGCCGGGATAAAAAGACAAACACCCATCAGCCGAGTGGGATTAGACCTGAACAACCTCATGAGACTCCACAGCTAGAGCAATTTCACTTTGTTTTTATCGTGATCTTCCGCTCTTCAGGCTTGGACGACTTGATCTTTGCAATCTTCAATTTGAGCAAACCGTCTGCATAGTCGGCTTCGATCTTTTCGCCGTCTGCATCCGGCGGCAGTCTGAATGTACGCTGGAAGGATCCGTATTCGCGCTCAGAGAAGAAAAATGTCCTGCCGCTCTCTTCGCGCTGGGAACGCTTTTCACCGCGTACGGTAATGGTGTTTCCGTCTATTGCAACATCCACATCCTCGGATTTGACCCCGGGGAGTTCAACGTTGATTTCGTAGCTGTCTTCTATGGCCGATGCGTCGGAGAGCGGGGCAAACCAGTCTGCTACGCGCTGGCCAAAGTTTCGAAGCGGATCGTAGATGTGAGGAAGCCATCCTGCGGTATGTGATTTTTCAACCATCTCATTCACTCATCAGATTTGCTTGATGCATTTGATTGTACATCGGCACTTCTTTTGAGTCTTTGACTTGCGTCAATCCAAGGAACGGGTGGGGCATCAACCGATAATAATCGGATAGAAATTGCATTCATTCGGAATCGATGCGGCGATGCTTGGAGCGCAACATTGCCGATAATGATATTCCGGTTAATTACAGTGGTTCATAAAATCTGGATGCTATACGGACATGCGGACACGTCGGTCGCAGTCTGTTTTCCGCTGGAGACAACCACTTGCCGGATCTGCATACTCGCAAAAAGAGCCAACACGGCCACTATCAACCACAAAAGCCAATGTCCGTTGCAACGAGAACAAAAGGAGTTTCTTCCACAGGAAAGCAGCAGCGCCGGCAGCTCAATTCCGGCACCGGCTTAATCATAAAAAAAACGATCGTTTCGGGACCGTACCTCATTTGTTCGTCAAGTTATCCACCGTTGGCAAGTCAATTGACCGCGCATATGGATTTGACTATCGCCAAGGTTTGTTGCTGCGCTTCTTCCTGGGTCTGCAAAAAAGCCTTCAACGGTGATATATTAGCCGGCAAATATACCGGATTTCCACCGCTGCATGGCTGAAAAGAACGGCAGTCGCTCAACACCTCATCGGCCATTCCAGGTGCTTCGGATCCGGTAATCGCGATGACGGAAAGCTGATTGAGACAAGCGACCGTGTCCTGGATGCCAACAGGATTGTCGCCGGCTGGAACTGCATTGGCATCGGTTGTGGTTTTGGCCAGCGTGGCGGTGCGGGCATCATCCACTGAGGCCTGGAGGCTGGCGATCGCAAAAGCCAGTTGCGAGGCGCCTGTCAGGATCCGCTCCTCCAAGGCAAGTCTCTCCGAGAGCTCCATGAGCTTTGCTCGTGTCAACGCCTGATGCAGATCATCGCGAAGCGTGTTGATCTCGGATACGGTCTTTTCCAGAGCCGAAACGATCTGTGCCACGTCACCGTCTATCAGAGAAAAATCGTCGAGCAGAACAACGGCGCCAAAAAGACCTGCGACTTCGGTGGCGCTGGCGTGCCAGCGGACATCGGGAAGTTCGGCGGGATCACCGCTTGCCAGTGATGACGAAGCGCGCCTCAGCACATCAAGGGCTTCGCTTCCATAGAGCGTCATATCCGCCGACAGCACTTCAACGGGCAATTGCGCCTCGTGTCCTGCGCGCTCATAAATCCGTGCCAGTTCGGACAACCGCAGGCCGATTGATCCGAGCCGGTAACGGTCGATCACCAGGCGTTTGCCGTAGGCGCAGAATTCCGCGTCGTTCAGTTTGGGCGCACAGGCCTGCGGACATTGATCGATTTTTTTTGCAATTTGGTTGGCCTGTGCGAACTGGCCGTCGGATGCCGCGACGAGGTCGGACGCGATCTGAGCACCGGCACCAGCTTCACAAAACGCACCGGTCTTGAGGCTGACCCGGGCGACGGGCCGGCTTGCCAATCGAGCGCGTATTTCGTTGAAGAGCTTTGATCCGCCATCGATCCTGAATGCATCGAAAGACTTGCAGGCACCGCAGCTATCGGCAAAAGCCGAGGGCACAAAAGACAGTGAGACCAGAACGAAACACAGGCTGGTGTATAACTGGCGCATAGTTGCTTCCTCCGACACACGGCGATCAATAGTGTCGGGCGGAATTCCCTAAACACAGTAATACAGACTAGCGTTATTTGCAGGCTTTTCTATCGTTGTTTTGTCCCGGTGGTCACCGACACTGCGGTCCTCAAAGCCCTGAGTATGGACTTACTTTACAAACATGCGTCACTTGCCGATCTCAGCAATGAAGTCAACAAACAAGGTGCGCAGAGAATTGGTACCCGGGTTGTCAGGCCATACAGCGTAAATGCCGAACGTCGGCACCGACCAGTCGGGCAGCACCTCGACCAGCCTGCCGGCGGCAATCGGTTCCCGCGCCAGGAAGTCGGGCAGTATGGTCACGCCGCAAGCCTCCTCGGCAAGGCGCATGGCAGCAAAGCCGGAATCGACCACAAAACGGTGCGGTATACGCAATTGATGACGTTTTGGCCTTTCACCCTTGCCTGTCAGAACAATTGCGCGCGACCTGCCGTCAAACGCTATCAACTCAAGCCCCTCAACGTCCGCCGGCGTACGCGGTATGTGCCTCTTCTTCAGATATGCGGGCGAAGCACAGAGGTACTCTCTGCCGTCAACAAGTTTGCGCGCCTTGAGCGAGGAATCCGTCAATGGTCCGATACGAAAAGCCAGATCAAACCCCTCCTCCACCAGATTGCGCCAGCGGTCGGAAAAATTGATGGAGATTTCCACCTTCGGGTAGCGTTTCATGAACTCGGCGACACGCTTTAAAAACTGGGCATACTGAAAGGCAGCAGGCACGGTGATGCGAAGGCTGCCGGCCGGGCTGGCAGCATCCTGCCCGACCGACGCATAGCCTTCTTCCGCGGCACGCAACATCGCCTGCGCCGATATGTGGAGCTGCTTTCCCGCTGCCGTCAGGCTGAGTTTGCGGGTCGAGCGATAAATCAGCGGTGTGTCCAGATGCCGCTCCAGCGCGGTGACATGGTGGCTGACCACCGAGGCTGAGATACCCAAGTGCCTGGCGGCCGCACGGAAAGAACCCGCCTCAGCAACTGTCGAGAATACGGCCATTGCCCGGAGATGATCGAGCATAATCTATTCCATCATTTTATCGAACAATGAATCTTAATAGGATCACCTTATGTCATAAAGTGCCAAACGTCATATTTCCCGCATCGGCTTATGAAAGCCAGGACAAAAGGGATTTAGACTGATGAAACTTCGTACATTTGCCACGGCAGCCATCTTGCTCGTCACAACCGGTGCATTTGCCGCCGACACAAAAGACATTGTCACCGGCGCGATGACCGAACTGATGATCAACAAGAATGTCGGGTCCATCGACAGTAATTTCGCCGAGCCCTATATCCAGCACAACCAGCAGGTGCCCTCCGGACTTGACGGGCTCAAAGGCCTGGCCGGCCAGGCAATCGCCAACAATCCGTCCTTCGAATATGAGATGGTGCGCAGCTTTGCCGATGGCGACATCGGCTTCGTGCACGGCATCTACACCGGCTTCGGTCCGGCACCGCTGGTGGCCTTTGACGTGTTTCGGGTCAAGGACGGCAAGATCGTCGAGCACTGGGACAATCTGATGCCGGTCACCGAACCGAACCCGTCCGGTCACACACACACGGACGGTCCGATCGAGGTGACAGATGGAGACAAAACCGACGCCAACCGGGCACTGGTCAAGGATTTCATCGATACAGTGCTGGTCGGGGGTGCATTCGACAAATTGCCGACCTATTTCGATGGCGACAATTATATCCAGCACAATGCCAATATCGCTGACGGCCTGAGCGGTCTCGCCGCCGGACTTGAGGCGATGGCAAAAGCGGGGCTTTCCATGCGCTTTGTCAAAAACCACATGGTGCTTGCCGAGGGCAATTTCGTGCTTGCCGTCTCCGAAGGCGCGATCGGTGACAAGCCGATGGCGTTTTATGACCTCTTCCGAGTCGAAAACGGCAAGATCGCGGAGCACTGGGATGTGATCGCGCCGATCCTGCCGGCTTCCGAAGCAGCGAACGGGAATGGGAAGTTCTGATTTCTCACGACAATATGGTCGGCGCAAGATTAATGCGCCGGCTACAACTTCAGATGCGCAAGCTCGTCGAGAAGATCGAGCAGTTCGTCCATTTTTTTAACGCCGAACGCAGCTTCGATCTCGGAATAAATCCGGTTGCTGGTCAGCGCGTTTTCATCGATCAGACCACGCCCTTTTGACGTTATTTCGACGACAAACCGCCGCCCGTCCGTCTCGTGTCTGGTGCGGGTCACCAGGCTGTTTTCTTCCAGAAACTTCAATATGCGCGTGAGGCTCGGCAGCAGCAGGCAGGATTTGTCGGCAATGTCAGTCGGGTCCATCGGGCCGTCTTCGACCAGAACGCGAAGAACGCGCCATTGCTGCTCGGTCACGCCGGCATCGCTCAGCATCGGGCGGATCTGACCCATGACCGTTTCGCGGGCCCGCAAAAGGGCGATGGGCAGGGCACGGGAAGTAGCACGCAGCTTTTTCTCGGTCATTGTGTCGTCTCGCGCTCCCGGTCGTTAACATGTTTCCTTATCTCCGATCCGAAACGGCTGCGCAAGCGGGCGCCCTTCCCCGGCTTGACTCAACTGACCAAATATGTTTAACATGTTAATTACTATCAGTAACGGGATCGCTCCGCATGCCGCATTTTTCGATCGAATATTCAGCCAATCTCGAGGACCATGTGGAGATTGCCGCGTTCTGTGAGCATCTGCGCAAAGCGGGCATCGAAACCGGCATCTTTCCGCTCGCAGGCATTCGCGTTCGCGCCGTTCGCTGCGATCATTTTGCCATAGCCGATGGCAGTCTGGAGCATGGATTTATCGATATTTCGGTGCGGCTGCGTGGCGGACGTCCGCTGGACGCCCGCAAGGCGGCAACCGCGCACGTATTTGCCGCGGCGGAGGAATTTCTCGCCGATGTCATCGCCACGCGATCAATCGCCCTGTCGCTGGAAATGCGCGATATCGATCCCGAATTGAGCCCGAAACTGAGCACCATCCGCAAATACGTCAAAGAGACATGAGCCGAGAGGACCCAAAATGACCAATTCCCAGCCCGGCCTCGAACAGAATATCGAAAAACTCGGCGGCTATCTCGCCCGCTTCAGGCAGGACGGCATCCGCAACCATATCAATGGCGAAACCGTCACTGCCGCATCGGGCGAGACGTTCGAAACCCGGTCCCCGGTCGACGACAGCCTGATATGCAGCGTTGCAAAGGGCGGCGCAGCCGATATCGATGCCGCGGCAAAGGCAGCCAAAGGCGCGTTTGCCGAGTGGCGCGACATGAAGGCCAGCGATCGCAAGGCAATCCTTCATAAAATCGCCGATGCCATCGAGGCGCGGGCCGAGGAAATTGCGCTTTGCGAATGCTGGGACACCGGCCAGGCACTGCGGTTCATGTCGAAGGCGGCGCTGCGCGGCGCCGAGAACTTCCGCTTCTTTGCCGACAGGTCCCCGTCCGCCCGCGACGGACAGTCCCTGCCCTCGCCGACCCTGATGAACATCTCCACGCGTGTGCCCATCGGCCCGGTCGGCGTTATCACGCCGTGGAACACGCCGTTCATGCTGTCGACATGGAAGATCGCGCCGGCGCTTGCCGCCGGGTGCACCGTTGTGCACAAACCGGCGGAATTTTCGCCGCTGACCGCGCGCATCCTGATGGAAATCACCGACGAAGCCGGGCTTCCCAAGGGTGTGTGGAACCTCGTCAACGGCTTCGGCGAAGACGCCGGCAAGCGGTTGACCGAACACCCGGACATCAAAGCAATCGCCTTTGTCGGTGAAAGCAGCACCGGATCGATGATCATGAAACAGGGCGCCGACACCCTCAAACGCGTTCATTTCGAGCTCGGCGGCAAGAACCCGGTGGTTGTCTTCGACGATGCCGATCTCGATCGCGCGCTGGATGCGGCGGTCTTCATGATCTATTCGCTTAACGGCGAACGCTGCACATCATCAAGCCGCCTGCTTGTGCAAAAAACGATTGCCCAGGACTTCCAGGCAAAGCTTGTCGAGCGCGTCAACAATATCCGCGTCGGCCATCCGCTCGATCCCGCGACCGAAATGGGACCGCTGATCCACAAGGTGCATTTCGACAAGGTTGTGTCCTATTTTGACATCGCACGAGAAGATGGGGCGACCATTGCCGCCGGCGGCACCGCCCCGGAAAGCGACGGGCACTATGTCCGGCCGACACTTTTCACCGATGCGCGGCCCGGTATGCGCATTGCGCAGGAGGAAATTTTCGGGCCGGTTTTGACCGCCATCCAGTTCGAGACGGAAGAAGAGGCGCTGGAAATCGCCAATGGTGTTGACTATGGCCTCACCGGTTATGTGTGGACCAATGACATCAGCCGGGCGCTCCGATTTACCGGCAAGCTAGAGGCGGGAATGATCTGGGTAAACTCGGAAAATGTCCGCCATCTGCCGACGCCGTTCGGCGGCGTAAAGGCCAGCGGCATCGGCCGCGACGGCGGCGACTGGTCCTTTGAATTCTACATGGAGCAAAAGCATGTCGGTCTTGCTCTGGGTCAACACAACATCCCGAAACTTGGCGCAAGCTAAAGCGTGTAACCAAGATAGGCTCTAATGTTTTTAGGAGGAACAAATGGGAGAGATCGTCCTTTCCGCCAAAACCACTCACGTGCCGACAATGATCATGTCGGAGCAGCCCGGCCGTCTGCATGGCTGCCGCCAGCAGGCGATTGACGGGCACAAGGAAATCGCCCGCCGGGCGAAGGAGCTGGGTGCCGATACCATCGTGATTCTGGATACCCATTGGTGCGTCAATGCCGGCTATCACATCAACGCCAATCACAAGTTCGAAGGCATTTTCACCAGCCATGAATTCCCGCAATTCATCCAGGAGCTGGAATATTCCTATGAGGGCAATGCCGCGCTCGGAAATCTGATCGCCGAAAAGGCCATGGCAAAAGACGTCTTTACGCTGTCACATCAAATCGACAGCCTCGACCTCGAATACGGCACGCTGGTGCCGATGCGCTACATGTCGAGCGCCGGCGACTTCAAGGTTGTTTCGGTTGCTGCCTGGTGCACGGTGCACAGTTACGAATCCTCGCGCAAACTCGGCGAAGCCATACGTGAAGCGATCGAGGAAAGCGATTCCAAGGTTCTATTGATCGCCTCCGGTTCACTCAGCCACAAGATCTGGGCAAATGACGACTACGAAGCCAATAACGGCACATTCACCATTTCGTCCGAATTCAACCGCCAGGTCGATCTGCACGTGCTCAACCTCTGGCAAGCCGGAGAGATCGCCACCTTCCTGAAAATGCTGCCGGACTATGCCGAGTTTTGCTGCGGCGAAGGCAGTATGCACGACACCGTCATGCTTTTTGCTGCGCTCGGCTGGGACAATTACACCGGCAAGGGCGAAGTGATCGGCGAGTATTTCCCAAGTTCCGGAACCGGCCAGGTCAACGTCGTCTTTCCTGTTCAGTAAGATCGTACTTTCCGCTGTAAGGAGAACCCAATATGCCCGTCCCTTCCCCTGTCCTCTACCCGCCATTCAACATCGTGCGGCTCAGCCATGTCGAATATGCGGTAACCGATCTCGACGCATCAAAGGCGTTCTATTACGACCTTCTCGGTCTGCAGGTCACCCATGCCGGGAACGACCGCGTCTATCTCAGGGCGCTGGAGGAGCGCGGGCATCGTTGTATTGTGCTGGTGAAATCCGATGAGCCGAGCGTCAATGTTCTGGGCTTCAAACTGTTCGATGATGCGGATCTTGAAAAAGCCGCCACATTCTTCGAAGCCAAGGGCCAGCCGGTTGAGTGGGTAGATCGGCCGTTCATGGGCAAAACCGTGCGTACCCGCGATCCGTGGGGCATTCCGCTTGAATTTTATGTGAAGATGGACCGGTTGGAGCCGATCCATCAGCAATACAAGCTTTACCACGGCGTCAGGCCGCTGCGCATCGACCACTTCAACATGTTCTCGTCGAATGTCGACGCGTCGGTCGATTTCTACAACGAGATCGGCTTTCGCATGACCGAATACACCGACGACAGCAAAACCGGACGCATCTGGGCCGCCTGGATGCACCGCAAGGGCGGCGTGCATGATGTCGCCTTTACAAACGGTCTCGGACCGCGCCTGCACCACACGGCCTTCTGGGTGCCTAATCCGCTCTGCATTATCGACCTGCTCGATATCATGTCGACAACGGGTTATCTCGACAATATCGAGCGCGGACCGGGCCGACACGGCATATCCAATGCGTTTTTCCTTTATGTGCTCGATCCCGATGGCAACCAGATCGAGATTTACAATTCGGACTATCAGACGGTGGACCGCGATCTCGAACCGATCCGCTGGGACCTGAAGGATCCGCAGCGCCAGACATTGTGGGGCGCGCCCGCTCCGCGCTCCTGGTTCGAAGAGGGCAGCCATTTCGAAGGTGCGACGACGGTCGAAAGCGATCTCAAGGCACAGCCGATTATCGCACCCTGACAAAATGGCGGGATATCGCGCTATCATGCCCTGCCCCATCGAAATTCTATGATTCAAAGGGATCAATATGACCGGCAGACTGGCGAGCTACTCGGTTGACGGAACCCGATATTACGGCGCGGTGACAGACGACGGTATGATCGCGCTGTCGCAAGACTTTCCGCATTGGCCGGATCTTCTTGCAGCTGTCCGGGCCGGCGGTCTTAACAGGCTTCTGGAAGCTGCCAAGGACCAGCCGGTCACCCATGCCAGCGACGCATTTCAGTATGAAATCCCGTTGCATAACCCTGAAAAGATCATCTGTGTCGGGGTCAATTTCCCCGACCGCAATGCGGAATATAAGGACGGCAAGGACGCGCCCGACAACATGTCGCTGTTCATACGCTTCCCGCGCTCTTTTACCGGCCATGACCGGCCGCTCATCCGGCCCAAGGCATCCGACAAGCTCGACTACGAAGGCGAAATCGCCATTGTCATCGGCAAGGAAGGCCGGCACATCCGGGATGCTGACGCCTACAGCCACATCGCCGCGATCAGCCTGTGCAATGAAGGCACGCTGCGCGACTGGGTGCGGCACGCCAAGTTCAATGTCACGCAGGGCAAGAATTTCGACAGTTCCGGCGCGCTCGGTCCGTGGCTGGTGCCTTTCACTGACCGTTCGCAGCTCGAAGATGTGCGTATCACAACCCGCGTCAATGGCGAGACCCGTCAGGATGACCGAACTGGGCGCATGCTCTTTCCGATACCGCGCCAGATCAGCTACATCTCCACCTTCACGACGCTTGTGCCCGGCGACATCATCATCACCGGCACGCCCACCGGGGCAGGTGCGCGGTTCGATCCGCCACGGTATCTGGTACCCGGCGACGTCATCGAGGTGGAAGGCGAAGGCATCGGTCTGCTGCGCAATACGGTAGAGGACGAAACATGAGCCTTTCCGCGGATCAGATCGAGGCAGCGGCAGGCGACCTGTTTACCGCCGAAAGGTCCGGCAAACAGATCGGTCTTTTATCCCGCCGCTTTGACGGCATGACCATGGATGACGCCTATGCCGTCCAGGATGCACTGATCAAACGCAAGCTCGCGGCAGGCGGAAAAATCGCCGGCTGGAAAATCGGCCTAACCTCGAAGGCCATGCAGCACGCGCTTAAGATCGATATTCCAGACAGCGGTATTCTCTTCGACGACATGCTGTTCGAGGATGATGGCACGGTGCCCGCCGGACGTTTCATTCAACCGCGGATCGAAGCGGAAATCGCTTTTGTCATGAAGCAGCCACTCTCGGGTACGTCGGTTACCGCAGGCGACGTGCTGGCGGCAACCGACTATGTCGCACCTTCGCTCGAAATCCTCGACACCCGCATCCTCAGAGCAGATCCCGACACGGGTCAGACCCGCTCCATCGTCGACACCATCGCCGACAACGCCGCCAATGCGGGGCTTGTGCTTGGTGCACAGCGTCACAACCCGCGCGAAATCGACCTCAGATGGACCGGCGCAATCGTCATGCGCAATGGTGAGGTGGAGGAAACCGGGCTTGGCGCCGGTGTCCTCGATGATCCGGTTGCCGGCATTGTCTGGCTGGTCAAGCGGCTTGCCGAATACGGACAGTCTGTTCGCGCCGGCGATGTGGTGCTATCAGGGTCCTTCATCCGTCCGATCGAGGCCCGGCCAGGAGACGTGTTTCACGCCGATTTCGGACCGTTTGGGACCGTTTCGCAGATTTTCGCCTAAAGCAGAGGAAGCCACCATGCCAGCACCGTTCAACCCGTTCAAAGACGCACTCAAAAAAGGCGAATTGCAGCTGGGCTGCTGGCTGTCACTGGGTGACCGCTACGCTGCCGAGATATCGGCAACGGCTGGCTTTGACTGGATGCTGGTCGATGGTGAGCACGCACCGAACGATCTGCGATCCACACGCGATCAGCTGCAGGTAATCGATCCCTCGCCTTCCCACGGGATCGTGCGCGTCCCGATTGGCGAAGCCTGGCTGATTAAACAGGTGCTCGATGCCGGGGCCCAGTCGGTGCTGGTTCCAATGGTGGAATCGGCCGAACAGGCCGAGCAGCTGGTGCGCGCGGTGCGTTACCCGCCGACCGGCATGCGCGGCGTCGGCTCGACCGGAGCCCGCGCCTCGCGATTTGGTTTGATCGGCGACTACGCGCAAACGGCCGACGAACAGATATGCCTGCTGGTCCAGGTTGAAAACCGCGCCGGCCTTGCAGCGCTTGACGAAATACTCAAGGTCGACGGTATCGACGGTGTCTTCATCGGCCCGTCCGATCTTGCCGCCGATCTCGGCTATCTTGGCAATACCGGTGCACCTGAAGTCCAGGCTGCTATCAAGGACGCACTCGAGCGCATTGCTGCGAGCAGCAAAGCTGCCGGCATCCTGGCTTTGGATCCGGCATTTGCAAAGCAGTATATCGATCATGGCGCGACTGTTGTCGCGACCGCAATGGATGTCGCGCTGTTTGCGAAGGCAGTTCGAGGCGCCGCCGCGGAGGCTGAAAAGCTGAAGGGCTAGCTGGCCAAATCAGGCTCCGGAGTTGAATCGCCGAGCACCCGCTGCTGCCACCGTTCCTGTCCGGGCGTGACATGCAACGGCACGGCATTCGGCAACGGCATGAGGTGCGGTTCGATGACAACATATTCGCGCGCTGCAAGCCACAATCCACCGTGGGCAACGATCAGCGTGTTGGGACCGCGCGACACAGCCCTCTTCATGGCGCCCCAGACGCGCTCGGAAAACTCGTAATAGGACTCGCCGTTTGGCGGGTCGTATTCGCCGGTCCAGTATTCCGCCAGCCATGGCCCGTGCGGCTCACCCTGATGGTCACCGAGGTGGCATTCCATAAGATCGTCATCGAATATCAACTCGACATCGTGGTGGGCAGCCACCGCCTCGGCCGTGTGCCTGGCGCGCGACAGTGGACTTGCGACAATCCGCTGCAAAGGTTCGCTTTTGAGAAGTTCACCGGCACGTGTCGCCTGCGCGCGGCCGGTGTCGTTCAACTGCGAATCCATCTGGCCCTGAGTGCGCCTCGTTTTGTTCCATTCGGTTTCGCCGTGACGCAGGAAATAGAACGGATACTCAAATGCCAAAGGGCGCTCCTTCTCAAATCAACCGGACTCGCCTAACGTGGCCGAATCGGCCGGACCATAGCTGAAATCGGAAAGGAACGCGCGAACAATGGCAGCCAATACGACAATACCGCGCGACCGCGGCGCCTATTCATTCTGGACGCCCGTATCGATCCGCTATTCGGATCAGGACCCGATGGAGCATGTCAACAATGTTGCCATTACAGCGTTTCTTGAATCCGGCCGGATCGGATTTGCCAACCACATATTCCAGGACGTCGATCTGCATCCGAAGGGTGTCGTTCTCGCAAGTGTGACGGTGGATTTCCTGCGCGAGATCTCTTTTCCGGGCACCGTTGAGGTCGGCGGGATTCTGGCAGCCGTTGGCGAGCGCTCGATAACAACACAGTACGGCATATTTCAAGGCGACACCTGCTATGTCGTGTCTCAGTCGGTGATGGTGTTTTTTAATCCCCAGACGCGACGTTCCGCTGCCCCGCCTCCGGAACTCAAAGCAGCGCTGGAGCGATTCTTGATCGGGGGATGATGCATCGCAGTCCGGACTGTAGGACCTTCCCGGATTTACACAACTCACCCGACATCCTATTGGTCGAAGATGGTTCTTTTTCCGAAAGATGATTTTATCGGCCTCGATGACAAGGTTCACCTTGCCAGCGGTGGGCAGCCTCCGCTGCTGAAGGCGCATCGGCAGGCGTTTGAGGCGTTTGCGCACGACAAGTCAATCGGCATGGAGGGCTATGAACGCCATTGTGACGTCGGCAATGACGTCAAAGTGATGTTGTCGCATAAAACGAACCTGCCTGCAGACGCGTTTGCCCTGCTCGGAAATGCTTCCGAAGGTATTGCGCGCGTCGTATCGTCATTTGACTGGCAAAGCGGTGACAACGCAGTCACATCGGCGCTCGATTACGCCTCGGGAAAGTTCTCTTTCATCAAGCTCCGGCAAGGCGGCGTGGATGTTCGCCTGGTTCAACCCGACGGGATGTTCATCGACACCGATGCGCTGATTGCAGCCTGTGATCAAAAAACCCGTCTGGTCTATATCTCCCAGGTGAACGCGCACACCGGTCAAAAAATTGACCTAGTGCCTTTGTCGCGGGCGTTGCGGGATCGCGGGATCGCCCTCCTCGTCGATGCCAGCCACGCTTTGGGCGTTGTTCCGCTGGACGGACGACTTTGCGACTTCATGGTGTGCAGCAGCTACAAATTCCTGCTGGCATCCCATATGGGCATTCTGGCCTGGAACCGGACCTCATGGCCGGAATTCGAACCGATGCAGGTCGGCTGGAACAGCGCTGCGCAGGGTTCGCAGCCTGATACATACGTTCTGCAGTCTGATGGTCGCCGTGCAGAAATTGGAAACTCCAATCATTTGTCGGTTTATATCCTGCATGCGTCGCTCAAATACCTCGCCAAAGTGTCCGGAGAGGAGCTGGAAAACCATGTCGCCGGTTTGAGCAAGACCCTGTATTCCGGTTTTCAGGCGCTTGATCTTGATATTCTAACCCCCGCGTCGCCGGATTGCCGCGGTCCGAACATCTCGTTTCATCACCCGGATCCCCGCGCTTTTGTTGATCAGGCTGCACGGAACAATTTCCTCCTGTGGGGAGAAGCCGGTCGTGTTCGCGCGTCCATGCACGGATTTGTGTCCGAGGCTGATGTGCGACGGTTCCTGGACTGTCTTGCGACGGCGTGACAGGCCCGACATTCATGGGCGGGCTGATTTTCTTCCGGGTGCGGGGCGGCCCTAAATCCGCCACCGCACGGGTTTGCGCAGCAATGTCTTGTTATTCGACCGGCGTGAAATCGAACGGCCCGGCCGCATGAAAATAGAATTCGCACGGCGTGTCCGAAACGCAGGCGGTGGCATGGGCCATGCCTGCCGGAACATACCAGTATGAACCGGGCGTCATTGTCGGCGGATTTTCCTCGCCTTCGAGTGGATTGGTCATGACGCCTTTGACGACGATGCCGTGATAAGCACCGGTATGGGTGTGTACCGGCGTTTCAAAATTTGCCGGGAACGTTCCGAATGTGCCGTGCGCCGATTTTGAGAACTGCCCGTAGGCAGGCGCAAAACTGATGGCCGGATTGATGTCGACAAAGCTGCGGTTCTCACTCTGGACGACGCCCGGTTTGGAGACATCGAAGCCGTCGGAATCGGATGATTGTGCGCTGCCGGCAGCAATCCCAGCAGAAATAAACGCGAAAGCCACAGTGGCACGGGTAGCCGTTGATAATGATTGCAGTTGAAAAAGAGACATAACGATCTTCCCAAGTTGATGCCCGCCGCCGGGCGTGAAAGGAATGGCGCGGCGATCAAACTCTATTCTGGGGATAAAAGCGCCTGAATGACCGTATATCCGAAAAACGAAACATTTCGTCCAATTAGTTGCGCCATGGTACGTAGTTTTGATAAAAGCAATTGATGGTCTCGATTGACCGGGAGTTTGGTATTGAACGATGCACTCAGCGACATTTTTCAAAGGCTTCGCCTGAAAAGCTGCGTTTATTTTCAACGCGACTTTCACGCGCCCTGGGGCATGTCCATGGACCAGGGAAGCTTTGCTCAGTTCCATCTCATCGTGAGTGGTTACTGCGTGGTCGAAGTGGACGGCAATTCACATCACGCAAGCAATGGCGACGTGCTGCTGTTTCCGCGCGGATATCCGCACAAGCTCCTGGACAAGGCCGGTTCGCCTGCAATGGCCGGAGCGGATGTGATGGCATCGTTTTCAACACCATCTCCGGCATTCGATGAAGGCGGCAAGGCCGTGCGTCTGGTGTGCGGTCATTACGAGTATCGGGATACGTCACCCGTGATGATGATCAACCAGTTGCCGGGTTTCATCCACGTCAAAGCCTTTGATTTAAGCTCGCCGACGGCTTCGGATTCGGTTGTGCCGCTGCTCATTCGTGAAATGGATTCCAACAAGCCCGGAAGCGGCTCAATCGTCGAGCATCTTGCGGAAATCCTGCTGATCCAGACCCTTCGTGAATATGCACGTGGCGTGCCGCAATCGGCCGGACTGCTGATGGGGCTGGCAGACGCTCAGCTCGGAAAGGCACTGAAACTCATACATCTTAAGCCGGAAGCGCCGCTGACGGTCGAGCAGCTGGCCCGCGAGGCCGGCATGTCGCGCTCGGCATTCAGCGACAGATTCAAATCAGTCATCGGCCTGTCGCCGAAAGAGTATCTGACCAAAATGCGCCTCCTCACGGCCGGCGATCTGCTCAACGGCGGTGGATATCCCATTCCGCAAATTGCCGAGAAGGTTGGCTACAATTCGGAAATATCCTTTGCCCGTGCATTCAAGCGCGAGATGGGAATGACGCCAAGTAAATACCGCAGAGGCCAGAAATCAGGAATGACCGGCGTTTAAATTGCCTATTCATCGGACTTGTCTGTTTGCGCACGGTGCGATACCGCTTATGCAAACGAAACGACGTAAACCACAGCGGAATTCATCTCCATGGACCATATCGACTGCATGGTTGCCGGCGGCGGCGTCATAGGTCTTGCCATTGCCCGGTCCCTCGCCCGGGTAGGGCGTGAGGTGGTTATTGTCGAGGCTGAAAACATCATCGGTTCGCACACGAGTTCGCGCAATTCGGAGGTCATCCACGCGGGGATCTACTACGCCACGGATTCGCTCAAGGCACGGTTTTGCGTCGCAAGTATCAACAGGCTCTATGCCTATTGCAGGGAGCGCAATATTCCGCACAAACAGACGGGCAAACTGATCGTCGCAACCCATGACGAGGAACTGCCGAAACTCAAATCCATCTACGCGCAGGCGATCGCCAATGGCACACCCGGGATGCGGGAAATTCCGGCCGCCGACGCGATTGCCCTCGAGCCGGAGTTGAATTGCGTGGGTGCGCTTCACTCGCCGATGACCGGCATTGTCGACAGCCACGCGCTGATGTTGTCGCTGCAAGGCGAAGCCGAAGATGCCGGATCGATGATCGCATTTTGCAGCAGGGTCAGCAGTGTTCGGGCTGGAAACGGCAAGTTCTTCGTGCAGATCGAGGGCGATCAACCCTACGCGATGTCCAGCGACTATTTCATCAACGCCGCCGGCCACGGCGCCTGGGACATTGCAAGATCGATGACAGGCCTGCAAAAGGATCACATTCCTCCACATTATTTGTCCAAGGGCAGCTACTACTCGCTGTCGGGCCATACCTGCCCCTTTGAAACGCTGGTCTATCCGGTGCCGGGCGACGGATCGCTCGGAATCCATTTTACCCGGGATCTTGCCGGTCAAGCCCGTTTTGGGCCGAATGTTCTGTGGATGGAGGGCGAAGAGCTTGACTATTCGGTACCACAGGACCGAGGCGCGGAATTTACCGAAGCCATCCGGACCTATTGGCCAGGGCTGCCCGATGGTGCCCTGATGCCGTCCTATTGCGGTATCCGGCCCAAGCTTGTCAGCTCGGGTGTTCCGGCCGCGGATTTCCTGATTCAATCGCGCGACGATCACGGAGTGGACGGCCTCGTGCAGCTGTTCGGCATTGAATCACCGGGTCTGACGTCGTGCCTGGTGATCGGCGACTACGTTGCCGCACTTGTGACACAGGAATCACGTTAACAACACGGCCAAACCATTTGCAGCCCGGGCTGCAAGCTTGAACTGCCGCCCAATTTGGACTACGGCACTGATAAGAAACCGGTTATCGGCGACAGACACCGCGACAACCGGCCCGCGTATCGGAGAAACAGAGTGTCCCAAAGCAGATCCGTTCAAGTCGGTCCGGTGACATTTTCAAACGACAGTCCCTTTGTGCTGATTGCAGGGCCGTGCCAGATCGAAAGCCGTGATCACGCCATGGAGATGGCTGCGGAGCTGGTTTCCATCACCGACGACCTTGGAATCCCTTACGTTTACAAGTCTTCCTATGACAAGGCGAACCGTTCTTCCGTTTCGGGAAAGCGGGGGATAGGTATGGAGGCGGGCCTGCAGATTCTGGCCGATGTGCGTGAAAAATTCGGCTGTCCCGTCATCACCGATATCCACGAAAGCGGCCAGGCCGGGGTGGCCGCCGATGCGGTTGATATTCTACAGATACCCGCCTATCTGTGTCGCCAGACCGATCTGCTGGTCGCGGCCGGCGAGACAGGCAAAGCAATCAATGTCAAGAAAGGCCAGTTTCTCGCACCCTGGGAAATGGGCAATGTCGCTGAAAAGATAGCGACAACCGGCAATGGCAATATTCTGCTATGCGAACGTGGCACCACATTCGGCTATAATACGCTGGTGAATGATTTCCGCGGGCTACCGACCATGGCTGAAACCGGATATCCGGTGGTTTTTGACGCCACGCATTCTGTACAACAGCCCGGCGCAATGGGATCGTCCACCGGTGGCCAGCGCGAATTTGCACCTGTTCTGGCGCGCGCGGCGCTGGCTGTCGGGTGCGCGGCGGTGTTCATGGAAACGCACGAAAATCCCGATGTTGCGCCCTGCGACGGACCAAACATGATACCGCTCGGCGAAATGAAGGCACTGCTGGTAAGGCTCCAGGCATTCGACACGCTGGCAAAACAGAGTGAGCACTAGATGTCTCCGGAAAGAAACATCAGGTCGGAAATCCTCAAGGCGGCCAGGACATCGCGCACCGGCATCGACGCCATTGTAGATGGTCTTGACGGCACGCTCGGCGATTCGGTTCTCGAGGCCATCGAGCTCATCGCGGCAAAGAGCGGCAGGCTCATCATCACCGGTGTCGGCAAAAGCGGGCATGTCGGCGCGAAGATGGCGGCGACCTTTGCATCAACCGGCACACCGGCGCAGTTCGTCCATGCGACCGAGGCAAGCCATGGTGACCTCGGCATGATCACCGCCGATGATTGCGTATTGGCCATTTCCTATTCAGGCGAGACAAAGGAATTGTCTGACGTTCTCTATCATGCCAGACGCGCCGATATCCCGCTTATCGCGGTGACCGCAAAGCCGGACAGCACGCTTGCAAGCAATGCGACTGTTGCTATCATCCTGCCGCAATCCGAAGAGGCCTGCCCGCTCGGACTGGCACCGACAACGTCAACGCTCATGCAGATGATGGTGTGCGACACTGTGGCGATCGGATTGCTGGTGCGCCGCGGGTTTTCAGAACGCGATTTCAGGCATTTCCATCCCGGCGGATCGCTCGGCGCCAGCCTGACGCTGGTGCGCGACGCCATGCATGTCGGCGATGCGCTGCCAATCGTTGTGACGGGTACACCTTTGATGAAAGCCATCGAGACGATTTCCGACAAGGGGTTTGGCCTTGTCATCGTCGCCGACGGTGCCGGCAGGATGTGCGGGGTCATCACCGATGGCGACCTGCGCCGCAATGCCCATGTCGACACAGTTTCAACGGTCGTCGATGAAGTCATGACGGTCGGCGGACTGACCGTCGAACCGGACATGCTGCTCGCCTCGGCGCTGAAAATGGTTCAGGACAACAAGGTCGGCGCACTGGTGGTGAAAGATGACGGCAGAGCCGTCGGTGTCATTCATGTACTCGACATGCTTCGTATTGGCGCCGCTTAGGCCGTCGATTTACCATATAATTGCAATAGTTTGGATCGACTTTTTGCCAGATTGAGTCACTAGGCTGAAGGGTCATGACACAGCCTTGCAGCTGATATATGAGTTGACTGCGCAAGCCTTTTGGAAAGCGGACGACGGAGTACACGGAAAACCATGACGTCACCCGAATTCAAGTCCGATTTTGAACCGGCCCATGGAGAGGCCGTGACCGTCGGCCCCGGTATCGAGCGCATCACGGCGCCCAATAGCGGGCCGCTGACGTTTCATGGAACAAATACCTACATTGTCGGCAAGGACAGTGTCGCCGTCATCGATCCGGGTCCGGAAATCGACAGCCACTACGCAGCCCTCACGACAGCCCTTGAAGGGCGGGACGTTTCGCATATTCTGGTCAGCCATACGCATAAGGACCACTCGCCCCTCGCCCGCAAACTGGCATCCGACACCGGCGCATTGATCGTCGCCGAGGGGAGCCACCGCCCGGCGAGGCCGCTGTTCGTTGGCGAGGTCAATCCGCTGGAAGAAAGTTCGGACAGCGATTTCGAGCCCGATATCGATGCCAGTGACGGTGCGGTGATCGAAGGCGATGGATGGGCGCTCAAGGTCGTTCATACGCCAGGACATACGGCAAACCACTCGGTTTTTGCGCTGGAAGGAAAGGATATCCTCTTTTCGGCCGACCATGTGATGGCCTGGGCGACATCGATCGTTGCACCACCCGACGGTTCGATGTCAGACTATATGAACTCGCTGGATAAAATGCTCGAGCGTGACGACCGGTTATACTTTCCAGGTCATGGCGGGACGGTCGATGAACCGGACAAATTCGTGCGGGCGCTGCGAACACACCGCAAAATGCGCGAGCATGCTGTCCTCGACCGGCTGGAAAAGGGCGACCGCAGCATTGCCGATATGGTCAAGGTGATCTACCGGGACACCGACCCCCGGCTGCACGGCGCCGCAGGCCTGTCGCTGCTGGCGCATCTGGAGGATCTCGTCGGGCGCGGCGAGGTCGAGACCGATGGCATGCCGTCGATCAACGGCGTTTATCATCTGAAATAGTGACTACCGCACCGATATGCCGACAAGCTCGGCATCGAGCGCGCTCAGGAAACCGTCAATGATCCGGGCATTGGTGCCCAGATCGTGGGGTCCAAACCGCGATACCGACCGCATATCGACAAAGGTCGTTTCGGCCTCTTCGCTGAGGCGAATGCTGACATCGGAGGCAAATCCGAAAACCGGCGACCGCGTTTCGCCCTGAAGCAGGATCTGCACCTGTTTGAGGATCATCGGTTCGGCCGGTGTGGCCGCATCTCCGTCTGCCGGCTCTGAGGTCGCTGCAACGTCTCCGGGCGTCTGGGGTTCAATCTCGATTATACTCGTCTCGGAGTTGGTTTCCGGTGTCTCCGGCTCAGGCGGGTCGGGCAACTTGGTCGCAGATATGGCTATGCCACGGTTCTCGGCCACAAGCCGTACGGCCGCCAGAACACGATCAAGCGCCCCTTCATAGCGGCGCCCGGTCACCTGCGGATAGGCGCCAAGCTGACCTTCATAGGGTGCCGAACGCAGAAATTCGACATCCGGCACCCAGTCCGGCCCATGGCTGACTGTCTCGAGAAAGACTGGAACATCAGCGGTATCGGTGGAAATATCGTAGAGCGGGGGAAGCGAATAGGCCCTGTATCCGGCAATGCCAGCCGGCACCAGCACCAGAAGCGCGCACAGGCTGCCCTTGGCCGATGCCCGCCCGCCCTCGGCGCCGACCATCCATAAGCGCAATATGCCGTAGCAGGCAAGCCCGAAGGCCAGCAGTGCAATGCCAACACAGATTGAAAACAGGACCGTGAAGATTTCCGTTTCCATGATGCTGAAGCGATGCAAGCCGGCGGAAATGGCAAACAGCGCAAAGGCAAAGAGCCCCAGCCTGTAGGACCAGAAGGCGGAGCGGCACACCGGACGTTCGTAACGGATCTTCATTTGATAGCGAATTCTTCCCGCAATATTGCAATCAGCAATAGCGCAAGTTCGGACGGAGCGGAATAGCCGATGGTGGCGTTACCGTATTTGTAGCCGGGCGCTGAAATCGGACTATTGACTTTGGGTCCGTTCGCCTGCGCTATAGGTTGCATACACTCCCTAAAGGACAAACCACAATGGTCACCACCGCCCCGCTGAGCAACGTTCAACAACGCGATATCGACGCGGTCCTCCACCCTTACACGCCGCTGCACACGCTGAGCGAAAACGGTCCGCTGGTGGTCGAGCGCGGTCAGGGTGTTTTCATCTATGACACGCAGGGCAATGAATATATCGAGGGCATGTCCGGCCTGTGGTGTGCCGGCCTCGGCTTCGGCGATGAGGAGCTGGTCGAAGCCGCAACCGAACAGCTCAAGACACTGCCCTATTATCACCTGTTCGCCGCACATGGCACCGAACCTGCCATTGAACTCGCAGAAAAACTCAAAGAACTGGCCCCGGTGCCGATCTCCAAGGTGTTTTTCACCTCTTCCGGCTCGGAAGCCAACGACACCCAGGTCAAGCTTGCCTGGTATTACAACAATGCGCTCGGCAGGCCGAAAAAGAAAAAGATCATCTCACGCATGAAGGCCTATCACGGCGTGACGATCATGTCCGCGTCGCTGACCGGCCTGCCCGTCAATCACAACGGTTTCGATCTGCCGGTCGACGGCGTTCTGCATACGGATTGTCCGCACTATTACCGCTTCGGACTGGACGGTGAGACGGAGGCGGAATTCACCGCGCGCATGGCCTTGTCATTGCGGCAGCTCATCGAGCGCGAAGACCCCGACACGATTGCCGCCATGATCGCAGAACCTGTCATGGGAGCCGGCGGCGTCATTGTCCCGCCGGATGGCTATTTTTCCGCCATCAAGGAAATCCTCGACGAATATGACATCATGCTCATCGATGATGAGGTAATCAATGGATTTTGCCGCACGGGCAACTGGTGGGGCTGCCAGACCCACGACATGGTGCCGACAACCATTTCCGCGGCCAAGCAGATGACCTCCGCCTATGCCCCTCTCGGGGCGGTCATGGTGCCGGACGATATCTATCAAGCCTATGTCGACCACTCGTCCAAACTCGGCACGTTCGGCCACGGCTTCACCTATGGCGGACACCCGCTCGGCTGCGCGCTTGGGGTGAAGGCCATCGAAATCTACCAAGCACGCGATATTCTCGGCCATGTGCGTACTCTGATACCGTTGTTTGAACAACGCATGACGGCCCTTGCCGATCATCCGCTGGTCGGCGAAGCGCGCTTTTCAGGTCTGATGGGCGGCCTGGAGATCGTCGCCGAAAAGATGACAAAGCGCCTCTTCGCGCCGGCGGACGGCGTGGCAGCCAAGGCGAGCGCCTTTCTTGAAAAGCGCGGCGCGATCCTGCGCCCCCTCGGCGACACCATTGCGCTGTGCCCGCCGATGATCATACGTGAAGACGAGCTCAATGCCCTTTTCGACAGGCTCGAGGCAGCGCTGGACGAGGCCGAGGCTGTTGTCGTGAAAGAGGGGCTGCGAGGTGCTGGCGTGTAGCTTTGGCGATCTTGCGTTGTCGGATGGCCGCGATGCGGGCTTCCAGAGCAGACGGTTAGAGGGCAACAGCGGGCCAACTGCTGGCTCTTTAGAGTCTGTCACCTTTAGACGGAAGCATATCCGGCATTTTTGAGGTAGTTTGCGCACTCGGTTGGTTTGATTGATCCGACGAGTTCGCCGACATATCGCCATGCTTCTTCGATTGTTCTTTTTTGTGCTATTCGCATCC
>JAAEOH010000044.1 GCA_024244645.1 Hyphomicrobiales bacterium
ACGGCACGAAGTTCCGTTCAGAGACTGTGGAGGGCAACGCATGATCTAGACGCCCAACACATCTGAACGGGGTCGCCCTCACCGGACGAGGTTCGTGGATGAAGCCGAAAATGTCTGCTGCGCAACTCGAAGCGCGTCTCAAAGCGAGGTTCTCCACAACCAATCCGACACATGCGTGCAGCGGTGCCACAAAGGCATCAATCAGACTGCGAAGAGAAGCGTGACCCGGATGAGCGACAAAGACCCAAGAAGGAAGAAGAAATGAGCTTGACTGAAACGCCCAATTAGAGAAGCTGTCATTTGCGGCACTGCACACCTCCGAAAGGCATAATTCTTGACGTGAAGGACGGCAAAGCGGACTTTGCAGACATGAAGAGCCAACGCGGATGTCCAAGCTGCGACGGGATGCGAACTGGTAAAAAGTGCCATGATGTATGTCCCGGCCGTGCGTCGCAAGATGATCTATCAGGATGGCCGAACTGAGTTGCTGCAACAATGTATACGGCCTCGTTGTGGAGCCTATTGCTCCGGGCCATCATGGGTATCCGCACGTGTCCAGGGCTTACTAGCGGAACGACCTCTATGGGCCATTATGGCACCCAGCCTTTCGGACACGACGGGCAGACAGTTCGTCCATTTCCTTCAGTTCATCTCGCAGACCTCGGTGGGAAAGCGGTTTTTGTGCGCCGTTTTTTACTCCTTATGTTGCGCGACGATTGGGTCGTCTTTTGGTCTTATTTTTTGTTTGGCCCGGTGGCATCCATTGTTCCGTCCCGGCCTGCATATCTGTGTGCCGTCAAGCGGAGCGGCGGTCAAGGATGGCCGCTCGCGGCCACCGAAGGCTTGTCCTTGAGGGTCGCGAGCAGGACGGCATGATCGCTGGCGTCGGGATCGAGGACGCCTTTGACAATATCTCGCGCAACGTCAGATCACCGAACATGGCTCGGACCTTTTGGCTGATAGGCCACACCTCGTGCCAGTACCGCCCAGGCGATACGGGCCAGCTTGTTGGCCAGCGCAATGATCAGCACGTTGCGGTGCAGTCGCTTGGAGGCCGCCTCGATCCAGTCCCATAGGCCTTGCCCGACCGTCTGCGGCCGGCGCACCAGAATGATATGGGCGGCTTGCTCCAATAGGGTTCGCACATAGCGGTTGCCGCGCTTGGTTATCCGCCCGAGGATCGTTCGATCTCCCGTCGACATCTGGCGCGGCACCAACCCCAGCCAGGCGCTCAGGTCGCGGCCACTGGCAAAGCCCGATGCGTCGCCGACCGCGCCGACTATGGCACTGGAGATGGTCGGTCCGATCCCCGGCACCGTCATCAGCCGCCGGCAACAGGTATCCTCATTGGCCAGCAGTTCGATTTCTTCGGTGAGATCGTCGATCCAAATGTCCAGCCGTCGCCAATCGTCGCTCAGTTCCTCGATCAACCGAACGATCATCGGCGAAAGCACATCATCGCATGATCCAAGGATTTCCGGCAGCACCTTGCGCAGGGAGTTCGGCCCCTTGGCGACCGCAATGCCGCGCTCGATCAGAAAGCCGCGCATCTGGTTGATCACCCCGGTGCGCTGGCTGACAAGACGCGAACGTACCCGGTGCAGGGCCAGAAGATCCATCTGTTCCGCCGTCTTGATGCGAACGAAACGCATGGTCGGCCGCTGAACCGCCTCGGCAATCGCCTCGGCATCGCGGTAGTCGTTCTTGTGGCCTTTGAGGAACGGCTTGACATATTGCGCCGGGATCAGGCGCACCTGATGGCCGAGTTGTTCCGCCATGCGGCCGATAAAGTGTGCCCCAGAACAGGCCTCCATGCCGATCAGGCAACACGGAACATTGACAAGCCGGCGGCCTAACTGACGGCGCGACAACTTGGTCTGCATGACGATGGCGCGCTGTTTGTCGAGGCCGATCAGGTGAAAGGTATTCTTGCCGATGTCGATGCCGATCGTGGCGATGGGATCAGTTGAGTTCTTGCGGGGCATGGTCCGTACTCCTTGCTCGTGTTGCACCCCCACAGCATGATAGCTGAAGGGGCAGGAGCACAGCCGGGACATCCCATTAGCAGACTCTCTCAGCTCCGACCACGCCGCTCGTCAGCTACCGGATCTATCGACAACTATCCGTGTGGAACCCTCCTCCACCGATGATCCGCGCCTTCGGGGCGCACTGCCAGGGGCGGACATTACAGAGTTGCACTAGAGAGCACGTAACTCCTCATCGATCGTCTCAACAATCCTCGCCGCCTGGACCGAATGTGCCAATGTGTGCGCCTCTTCGATCAGGCTGTGTGCTTCTTCAAAGCGCTTTTCCTTCAGTGCGAGTCTGGCCAATCCGATTAACGTATCGGCGAGAAAACTAGGCGCCTCCCGTTCTCGAAAAACCTTTTCTGCATTGCGCAAGTACCGTCGTGCTTTTCGCGTAGCCGCCGGCCCGTTGCGGAGAAGGAACCAAATATTTCGGAGGACAACGGATATCGGCGGCCTTTCTTTACCCAGTGCCATGGCAAGGAAGACCTGGCCGAGAAAATAGTCCGCAAACCTTGCTATACGCGGAAAATCCCAGTCCGGTAGTCGTCTACGGTGTTCTTCGATCTGGTTCACGCCGACGGCAAAATTGCCATCGAGCACGAGGGCGAGGCCATACAAATAGTCTGAAACGGACAATGGAAGCAGGAAGCGATTATCGAAAAGTATGGCGCGTGTCTTGGCGAATTGCTCGCAGGCTTCCCGCGTCCGACCCAATCGGGCCAACGCACTCGCTTTTCTCAACGCCATAATGTGCAACGCGACGGGATCGTTGATTGAGCGAACGGATTCTTCGGCCTTCTCTAGCGAGCCTTGGTAATCACCGGTAAACTCGTCCATAATGCTCAACAGATCGATGGCCATCATTCTTGGCCAGGGGTGATCACAGGTCTGAGAATAGGCCAGCAGCCGTTTCGCGATATCGCGTGTTTCGCCGGGATTCCCCTCAAGAAGAACTGCGGCGGAAGTCGCATAAAGTCCTTTTGCGGCAAGCCAAAAATCGTTTATTTCCTGGCCAAACTCGAAGGCCTGTTCACCATATTCGCGCAACGCCGCCCGCTGTTCTGATGACGCCTCGGCGACGAAACCATAGTACCAGGCTAGACCAGCCGAGGCGTGCGCTATGGCGCCCTTGTTGTCGACCTCCATTGCCATTGAGAGCGCTTGCTTCAACAGCGGCTTTCCAGCCTCGCCCTCGCCGGCGAATACCCGGGCATAACCGAGCTCCGAAAGGCAATGCGACAACCGGATCCTGTCGCCGAGGGTCTCGGCCATCGGCAGGTAACGTTCGACAATGTCGATCAGCTTACCGATTTCGCTCTTGAAATAGTAAAGCCGCGCCAGATCCAGCACTAGGTCGATCTGTTGTGGTGGCTCGATCTTATCTGGGTCGGCTTCTATCAGGCGCAGGGCTTGATGATAGCGCTTGTCCGCTTCTGGAATCGAATAGGTGCGGTAGGCGCGCTCGCCAGCCAACACCAGATAGTATACCGCCTTGTCGGTTTTGCTGGTTCGCTCGTAGTGATCGGCTAGTAAATCAACGACTTCGCTTTCGCGCCCGGCATATAGCATTTCCATTGCCCTGGCGACGGCGAGATGCAGCGCCTGCCGGTCGCCTGACAGCAGGCAGTCATAGACCGCGTCCTGGACAAGTGCATGCTTGATTCGAAAGCGTGAGCGATCGCCTGAATTCTCTTGGAATATCAAGTCCTCTCGTTCGAGTACTTCCAAATGCGGCGAGAGGCTACTGCCGAGGCCTGTTACTTCACCAACCAAATCGCGGCCAAAACGGGTGCCGACCACGGCAGCTGCATCCAGCACCCGGCGCGTATCGCCGTCGAGCCGATCGACACGCTGCATCAGCAGGCCGCCAAGCGTTTCAGGCACGCCTGCCGCGCTACTTTTTTTATTTTCCGCCTGGAACTTAAGGTGACCTTTATCGACTAATACCTGTTCTGTCTTGATTAGATAGCTCGTGATTTCCTCGGCGAAAAGAGGATTGCCTTCGCTCTTCGTCGCAAGCAGGCCGGCGAGCTCGTTTGGTAGGTTGTCGACACCCAGCCGGCGCTTGACAAGATTCAGCGTACCCTCGCCCGACAATGGTTCGAGCACGATCTGGGCGATATGGTTGCCTTGCGCCCAGGTCGGTATATGCTCTGGCCGGTAGGTACAGAGCACCAATACTGGTATCTCATCCGTCGCCGTGGCCAGCCATTGTAAAAATTCCCGCGAGGCCGGGTCTATCCAGTGGAGATCCTCGAGACAAAGCACCATGGGCGCGGTGCGACAGCGTTCGAACAGCACCTTCTGCAGAGTCTCCAACGTCAGGTGCCTGACCACGTCTCGGCCCATACGATCAATAATGTCACCCGCTTCATGGCCCAGCAAGTTTAGCAAATAGGGGAGATGTGGCTTATCCGGCAAACCCAACAACTCAAGGCCGGCGCGAAGCGCTTTCGTCGTCGTCGCCTGGTCGCTCCGCTCGCTGATGCGAAAGGCTCCGCGTACCACCTCAATGAACGGCCGGAATAGAGCGGCGCGTGACCCGGCGGCACAATAGCCCTGAACAAATAAGGCATCGTCGTTCTCGGCGAGCACCCGGAATTCGTGCACCAGTCGCGATTTGCCGATACCAGGCTCGCCGACGACGTTGACGACACGGATGCTACGAGCCTTGGCCTTGCGCCAGGCGACTTGCAACTGTTCTAGCTCACGATGCCGTCCCACCAATGGCGTCAAGCCGCGCTTCACGGCAACATCGAAACGGCTGATATCGCTCTTCAGGCCATCCAACCGATAGACCGATATTGGCCCTCTAAAACCCTTGAGTTCCCGTGTGCCGGCGGGTCGGCATTCGACAAAGTCGCCGACCAGGGCATGGGTGGCCTCGCTGATCAGCACTTCGCCGGATTCTGCAGCCCCTTCCAGTCGCGAGGCCAAATTCACTGTGTCGCCCAGCGCCGTCAGTTCCATATGAAGATCGTCGCCGACCTTACCGACGACAACGGGGCCGGTATGGACGCCGATCCGGAGCTGCGGCCGCGTGTTATGGTCGCCGGCCACTTGGTCGCCGATTCGCCGCATTCGGGCCTGAATTTCAAGGGCCGCGCGGCAAGCCCGAACCGGTCCATCCTCGAACGCCAACGGTGCTCCAAAAAGCGCCATAAGACCGTCGCCAGTGAGTTCTTGAACCGTGCCTTCCTCTAAATGCACCGCCTCGCTTAGCTCACGGATCACCCGCTGCATGAAGAGAAAAATTTGCTCATCACCCAGTTCTTGCGCCAGCAGCGTATAGCCGACAACGTCGGCGAACAATACGGTTACCTGGCGCCGTTGTCCTTCGACGTCGCCACGGCCGGCAAGACCCTTTTCTCGCAAGGCATCAGGCAGCGGCGCGGGTCGCTGCGTCTGGGCGGCAGGGAAGTTTTCAGGGTTCGCCATAAGCGCCCTCTCTAACCGGCCGATACGATTGAGATCGAGAGTTGTTATTGCTCTTTGATTCTCAATCGATGTAGCTTACGCCCGTCATCGCTTTCCTTCAAGTCGTCGCCAAGGTGGCGATGCGGGTCTGTATCGCTGGCAGAGGCCGGGCTTAATCACAGTTTTCACTCACTTCGGCCGACGAGATCTGTGGGGCGGTTGTCGACCGCCCCGATGCTAACGAGTCTTACCACAGGTTTCACGCAAAGGTCGCTTGTGGGTCATGAATGACTATAGCTCGCTCACTCATCTGTTCAAATTGCGACACGCCAACCATGTCTGAAATGGGCTCAAAGCGCCATTTCGCCGCACCGCACACTGATCAGCTAACGAAAATCTGAGCGTGAATGACTGCTGAGCGGACAAATCCACCGTTCACAACTGGTATTTAAACGCCGGTGTGAAACGGCGCAAATTGGATTTGCAGGCATCTTGTGCCGGAAATGTGGGGAAGACATGAAAGCCGTGATCCAAGAAAGACATGGAGAGCCGGAGCATCTTCGGCTAGCCGACATTCCGGTTCCGGAACCTGGCAAGGATCAGATCCGGGTCAAGGTATTGGCTTGTGCGGTGAACCTGTCTGACTGGGAGTATCTGGTCGGCTCACCTTTTTACGTACGCCTTGTCGGTGGGCTTTTGCGGCCGAAAAATGCGGTGCTTGGATCGGACATCGTCGGTGTCGTCGACAAGCTCGGCTCGGGTGTAAGAGGCTTTGCGATTGGTGACAGGATCATGGGCGATCTTGTCATGGTTCGGGGTGGCTTTGCTGAGTATGCCTGTGTGTCCGCCAGCGAGATGATCCGGGTTCCGGACGCGCTGTCCGATGCGGTCGCTGCCTGTTTGCCACAAGCCGGAGGCATCGCGGTTGTCGGCACGGAGGGTCTGAAACCCGGCGACATGCTCTTGATCAATGGTTCCGGCGGTGGGTCAGGCACAATGGCTCTGCAATTGGCAAAGGCCGCCGGCGCTCATGTCACTGCCGTGGACAACGCTGGCAAGATCGAATGGCTCAAGGCGCTGGGTGCCGACGAGACCATCGACTACAGAACTCGGGATTTTTCCCGGATGGGTAAGAAGTGGGACCGAATCCTGGACATGGTCGCGACACGCGGCCCTTCGCGGGTCGCTGCGTGCCTCTCGACAGGCGGGGTCTATATGGCATTGGGCGGCAGAGTGAACGTGTTGCTTTCTTTGGTATTTGGAGGGCTGCGCTATCGGACCAAGAAGAAATCCATTGGTATGCTGTTGGTTCCAAGCGGTCGGGCGTTGACAGAGCGCGTTGCGCGTGCGGCCGTAGAGGGAAAGATCTCCCCGCATTTGGAGTCTGTGCTGCCATTGTCTTCCGTTCCCGAGGCGCTTCGCCGTACGGGACTGGGTGAAGTGAAGGGTAAGTTGGTGATCAAGCCTTGAGCCGCGGCCAACCAGCTATTCGGCCAAGGCCACCAATTTGGGAATTGCGCGAACTCAATCCCATCTCGGACTATCCAGCGCAGGCTTCTCTCCTGAGTTGTCGCTCAACAAATGTTAACCACAACGATGCCTGTCTTTTGACCTTCTTCCACGTAGCGGAATGCATCGACGATCTCACCCAACTGATAACTCCGATCGAAGACACCCCGAAATCTGCCTTGGGCCATCAGGTCGGCGAGGCGTCGAATGCAGCCCGGGGCATCTTCTGGAAAGGGAATCCGCACACGGCCGCTCCCAGTTGCTCCATAGAACGAGCCGAGGATGATATTCGACCAGCCGGGGCCCAGATCGGTGGCGGCAAAGATACCGTCTTTGTTCAAGAGCGGGCGGCAACGGAAGAAAGAGGTTTTGCCGACGGCGTCAAAGACGATGTCAAAGGTCTCCCCAAGTGCGGTGAAGTCTTCCGTTTCATAGTTCACGACCCGATCCGCTCCGAGTTCTTTGGGCAGGTTAATATGTCTGGTTCCGACCACAGCAGCAACGTGCGCCCCGTTTGCCTTTGCGAGCTGCACGGCCGCGGTTCCGATTGCTCCAGAGGCACCGTAGATCAAACACCGCGTGTCTTCTGACAACAGCTTCGTAGTGCCATTGGCATACCAAGCGCCTTCTCCAACCACAGCCTGATGAAACGGGAGGTCTCCCGGAATGCGCGCGATGGCTCCGTTGGCGGGCACACATAGATATTCGGCGTGCGCCCCAAACATATCAGGCGACAGCCCGAACACGTGATCTCCGACCTCAAAGGCGCTCACCTCTTCGCCAAGCAGGTCGACTTCGCCCGCGAAATCCATTCCCAAGGTCCGCATCTTCGGTCGGAGCAGACCAGTCATCGCGCGCGCAAAGAAGGGGTACGCCCGCAATGTCGCGGCGTCGGTTCGGTTCACTGTCGAGGCGTGAACCTTGACCCGAACCTCGCCCTTTGACGGAACAGGACGCGGCACGTCTCGAAGCGACAGCGCGTCCGGAGAACCGTAACGCTCAAAAACCACCGCATTCATCAAATTATTGGCAGGCATGTCTCACCAATAGCAGAATGCCAAAAGGCTCCGCGATTGAGTTCGAGGGTTTGCGATGATCCACGGCCATGCAGGCCCGCCCTCCCGATGGATTGGTATTTGTTTTCCACGCTCGGCAGGAGCAAAAAAGGCCCATAACTAGTTCCCATATAGAAGAAGGACGAGCCCGAGCGCACCCCACCCGGCGATTACTGGCAGAACAAACCAGTATTGCTCTTCCTTCGGTAAGTCCCAGCCATTTGCTCCGCGCGCTGCTCTCACGGTCCACAAACAGGCGATTGGCCAATACACGGTCACGCCGAGTGCTGCGCTCAGGACCACAGTGGACCACGAAGTTTCAAAATAATGCCCAATCAGACCGAGGCCCAATAGTGGTGTGTAGAAAACCAGATCGGCACCCGCATACCCTTTGAAGAAGGCCACGCCGACCTCGGTGATCCGCTCGGCCGGTTCTTGCGTCCCCATCCTTACCCCGAGCGAGTAACTCAACGCAGCCGTGCATTGAGTCGCCACAAGGTAGGCAAAAAGCAACCAACCGGGAAATTGGATGATCCAGAAAGCAATATTGGACATGGACTCCTCCGATGCGCACTGTCGGAGTCTGACACGCTAGGTGTCAAACGGAACGGAAACGTTCTCAGAACATCGCACGAAACCAGTTCGGAGTAGAGGCAAGAATGACGCCAATGTCCGCTTCTCTAATTGGGCGTTTCAGTCAAGCTCATTTCTTCTTCCTTCTTGTGCCTTTGTCGCTCATTCGGATCACGCTTCTCTTCGCAGTCTGATTGATGCCTTTGTGGCACCGCTGCACGCATGTGTCGGATTGGTTGTGG
>JAAEOH010000045.1 GCA_024244645.1 Hyphomicrobiales bacterium
ACATTGCGATGCCGTAGGGAGGGGGCATCCACCCCATCAGAAATCCGGGTCCCCGAAAGAGACGTCTGAGCGGGTCGTCAAGGACATCCGTCGGGCAACACGCAAGCGTTATTCGGCTGAGGAGAAGATCCGCATTGTGCTTGATGGCCTGCGCGCTAGTATCTAATTTGCCACCATGTCGGCAATCAATCGGTGAACAAGCATGGATTCGCACTCGTCACTTTTTGATACAGAATCATCGGCGCTCAGTTGAACAACAACGACGTTTTGGTCGGGGAACAGATGGAGGTACTGCCCACCTTTACCAATGCCAGTGAATCCATTCTTGTCGCCGGATAGCACCCACCACTGATATCCATAGTGGTAGTGCTGCTTCATACCGCGGTAGCTGCATTTACGCGTTGAAATCCGATTCTTGGCTATGGAGTTCCTAACCCACTTCGACATCGGATCTGCTCCAGCACGATATTTCTGAAGTACCCAGTTTCCGAGTTCTGCAAGATCGCCTGCCGACATTGACAAACAACAATATGCGGCAGGATGCCGCTCGTAGTCGGCCTTCCAATCCGCATTCTTTCGCATGTTGAGTTTCTTCCAAAAAAAGAACTCAAGTCCCTGGTCGAGCGTGGGTCGCGACAAGCCAGAAACAGACGCCAAGCGATTCTCGACGAGCATTCCCAACAAGACTGTATCGAATCCCGAATAATTGAACGGCGGGCTACCACGTTTGAATTTGGCCTTCTTCAAATGCAAAGTTACTGCGGTCCTGAGAGTGCAGATCTGACCATCTTTCTCCTTACATCCGTTGGGTTTTTCCTCGATCCTTATAATTTCATCACCCCGCTTTTCGGACCACTTCATGGCACTAGACATGCGCAACAGGTCGCCAACCGAAACTTTCTTATTGGGGTAGTTGATGTTTGCATTCGAGAGGGCGCTAGCCGCAGTCGTCTTCTCTACATCTATTGGGGTGCCGTAGTTGGAATCGGTAAAGACGCGCCCAAACAGAAGCGAAACAACTGATTTTGTGACCGATGCGACCCTGTAGCGTTCTTTGGAAACCCTCTTCTTGCATCTATCGCTTGAAAGGGAATCTCTATGCAGAACTGGCTTGCCTGCGCTGATGACATAGAGTGCACAGGCATCCGTATTCTTCATGAAGTCGCTTAGGCCGCACGGCGATCGCCCGCCGCAATCGTACTTTATTGGCAAATCGCTACCGGGTTTAGGCGTTGCTCTGATCTTTAGAGGCTGAATCGTTTCTTTGAACGGCCAATCTGCGGCCTTGGCGGCACTGCAATTGGCCAGCAGGACCAATGCGGACAAAACGAGCAATCGCAGAGCTATAACCGAATCTTGGTGATGGCGTGATGTAGAGGCGGCGTATCCTGGCGATGTTGAGGTCGCCGATTTCCAAGAAGGAAGGATACGCCATGTACGAAGATAGAGTTGTTTCGTTTTCCCATCCAGGTGAGATTTCGGATC
>JAAEOH010000046.1 GCA_024244645.1 Hyphomicrobiales bacterium
ACAAGGCGGGTCGCACGCCGTGGTGTTATCCCACCACAAGCGCGAGCCAACGCAGTCAGGGGGCAAAATCGCCCGGCCCATTCATCTCTGAGTATCAAAACGATAGTCCTTTCAAGGGTGGCGGACAATCGGCCCATCGGCATCGTTGCGCCGCTTGCCCGATGCACCACATCGCGCTGCGCAACGCGCCTGGCCGAGTGAACCGATTTTCCGCCATCAAATGCTTCAATCTAAACAAGACATGCTCTAGATCGTCGGCCGGCCGTCGGCCACCGGCCGTGCGAGGATCAGCACCCAGAAATTGAGATAGCGACCGTCCGGACGCTTTACCCGGGCGATGCCGATGCGCGTGACGTGCTTGTTCAAAAGGTTCTTGTCGTGGTCAGGCGAGCCCTTCCAGCCGGACAGCGCGTGATCGAACGACACATAGCCCGCACCAAGGTTTTCGGCGCCGGCATAGGTGGCATAGCCGGCACGGTCGAGCCGTCCCGACAGACCCCTGGCGCTGTGCGCACGGGTGTTCATGCTGTCTTTGCGGCCGATCAGCCGCGCCATGTCCCTGGCCGCGACATCGAGTTTCGGATCCAGCGTCAGGCGCGGCAGACCATTGGCAGACCGATAGGCGTTGATTTTCGAGAGGGCAGCTCCGCGATTGACCGGAACGTCCGTGAGCTTGGCGTTCGATCCGCCGATCATACTGCATCCGGCAGGCATCATCAGCAGAGCAGCAGCAAGTATCGCAACGGCAATCCGCAGAATTGCGGCGCCATCGGTTCCGCGCACCATTATCCTAGAATTCATTGGTCCTCATTGTGCCGCTTCATGCCCGTCATTGCTGTTCAGCCAATACTTAAGGTCGCGGGTCGCGGCCTCGATATCGGCAATAATTCCAGCACGGGCGGCAGCCGCATCCCCCATTTCAAGCGCCCCGACAATGTCATGATGGATTATCATGGCGTTGTCCAGATGCCGGTAATCCTCGGCCGTAAGGCGAAAATAGGGGCCCATGCGCAACCACAGGCTTTCAATCACCGATATCAGTATGCCGGCGCCGGCGCGGCGGTAGATGTGACTGTGGAACGCCCAGTTGGCGGCGAGATATCCGTCGGTGTCATCCGATACGATACTTTCGCTCATATCGGTGAAATGTCCACGCAGATGTTCGAGATCCGCCTCATCGATCGCGGGTATCGCCCTTTCAACCGCCAATCCCTCCAGCGCGATACGCATGTCGCTGATTTCCATCAGTGTTTCGGCATCCAGCTTCGGCACTTCCAGTGCACGATTGTGACCGACGACCAGGGCGTTTTCGACCTCCAGACGCCTCAGGGCATCGCGAACGGGCATGACCGAAACACCCACGGCCTCGGCGACGGAGCGCATGCTGAGCGCCTGGCCGGGTTTGAAAAAGCCGGACATGATGCGGTTTCGAAGCTGCTGGTAGATCTGTTCCTGCAGCGTCGCCCGGGCAACCGTTTCAAGCCCGCCAGTATCGGCCGTCCAGTCCATCCTATTCGCCATAGGGGATCCAGATGTTCTTGACCTGCACGGCATTGCGCAGGAAGTGCCGGCCTTCGGCAACGCTTGCATCATACCAGTTTGTGGCAAGCCCGTTGTCAACGAATGTGCGCTTCATATTGCCGATGGAACAGGCTTCGGCCATATGTGAAACCTCGCTGTCGCCGAAGGCCCAGAGCGCATCGACATCGTCGTGATCGGCTAGTGTCTTGGCGAGTTCCTTTGTGCGGCCGGTGACGATGTTGAGAACGCCGCCGGGTACATCGGACGTTTCAAGCACCTGATAAAAGTCGGCAGCAATCAGCCCGTAGCGTTCACTCGGGACGGCAACAACCCGGTTGCCCATGGCCATCAACGGCGCAACGAGGCTGACGAAACTCAGCAGCGGCAACTCGTCGGGGCAGATGACGCCGGCGACGCCGATCGGCTCATTCATGGCAAGCGCCACGCCGCGCAAGGGCGGGCTGTGGACAGCGCCGTCGAACTTGTCTGCCCAGGCGGCATAGGTGAAGAAACGGTCGATCGATGCATCGACCTCCCGCGCCGCATCCTGCTTCTTCACGCCGGTCATGGCCGACAGGCGGGCAACGAACTCGTCGGTGCGTGCCGAGAGATTTTCGCCGAGATAATAGAGGATCTGGGCGCGAAGATGTGTCGAGGCCGTCGCCCAGCCCGACGCGTTACGTGCGGCTTCCACGGCGTTGCGGATATCCTTGCGGTTGCCCTCGCCCATTTCGCCGATCACCGTGCCTTTGGGTGAAATGACGGACAGCGAGTAGTTGCCGTCCGGGCGCACCTGTTTGCCGCCGATATAGAGCTTGGCCGTGCGGTCCACGCCCATCGGTGCGAAGCTGTCGGTGGCCTCGACAACGGGAAGAGGCGGTGCAGGTTTGCGCGGCTTGCGGGCGGCCAAGGCCTTTGGCTTCAGATATTCATATGCACCTTCGATACCGCCCTCGCGGCCATAGCCGGATTCACGGTAGCCGCCGAAGCCGACGGCAGCGTCGAAGAGGTTGGTTGCGTTGACCCAGACGACACCGGCCTTGAGCTGCGGCGCGATATCGAGCGCCAGGTTCATGTTCTCGCTCCAGACGCTCGCGGCGAGGCCATAGCGGGTGTTGTTGGCCAGCGCGACGGCTTCGTCGGGGGTTCGGAACGACATGGCCACCATGACCGGGCCGAAGATTTCCTCGGTGGCGACCGTCGAGGCGGGCTCGACGCCGGTCAAAAGGGTCGGCGGATAAAAACAGCCCTTTTCGGGCGTCGTGATGTCCGGAGAGTAGGCCTCGGCGCCTTCTTCAACGCCTTTCTTGACCAGACTTTTAATGCGCTCCAGCTGGCTCGGCTCGATAATCGCGCCCATGTCGATCGCCTTGTCGAGCGGATTGCCGACGCGAAGCGTGTCCATGCGCTCCTTCAGCCGGGCGATGAAGCGGTCGTGAATGCCTTCATGGACGAGCAACCGGGAGCCGGCACAGCAGACCTGGCCCTGATTGAACCAGATGGCGTCGACGACGCCCTCGATGGCGCTTTCCATATCGGCATCATCGAACACGATGAAAGGCGATTTGCCGCCGAGTTCCAGCGTCAGCGACTTGCCGCTGCCGGCCGTCTCGGCACGGATGATACGGCCGACGTCGGTGGAACCGGTAAAGGCGATCTTGCCGACACCGTCATGCTTGACAAGGGCAGCGCCGGTAGCGCCGTCACCAGTCAGCACATTGAGCACACCGGCAGGCAGACCAGCGCGTGCAGCAAGTTCGGCAAAAAGCAGCGCCGTCAGTGGCGTCGCTTCTGCGGGTTTGAGCACCACTGTGTTGCCGAGCGCCAGAGCCGGCGCAACCTTCCAGGCGAGCATCAGCAGCGGAAAGTTCCAGGGAATGATCTGTCCGACAACACCGATCGGCTTGTAATCGGCCAATTCAGTATCCTGCAGTTCAGCCCAGCCGGCATGGTGATAGAAATGCCGGGCGACAAGCGGGATATCGAGATCACGTGTTTCACGGATCGGCTTGCCGTTGTCGAGCGCTTCGAGCACCGCAAAAAGCCTACCGTGGCGCTGAACCATGCGCGCCAGTGCATAAAGATGACGTGCTCTGGCCTTGCCGCCGAGCGCTTCCCAGGAGCCTTGCGCCTTTTCGGCGGCACTTACCGCATCATCGACGTCCTTGGCCGTGCCTTGGGCGATTTTTGCCAGTGGTTCGCCGGTCGCCGGCTCCCGAGTCGACAGGGTTTTTCCGCCGCTCGAAACGCGGAATGCACCGTCGAAGAAATGGCCGAAGGTCGCGTCGTGGTTTTTTAACCAGTCGCGGACATTGTTGTCGGCTTCCGGTGCGGGGCCGTAGTCGAGGGAATCAAAATAGTTTGCAACAGACATGATCGCTTGCCTCGCTTCAGGCCATCGGATGGCGGTTATAGGCCGAATAGCGGCCGGTGATGTGGTGCTCAAGCTGACGTTCGATGTCGGAAAGCAGTGAAGACGCGCCAAAGCGCAGCAGGTCGGGTTCCAGCCAGCGCCGCCCCAACTCCTCCTTCATCAGCACCTGATAGGCCAGCACGTCCTTGGCGACCGAGATACCGCCGGCCGGCTTGAAGCCGATGACGTGGCCGGTGCGCTCATGGAACTGGCGGATCATGCGCAGCATGACAAGGCTCACAGGAAGGGTCGCATTTGCGGTTTCCTTGCCGGTCGAGGTCTTGATGAAATCGGCGCCCGCCATCATGCAGACCATCGAGGCGCGGGCGACGTTGCGCAGGGTGCGCAGATCGCCGGTCGCAAGGATCGCCTTGACATGGGCCTCGCCGCAGGCCTCGCGGAAATCGCGCATCTCGTCATAGAGCGCCTGCCAGTTGCCAGTCAGTACGTGCTCGCGGGTCACAACGATATCGATTTCCCTGGCGCCGTCGGCAACGGAAGCTTCAATTTCGCGCAGCTTGGTGTCGTGCGGCGAAAGGCCGGCGGGAAATCCGGTGGAAACCGCGGCAACCGGAATGAACGTACCGTCCAGCGCTTCGACAGCGTCGCGCACGAAGCGGTGATAGACGCACACCGCGCCGGTGGTGATCCGCCGGTCTGCAACGCCGAGCGCTTCCAGGAGATCCGGACGCACCGGCTGCCTGGCCTTGGCGCACAGTCGGCGCACCCGCGCCGCGGTGTCGTCGCCATTGAGTGTTGTCAGGTCAATGCAGGTGATTGCTTTCAGCAGCCAGCCCGCCTGCGCGTCCTTCTTGACCGAGCGGCGGCCGGAAAGCGTTGCGCAGCGGCGCTCGACCGCCGAGCGGTTGACCTGGATCTCGTTGACCCAGTCGAGTTCGAGCGCGTGGCCGGGATTGCGGGCAATTGCATTATCGTGAAGACCGGGGGCGTGGGATCCGGTTTCGCCCATGGAAATAATCTCAGACATCGTGTGGTGATATGTGTGATCACACTTGGAGTCAATATTAAAAACGCTCGGTATTCAAATAGAGCTTTTGTTCGTCGGCAGCGTTTTGTCGCAAAACCGTTTTTTCGTTCAACGCCAGCAGGATACCCGAGAAGCAAGGGCTGCCGGTGAATTTCCCTTGCCAGCGAAGGATTGCCGGATGGCGGCGAAATCGAATAGTGCTACCGGCGCAGACCGCACGTTTCCAGTGGTCACAGCCCAGATTGGCTGCGCAATGTGCCCTCATTCGCATGGCAGCCATGCAGCGCAATTTGGGGTTGGCAATTCTTTTATTGTGCAGTGCAATAAGGAGCCCGATACTCTTCCAAACGACAAAAAGCGGATTCAATCCCTTGTTCAAACCTGCCTTTGCAGCGCTCAGCCAGGCCCTGCCCCTTACGCGTGCGTCCGATGAGACGCGTGTCGCAATGACGCCGGACCGCGTCCGCATCGAAACATTTTCTGGCCTGACCGTCGCACTGGCGCTGGTGCCGGAGGCCGTAGCCTTCGCGTTTATCGCCGGCGTCAACCCGCTGGTCGGACTCTATGCGGCCTTCATCATCTGCCTGATCACCTCGCTCTTCGGCGGACGGCCGGGCATGATATCGGGCGCAACGGGCGCGCTTGCAGTCGTGATGGTGTCACTGGTGGCAACACACGGCGTGCAATATCTGTTCGCCGCCGTGATCCTGATGGGAATCCTGCAGGTCGCGGCAGGCGTATTGCAGCTCGGCCGGTTCATCCGTCTGGTTCCGCATCCGGTCATGCTCGGCTTCGTCAACGGCCTCGCCATCGTCATCTTCCTGGCCCAGTTCGAGCAGTTCAAGATAACCGGCGCCGACGGTGCGAAGGAATGGATCGGCGGCCTGCCGCTAGCCTATATGCTCGGCCTTGTGGCGCTGACCATGGTGGTCATCCACGTAGTGCCGAAGATCACCAAAATGTTCCGGCGCCGCTGGCCGCCATTTTGGTGGTTGCCGGCCTCGTCATCGCATTCGACATACCGGTGCCGCGCGTCGGCGATATGGCGTCGATCAGCGGCGGCCTGCCGCAGTTTGCGATACCGTCCATTCCGTTGACGCTGGAAACCCTGAAGATCATCTTCCCCTATGCAGTGATTTTTGCCGCCATCGGTCTGATCGAAAGCCTGCTGGCGTTCAACCTCGTCGGCGAAAGGACCGGCACGCGCGGCGGTGCATCGCAGGAATGCATGGCACAGGGCGCTGCCAATGTGGTGACCGGCTTTTTCGGCGGCATGGGCGGCTGCGCCATGATCGGCCAGTCGATGATCAACCTCGAATCGGGTGCACGCATGCGGCTTTCGGGCGTGACCGCAGCATTGTTGTTGCTGAGCTTCATCCTCTTCGCCTCGGCATTGATCGAACAGATCCCGCTTGCCGCTCTGATCGGCGTGATGTTCATGGTGGTGATCGGCACATTTGCGTGGAAGAGTTTCACCATCATCGCGCGGGTGCCGCGCATGGACACGGCCGTTATCGTGCTCGTCACCATCATCACGGTCATGACGGACCTTGCCATTGCGGTGGTTGCTGGCGTCATCATCTCGGCGCTGGCCTATGCCTGGAACAACGCAACGCGCATCCGGGCAAACACGGAAGAAGCGGACGACACCAAGGTCTACCGCATCGAGGGCCCGCTTTTCTTCGGCTCGGTTGCCGGATTTCTGGACTGTTCGACCCGAAGACCGATCCGAAGCGTGTCGCGGTCGATTTCATGGATTCGCGCGTCGTCGACCAGTCGGCCCTGCAGGCCATCGAGGCACTTGCCGGCCGCTATCGGTCGCAAGGCACAAGGCTGGAGCTGCGTCATCTGTCGCGGGACTGCCACACACTCTTGTCGCGGGCCGGTCAGTTGATGGTCGATTCCGACGACGACCCCGACTACGGCATCGCCGTGCATTACGGCGTACGCATCGGCCGATTTGGCGGCGCGCACTAAGACGTGGCGCTGGACGGCGACGCCTTCGCGTCGGCTCCGCCCAAAGTATTCCAGAGCCGCTCGAGCTTGTCGGGATTGCGGACCACGTAGACGCAGGTCACCGTGTTGCCGGCGATTACCAACAGGGTCACTTCCCGCGTGCCGTCCGCCCCAACCGTCAGATTTGCCGGCAGGCCGTTGATGCGCATGCGCTGGCTCCAACGCGGCGGGCCGTATGGGCGTTTGCGGGCAAGACCGGCATAGAAACGCGCCACTTTGGGGGCACCGCGGATGACATTGAGCGCCGCGATCTTCCTTCCGCCGCCGTCGGAATGAAGTTGCGTATCGTCGGCAAGCAGACGTCCGAGCGCGTCCAGATCGCCGCCTCTGGAAGCCGCAAAAAAAGCTGCCGCAATCTTCTCGGCCTTCCCGGACGCCACGTCAAAACGGGGACGGGAATTGCGGATATGGGCGCGCGCGGCTCGCCAACTGCCGGCAGGCCTGTTCGCTGCGTCCAAGCACCGGCGCGATCTCGCCAAAGGGCATATCGAAAACATCGTAAAGGATGAAAGCCGCACGCTCGAGCGGCGACAAACGCTCGAGTGCCAGCATCAGAGCATAGGAAATGTCTTTTTCGCTCAGGCAATCGGGATCATCGACTGAAGCCGGGTCTGTGAGGACCGGCTCGGGCAGCCACGGGCCGACATAGACTTCACGATGGCGGCGTGCCTGTTTGAGCCGGTCAAGACACAGCCGCGTGACGATTGCCGAAAGATAGGCCGCCGGCTTGCGGATATCGTCCGGTGCCGCGCCTTCCCAGCGTAGCCAGGCATCCTGCATGATGTCCTCGGCATCGGTCAGCGATCCGAGCATGCGGTAGGCAAGACCGGTCAGGCGGCCGCGCTCCGTTTCGAAGGCGGCAGCGCGATCCGGAAGCTTGTTGTCAGGCAGCATCGGAATTGACCGGGTGCTGGCTGCGAAAGCCGACGGCAATGCGGTTCCAGACGTTGATCGCGCCGATCAGCAGCGTCAGTTTCACGATCTCCTCCTCGTCAAAGTGCTTGCGCAGGTTTTCATAAACGTCGTCGGGCGCAGCGGTCTGAGCAATCAATGTGAGTGTTTCGGTCCAGTCAAGGGCCGCTCGCTCGCGCGGCGTATAGAGCGACGATTCCCGCCATGCCGAAAGCAGATACAGCCGTTCCTGGCTCTCGCCGGCCCTGCGTGCATCGCTGGTGTGCATATGAATGCAATAGGCGCAGCCATTGATCTGCGAAGCGCGGGTCTTGACCAGCTCAAAAAGGCTGTGTTCGAGGCCGCTGCCCCGGACCGCCTTTTCAAATGCCAACATGGCGTTCATCGGCTCCGGTGCGGCTTTGAAATAGTCCATACGTTCCTGCATCATCCGATCTCCTTTGTTGGGACGTGTGGGGATAGACGAGACAGCAGGGGTGGATGTGACATCGGGTTAAAAGAAATTCTCTACGGCCGGCTTATGCCGGGCGCTATTTTTTCCTGCAACGCCAGCCGAACGCGCAGCGCACAATAGATGCTGCCGGTGAATTTTCCCTGCCAGTGCAGAACCGCCGGGTTGCGGCGCAGAAATCTGCCGACACCGCCGGCGCAAACTGCGACGACCATCGTGCTCAACAGCCCATGGCGACAAAAAGCACGCCCAGGACGGTCAATTGCAGAGCAACCGCACCGTTTTCAGCGCGCACGAACTGCGGCAGGAAGGCCAGAAAGAACATCGCCGATTTGGGATTGAGAACCTCAGCGAGGATCGCCTGACGCAGCGCCTGAGACGGTGTGATCGGAAAAGACCCTTCAATTCCATTTATCTGCGGCTTTTCCATAATCGCGCGAATGCCGAGATAAACGAGATAAGCCGCACCCAGATACTTGATGAGACTGAACAGAAACGCCGACGTCAGAATGATCGCGGAAAGACCAAGGACGGCCATCGCCGTGTTAATGAGATCGCCGACAGCAATGCCAAGACCCGTCGCCATGCCGACACGCGTGCCCGATCCGGTCGCCCGCGCAAGGGTCAAAAGCACGCCAGGGCCAGGGATAAAAACAAACCCCAGCAAAATCAGGAGATAGGTCAGCAGCGTTGATTGATCGATTATAAGCTCTAGACGTGCTGACCGCCATTGATGTGGATTTCGCCGCCTGTCACATACGAGGCGCTGTCTGAACAAAGGAAATAGATTGTCTCGGCGACCTCTTCGGTTGATCCGAGGCGGCGCAGAGGGATGTTCTCAACCATTTTTTCAGTGCCTGGCGAAAGGATCGCGGTTTCGATCTCCCCGGGCGCGATCGCGTTGACGCGAATGCCATGGGGACCAAAATCCGCCGCCATTTCTCGGGTCAGCGACGCGAGCGCGGCCTTCGATGTCGCATAGGCCGTGCCGGCGAACGGATGCACGCGCGATCCGGCGATCGATGTCACATTGACCACGGAGCCTTTTGCCGCCGCCAGCTCCTTGAAAAGACCGCGTGCCAGCAGGATCGGCGCAAAGAAATTCACCTGAAAGACGTCCCGCCAGGTGTGCATTGGCGTTTCCATGGAATTGAGCCGTTCACCGTCCGGCGTTTTCGGTGAAATGCCGGCATTGTTGACCAGCGCGTTGAGCTGGCCACCCTCTTTTTCCAGCCGGTGACGGATTTCGGAGACCGCGCTGCCGACATCTTCCGGATCGGAGAGGTCGATCTTGATATGATCGTCGGGTCCTGCCGGCCATGGGCAGTTTTCGGCAAAATCCTGCCGCGAACAGGTTATGACCCGCCATCCTTCGGCCGAAAACCGCTTTACTGTCGCATGTCCGATGCCGCGGCTTGCGCCGGTCAGAACCAGGGTCTTTCGGCCGGACTGATCGCTCATTTCAAATACTCCGCGGGGCAATGCCGTTGGTCACCTATGTAACGTACAAGGGGCGCGATAGCGAGGGTCGCGGGACAAAATCGCGCTGGCCGATTGCAGCCTGGCCTGCGCGGCTGCTACAGCACACCCGGTGAACAAACGTAACCCGATGACAAAAGACCTGCCGCAGCTTCCGATCAGCGAAGCGGTACCCGCTCTGCTAGTGGCGCTGGACAAAGGCCGGTCGGCGGTTCTTGCCGCGCCGCCCGGTGCTGGCAAGACTACGCTGGTTCCATTGCATTTGCTGACGGCAGACTGGCTGGGCGACGGCAAGATCCTGCTGCTGGAGCCGCGGCGGCTGGCAGCACGCGCCAGCGCCCGGCAGATGGCGCGGCTTCTCGGAGAGGAAGTCGGCGAGACGGTCGGTTACCGCACGCGGCTCGACACCAGGGTGACGGCAAATACCCGCATCGAAGTCATCACCGAGGGCATTTTTTCGCGCATGATTGTCGATAGTCCCGAACTGCCCGGTATTTCGGCGGTGCTTTTCGATGAATTTCACGAACGCACGCTCAACGCGGATTTCGGCCTGGCGCTGGCACTCGACATTCAATCGGCACTTCGCGAGGATCTCAGGCTCCTCGTGATGTCGGCAACGCTTGATGTGGCGCGCGTATCGGAACTGCTGGGCGATGTGCCAGTGATAGAAAGCAGCGGGCGCGCCTATCCGGTGGACGTACGCTACAGGGAGCGCCCATCCGGGGAGTGGATCGAAAAGGCGATGGCCGCAACCATCCAGCGATCCCTGAAGGAAGAAGTCGGGTCGATCCTGGCGTTTTTGCCCGGACAACGCGAGATCCGCCGCACGGCGGAAATACTGGAAGAAAGCGGCACGGCAGGTGCCATTATCGCACCGCTATACGGCGATCTTTCGGGCAAGGCGCAGGACGCAGCAATCCGCCCACCCGAACCGGGGACTCGAAAAATAGTGCTCGCGACGGCGATTGCCGAAACATCGATCACCATCGACGGCGTGCGCATTGTCATCGACAGCGGTCAGCAGCGCCTGCCGGTCTTTGAGCCGTCAACGGGCATCACCCGTCTTGAAACCGTGCGCGTTTCCAAAGCGTCCGCCGATCAGCGGGCCGGTCGCGCCGGACGAACGGAACCGGGCATCGCGATCCGTCTGTGGCGCGCCGAGCAGACGGCTGCGCTGCCGGAATTCACCCCGCCGCAGATTCTGGCCAGTGACCTCAGCAATCTCATTTTGGACTGCTCCGCATGGGGCGTCACGGATCCGGACACGCTGCGTTTCATCGATCCACCGCCAGCGCCAGCATTGCGCGAAGCCCGCGCGCTATTGCGGTCGCTCGACGCGCTGGACGATACCGGTTTGCTGACAGGGGACGGCGAGATCATGCGCAATCTCGGCCTCCCCGTGCGCCTGGGGGCCATGGTCGTTGCTGCCGGCAGATCGGGTGCTGCGACGGACGCGGCGGAACTTGCAGTGCTGATGAGCGAACAGGGCCTCGGCGGACCTTCCATAGATCTCGATGAACGTTGGCGCCGTTTCCGCAATGACAGCGGAAAAAGAGCAAAGGATGCCAGAACCCTGGCGCAGCGCATTGCGCACAACACATCCGGTTCGAGACCCAAGCCGCGGTCGGGCGTCCGCGCTCCGCAAGCCGGTCCTTTGCTGCTCTACGGTTTTGCCGACCGCGTGGCCAAACGACGCGCGGCGACGCCGGACAATGAGAGCCGATTTGCCCTTGCGAACGGGCGCGGCGCGTTCGTCGACAGCAATGTTGCGCTGGCTCGTGAAGCGTTTCTTGTGGTCACTGACCTTACCGGCCGTGCCGCTTCGCAACGCATCCTGTCCGCTGCTTCCATCGATGCGGAAACCATCGAAGCGACGATCGGCGACCGGATATCCGAAGACGACGATGTTGTCTTCGACCGTAAAACACGCAGCGTCAAAGCGCGGCGGGTGCGGCGCCTGGGCAATCTGATTTTGGAGGAGCGCCCGCTTTCCAGGCAGCCCGTCGATGGTATTTCCGAGGCGCTCCTATCGGGCTTGAGGCTGCTCGGTATCGACGCGCTGCCCTGGTCGGCTGCCGCATACCAACTGCGCAGCCGCATATGCTGGCTGAACCGAAACAAGGGGGCACCATGGCCGGATGTGTCGGATGAAGCCCTGCTCGATGCCGCAGAGCTGTGGTTTGCACCGTTCCAGAATGGCGTCACTCGCTTCGACCGGATCGAGCCGGCAAGTCTGGTTCACGGCCTGATGGCCCTGGTGCCGTTCGAGCTTCAACGGGACCTCGACCGCTTTGCGCCAACACATTTCAAGACTCCTGCGGGATCCAATCTGCCAATCAATTATGACGGCGAAGAACCGGTGCTTTCAGTGCGCGTGCAGGAGTTGTTCGGACTGACGCGGCATCCGTGTCTGGCCGGGGGGGATGTGCCGCTGCTGCTCGAGCTTTTGTCGCCGGCCCATCGCCCGATCCAGAAGACGCGGGATCTGCCCGGATTCTGGTCGGGCTCATGGGCGGACGTGCGCGCCGACATGCGGGGGCGCTATCCCAAACACCCCTGGCCCGAAGATCCGGCCTCCGCCGCGGCCACGTACCGTGTCAAACATCCGCGCAAAAGGTGATACCAAAGCAATCCGGATAGACCCATTTCCTTTGCTATGACATCCGGCAAATTGATATATATGCAGGCCACCATGGACTTATCCGAACACATTTCCGAAACGCGCAGTGCCAATCATCTGCGCATGCGCACGCTTATCCGGCTACGTACGCTTGCTATTATCGGCCAGAGCGTGACGGTGCTCGGCGTTGCCTACGGTTTCAGGTTCCCTCTGCCTGTCGCCTCATGTTTTCTGCTGATTGCCTGTCTGGCGCTTCTGAACATCGCCTTGCGTATAAAATATCCCGCAACACATCGTCTCAGCCCTTCGACGTCCACTTTAATCCTCGGGCTCGATATTCTGCAGCTTTTCGGGCTTTTGTTCATTACCGGCGGATTGTCCAATCCATTCGCCGTTCTGGTGTGCGTGCCGGTGATTGTCGCATCGGCTTCACTCCCCGTACGCAACATCGTTGTGCTCGGCGTCACAGTGGTGGCAGCCGTCACCGTTCTGGCATTCTATCACCGTCCGTTGCCGTGGTATCCGGGTGAAGAGTTCACCGCGCCGCTGGTGCTTATCGCCGGCAGCTGGATTGCCATCGTCTCGACCGCCGCATTCGCCGCATTCTACGCCTACAGGGTCTCTGCCGAAGCGGAGGAACTTGCCGACGCGCTGGTGGCAACCGAATTCACCCTGCAGCGCGAGCAGCATCTGTCCGCCCTCGACGGGCTTGCGGCGGCAGCGGCGCATGAGCTGGGAACGCCGCTTGCCACAATCGCGGTCGTGGCGCGCGAAATGGAACGCGCGCTTGCCGGTGACGAACGTTTCGGCGAAGACGTGCAATTGTTGCGTTCCCAAAGCGAACGCTGCCGCGACATTATGCGCCGGCTGACGACACTGGCATCGGCCGATGAGGAGCACATGCGCCGGCTGCCGCTGTCCTCGCTGATCGAGGAAGTGATTGCGCCGCACCGGGAATTCGGGGTCGAAATCAAGGTGGAACGTGCAAGCGGCCCGGAAGGCGAGCCGGTCGGACAACGCAATGCCGGCATCGTTTATGGTCTCGGAAACCTGGTGGAAAATGCTGTCGACTTCGCCAAATCGACCGTCACCGTCGAGACCGAGTGCACGGCCGATCAGGTGATCATCCGGATCGAGGATGACGGGAGAGGGTTTTCCCATGATGTGCTCTCGCGCATCGGCGATCCTTATGTCACGCGGCGCCACCAGAGCAGCGACCCGAGCGCCGGGGGGCTTGGCCTTGGCCTGTTTATTGCAAAGACGCTGCTGGAGCGGTCCGGCGCCACGCTGAATTTCGCCAATCGGGATGGTGCGGCGGGTGCCTGCGTGACGATAAAATGGCCGCGAAATGCCATGGAACTTGCCGAAGGCTGATGGCCCAGCGACCATTGCACAGCTTGGCTTTTCTAGACATCGGCCTTATGTGATAGCGTAAAAGAAACTAAGGGATATGTCGGATCATGAACACCCAACCGGACAGTCATAGTGACAGTGAATTGATCGGTGACGATGCGTCGCTGCTGATCGTTGACGATGACGGGCCGTTTTTGCGCAGGCTCGGCCGGGCAATGGAAAGCCGCGGATTTACCGTCGAAATGGCCGAATCGATCGCCGAAGGTCGCACTTTTATCAAAGCCGGCGCACCGCAATTCGCCGTCATCGACCTGAGACTTGGCGACGGCAACGGGCTGGAGCTGATCGAGGCCATCCGCCAAGCGCGTGATGATACGCGCATCATCATGCTGACGGGCTATGGCAACATCGCGACGGCAGTCAACGCCGTAAAACTGGGAGCAATCGATTATCTCGCAAAGCCCGCCGATGCGGATGAGGTTTTCGCAGCACTGACCCGTGAACCGGGTGAAAAGGTCGAACCGCCTGAAAATCCGATGTCGGCAGACCGTGTTCGCTGGGAACACATCCAGCGCGTCTATGAAATGTGCGACCGCAATGTCTCCGAGACCGCCCGCCGGCTTAACATGCACCGGCGCACCCTGCAGCGCATTCTTGCCAAGCGGGCACCGCGTTAGCGGCCCCTAGAGCAAATCTGGCTTAGATTGAATCATTTGACCGAGGCGATTTTGGTCGCTGGCGAGCCAACGCAGTCAGGGGGCAAAATCGCCCGGCCCATTCATCTCTGAGTATCAAAACGATAGTTCTTTTAAGGGTGGCGGACAATCGGCCCATCGGCGTCGTTGCGCCGCTTGCCCGATGCACCACATCGCGCTGCGCGACGCGCCTGGCCGAGTGAACCGATTTTTCGCCATCAAATGCTTCAATCTAAGCCAGACTTGCTCTAGAGGGCTTCCTGCCTGAACTGATCGCGAAACTCACCGGGCGTCAGCCCGGTTTCTCTTCGAAAGGCCTTGAGAAACGAGCCAGGATCGCGATAGCCGAAGCGGTCGGCGATCTCCGACAGTGACAGGTCACGATCCCTGAACAGATCCTTTGCCGCTTCGATGCGAACCCGCCGCAGATAGTCATGCGGGCTCTCATTGGTCACCTGCTTGAAGCGACGAGAAAAATTGCGCGGGCTCATGCCGACATCTGCAGCGATCGCGATCATGCGCACCGGTCCGCCGTAGTTGCGTTCCATCCATTGCTGTGCCGTCAGAACCTGCCGGTCACCGTGATATTTCTGGCCATCGAGAGCCACGTTGGCCAGCGCATAATCGCGGCTGAATCCAGTTAAAAACGCCCGCGACGTCTGTCGCGCAACGTCCGGGCCAAACAGCAGCTCAATGATGGAAACCGTCAGATCGCAGCCCGCCGGTATTCCATTGGCGCAATACAAGCCACCGGCATCCGTTATCGCGCGGTTTGGCCTCAATTTAACAGCTGGGTATCGGCTCTCAAATTCGCCGACAAATGGCGGATAGGTCGTCGCCACCTTGGCGTCCAGCAATCCGGATTCCGCCAGAAAAAAAGTACCGGTGCTGACCGCGGCGATCGGAACGCCGCGTTTGTCGAGTTCTATCAGAAGCGGCTTCAGATCACGATTGTCCGAAACGGCCTGTTCGACACCGCCCCAGAACGCAGCCAGAAACACAGCGTCGGCGTTCAGAAGTTCGGCAATGCGGTCGCTGACCGGCAGCGACATGTTGTTGGAACAGATCAGGTTCCTGCCCGCCGGACTGACCACCAGGATGTTGGACGATTCCCCGGTTGTCGCTTCCGTCTTTCGGGCTGCGTACCAGCACAATTCCGAAATCAGCATGATACTCATGCCGACGGCATTTTGCGGCGCGTAGATAACGATCGTTTTCATACCGCCATTGTGGTTTGTTTTCGCCGCAAAACACAAGATCGCACGGCTTTGCGCCGGCGAACAGGATTCCGCCGGCCAAAGAAGGCGAAATGGCCCATCCGCCCAACGATTTGTCCCGCCCGGCCATTGAGCCATCCTCCATTCGGCGCGACTTTCTAGCCATCATGCACGGGAATTTCCAGGAGCACCCATGGATACGTCAGGACGGCAGGCTTTCGACCGCGACCAGCAGGTGGAGGGCGATCCGGAACCCGCGACCAGCCGGCAGGCAGCGCTACCGGTGAACGGGGTTTTGCCCGGACATGCATTCGGTCGCGGCAACATGCGGCTGTGGATGGATAGGATCGGTGAAAACGTCTATCTCGGCGACACCGATTTTCAGCACACGGTGCGCTATTATCTCGGAATGGACTATGCGGCTGTTCATGATGATCTGTCCGCATTCGGCGAACGAATTCCAGCGGAATTGGAACCGGCGGTGGCCGAAAACGACGCGCGTTTCAACAATCCGACCGTGCAACACTATAACGGCATCGGCGAACGCGACGACAAGATCATTCATCATCCGAGCTACGCCCGTTCCGGCAATGTGATTTACGAAACCAACCTCGTGTCGCGGCTGGCGGCCATCGGCGGCCTGCGTGAGGGCATGAGTTTCTATTTTCTTTCCAACCATGCCGGAGAAGCCGGACACAACTGTCCGGTGATCTGCAATTTCGAAACCGCCCGCCTGTTGCGCACCATCGCCGAATTTCCCGGACGGGAAGACTATATAGCCAGGCTGGAGGCGCCCAGCTACGACGATAATATGACGGCGTCGCAGTTCCTCACCGAGGTTCAGGGCGGATCCGACGTCGGTGCCAACGCTACCATGGCCTTTCAGCACGAGGACGGCAGCTGGCGCGTCCGCGGTGAAAAGTGGTTCTGCTCCAATGCCGATGCCGATCTTCTGGTCATCAGCGCCAGGTACGATCTTGATCAGCCGGGAACCAGGGGGATCGCCGTCTTCATGATCCCCGAACGCAAACCCGACGGCAGCCGCAACGACTACACGTTCCGCCGCCTGAAAGAAAAGATGGGTACCCGGGCGCTGGCGTCCTCGGAAATCGACTTCAACGATGCCTATGCGATTGCGCTCGGATCCGTCGACCGCGGCTTTAACCGGCTGATGGAAATGGTCATCCACCATTCGCGTATTGCCCTGGCGGTCGCCGTTCTCGGATTTGCCAACCGGGCCTATCAGATTGCCCGCGCCTATGCTGACACCCGTTACGCCTTCGGCAGCACGATCATCGACTATCCGCTGGTGCGGGAGAATCTGGCGACGATCAAGGCGGAAATCGTCGCCGACCTCGCCGGGACGTATTCGCTGATCTCGATGCAGGACGATATCGACCTCGGCAGGGTTGCGGATCCGGCGCGGGCGGCGTTTGTCCGGCTGATGTCAAATCTCGGCAAGAGCGTCATTTCCAGACGCGTGGTCGATTGCACCCATCATGCGATCGACGTCCTGGGCGGAAACGGCGCGATCGAAACAACCTCGAACCTGCCGCGTCTCTTCCGCGAGAGCGTTATTCTTGAGAATTGGGAGGGCTCGCACAATACGCTCCTGATGCAGGTCCTGCGCGACATCCACAAATACAGCCACGACGAAGCCTATTTTTCGGTCATGACAGATGAGATCGGCAAACTCCCGGACAATCTCGGCAAGGAACGGGAAAATGCACAATTACTTGTTGCACGGCTGAAGGACGATGTGGACAATCTCAAAACGTCCTCACACGAGTTGCAGACGTTTAAAATCCAGCGGATCGCGGAACGCATGTGCGATATCTTCTGCTATGTCTCGGCGCTGCGCGAAGGCGACCACCAGAGGGCGGATACGGGCGGCGAGAGCAAGCTCGCAGGAGCAGAATATTTCCGCCGAATGCGACTGGCCGGCGAACCGGTCAAGCGGGATGATGACTATCTGGAACTGATCGAAAAGGTCGTTTCGGCCTAGAGCAGGTTTATTCGGCCTCGTCCTCGGCCTGCTGATAGGCAAACTGTTCAGCTACGAGAAGGCGGTCGGCGCCGGCGCGGGCAAATCTCAGGGTCAGAGCCTTGCGGGTTGCCGGCGCGAGCTTGTGCTCCGGCGCTTCGCGGATAATCTCGGCTCCATAACCATCCGACAGAATCATGCCGCAGTCCTCGGGAAAAATCTCCAGCGGCACGCCCGGATGGGTGGCGAAATACAGACGGTCGCAATGCTGACGGTAGTCTGGCCATTTGTTGTCGGCCTTCCAATCCTCGATCGAGGATTTGATCTCCACAATCCAGATCTCGCCCTTTTCCGACAGGCTGATCAAATCCGCGCGGCGGCCGCTGGCAAGACCGAGTTCGGCCAGCAATGCGTGCCTCAAATGGCGAAACATGCGCTGAACACCGCGCCGCACAAGCAGTGCGCGCTCCGACTGCCGGCCATCGACAAGCGTTGGCTCTGGATGCGGTGAAACGATGGGCATCGGGCAGATTCGCCTTTGATTTGTTCCGTTAATGTTCCTGCTGCAGGCTGACACGATCGGCAGGTGTTGGCAAGAGCGGCCGGGCGTTGCATGATTGCAATAATGGCCAAACATATTGGCTTCACCAAAGAATTACTGGTCTACAAAGCTTGAAAAGGCGATGGTATTATAAACAAATTGTCGGTATCAACTGTTCGAACAGCGCGTTTCGGGCACAGAAGACAGCCAGGGGGCAACATGAAGCTGCGCAAAGCCATATCCGGTATCAGTATCGCGGCCACGCTTGCGCTGGCCGGGTGCGTCAGCGCCGGACCAGAATTTTCCAAGCAGATCTTCACCGCCGAATATGGCAGTGTGAAGGATGGCGGCTATACCATTCCGGCGATTCCCATCGACCGGGTAAAGAAACAATATCACCGCCAGATCGTTACATATTTCTCCCGGGAAAAGCCGGGCACTGTCATCGTCAACACGCCGCAGCGCCACCTCTATTACGTCCTGCCGGGCAACAGGGCGGTGCGCTACGGTATCGGCGTCGGCCGTGCAGGCTTTGCCTGGGAAGGTGCGGCGCACATCAAATGGAAGCAGACATGGCCCAAATGGCATCCGCCCAAGGAGATGATTGCCAGGGAACCGAGGCTGAAGAAATATGAAAATGGCGGCCAGGAACCGGGATTGAGCAATCCGCTCGGTGCCCGGGCTCTCTATTTGTTCGACAACAACGGCAAGGACACGCTTTACCGCATTCACGGATCGCCCGAATGGCGGTCTATCGGCACAGCCGCATCGTCAGGCTGCATCCGCATGATGAACCAAGACATCATCGACCTCTACTCGCGGGTCAGTCCGGGACGTCAATCCAAGGTGGTGGTGATCCAGTAAGGCTCTCGAATTGACAACAAAAAAAGCCGCCCGGACCAGCGCTCGGGCGGCTTTTTGTTGTCTGGTTTTCCCGTCAGCTGGCCGCGGCGACCGCGCGGCGGGCCATGACCTTGACGAGATTGGCGCGGTATTCGGCCGATCCGTGCAGGTCGGAAAGCATGTCAGCCGGATCGACGCTTGTGCCATCAAGAGCATCGGAGGAAAAATTAGTGTTGAGCGCCGCTTCCATGTCGGATGCCCGATATACGCCGTCACTTCCGGCGCCCGTCACACCAACGGATACACCACCGCCGCCCTTGGCCACGAAAACGCCAGCCATGGCGTAACGCGAGGCGGGATTCGGAAACTTCTGATAGGCAGCCTTTTCCGGTGCATCGAATGTTACGGCGGTGATGATCTCGCCATCGTTCAATGCCGTTTCGAACAAGCCGGTAAAGAAGTCCGCCGCGCCGATCTGGCGGCTGTTGGTGTGCACCGTGGCATTCAACGCGACCATGGCCGCAGGATAGTCGGCAGCCGGATCGTTGTTGGCAATGGAGCCGCCGATCGTTCCCATATTGCGCACATGCGGATCACCGATATGCGAGGCCAGATCAGCGAGAGCCGGGCAAACGCTGCGGACTTCCGCCGAGTTGGCCACATCGGCATGGGTCGTGCCTGCACCGATGGTCACCTGGTTTCCGGCAACCGAAATGCCCTTCAGATCGGCGATGTGACGGAGATCGACAACATCGCTGGGCGCGGCCAGGCGCTGTTTCATCGTTGGAATCAGCGTCTGGCCGCCTGCAAGGAGCTTGCCGTCGTCGGCCCCGGCCATCAGGCTGGTGGCCTCTTCGACCGAGGAAGCACGGTGATAATTTGTCTTATACATTTTGGTGTCCTTTCCTCTTCGCCCTTAAGCCTTCATTGCCGACCAGACGGTCTGCGGCGTCGCTGGCATGGCCAGGTCGTTGTTGCCGATCGCGTCGGTGATCGCATTGATGACTGCCGGGGGCGAACCGATTGCGCCTGCCTCACCGCAGCCCTTAAGGCCGAGCGGGTTGGACGGGCTTTCGGTTTTTGTCGTCTCGACGGTAAATGAAGGCAGATCGTCGGCGCGCGGCATGGTGTAGTCCATGTAGCTCGCCGTCAGCAGCTGCCCTGATCCGGGATCGTAGACACAGCCTTCCAGCAAGGCCTGGCCGATGCCCTGCGTCACACCACCATGTACCTGACCATCGACAATCATCGGATTGATGATGGTGCCGAAATCGTCGGCGGCGACAAACTGGGTGATTTCAGTAACGCCGGTGTCCGGATCGACCTCCACTTCACAGATGTGACATCCGGCAGGGAAGGAGAAGTTGGACGGATCGAAGAAGGCGCTCTCCTTCAGTCCCGGCTCCATGCCCTCCGGAAGATTGTGGGCGGTGTAGGCCGCCAGTGCCATCTGGAACCAGGGCAGCGTCTTGTCGGTGCCGGCGACTTTCAGTTCGCCGCCTTCAATGACGATATCGGCCTCGTCCGCTTCCAGCAAATGGGCGGCGATCTTCTTGGCCTTCGCCTGCACCCGGTCCAGTGCAACCGAAATGGCTGACATACCGACCGCGCCGGAGCGCGAACCATAGGTTCCCATGCCCATCTGCACCTTGTCGGTATCGCCATGGACGATGTTGACCGTGTCGATGCCGACGCCCAGCCGCTCGGCGACAAGCTGCGCAAAGGTCGTTTCATGCCCCTGCCCGTGGCTGTGCGAGCCGGTCAATACTTCAATGGTGCCGACCGCGTTGACACGCACCTCCGCTGATTCCCAAAGGCCAACACCGGCACCGAGCGAACCGACTGCCTGAGAGGGCGCAATACCGCAGGCCTCGATATAACAGGCCATGCCGATGCCGCGCAGCTTGCCACTGGCCGCCGATTGCGCCTTGCGGGCGGCAAAGCCGTCATAGTCGGCGGCCTTCATTGCAGCATCGAGCGAAGCGCCGTAATCGCCGCCGTCATACGTCATGATGACCGGCGTCTGATGCGGGAACTCGGTGATGAAATTCTTGCGGCGAAGTTCCGCCGGGTTGACACCCAGTTCGCGGGCCGCCGTTTCCATCGCCCGCTCCACCAGAAAGCTGGCCTCAGGTCTTCCTGCACCGCGATAAGCATCGACCGGTGCGGTGTTGGTGTAGGCCGTGCGAATATTGGCGTGGATGTTGGCAATATTGTACTGCCCGGAAAGCAGTGTCGCATAGAGATAGGTCGGCACCGAGGAAGAAAACAGCGACATATAGGCGCCGAGATTGGCGACCGTGTCGACCTTCATCGCGGTGATCCGGTTGTCCGAATCGAAGGCAAGCTTGATGTTCGAGACATGGTCACGACCGTGGGCGTCGCTGAGGAAGGACTCCGTCCTGTCGGCAACCCACTTCACCGGAACATTGGTGCGCTTGGAGGCCCACAGGCAGACAATCTCTTCAGGGTAGATGTAGATCTTGGAGCCGAAACCGCCACCGACATCCGGTGCAATGACGCGCAGCTTGTTTTCCGGCGCCACGTTGTAGAAGGCGCTCATGACAAGCCGTGCCACATGCGGGTTCTGCGATGTCGTCCAGCAGGTGTAATGATCCTCGGCTGCATTATAGTGGCCGAGCGCCGCTCTTGGCTCCATGGCGTTCGGGATCAGCCGGTTATTGACAACGTTCAGTTCCGTCACGTGCGCGGCACTGGCGAGGGCCGCATCGACTTCTCCGCTGTCACCAATTTCCCAGTCGTAGATCTGGTTGCCGGGAGCGTTCGGATGAATCTGCGGCGCGCCGTCTGCAAGGGCTGCCATCGAATCCGTCACAGCCGGCAATTCTTCATAGTCAACTGAAACAGCTTCCGCCGCCTCGCGTGCCTGGGCCTTGGTGTCGGCCACGACGATCGCCACGGCGTCACCAACATAGCGGACCGCGTCCTCGGCGAGCGGACGCCAGTTACCCATATTCATGGGCGAGCCGTCCTTTGAATGGATCATCCATCCGCAGATCAGGCTGCCAATCTGGTCTTCTGTCAGCTGTTTGCCGTCCAGAACGTCGATGACACCTGGCATTGCGAGCGCTGCACTCTTGTCGATGCCATTTATCTTTGCATGCGCATGCGGGCTTCTGACAAACATTGCGTGTTTCATGCCCGGCACAACCATATCGTCCGTATATCGGCCCTTGCCTGTGATGAACCGCTTGTCTTCCTTGCGCGCTACCCTTGCGCCAATTCCTTCAGCACCCATTGTTATTTTCCTCCCTGCGGCGAACGGTGGTCCTTTTGTTCCCGGCGCTCCGGCCCGTTTTCAAACCGGACTGATTGCACCCCACCGGACCGTCGGAAAAATCCGACATCGTCCGCCTTGCGTTCAATTGAATCTATTCGGCAGCCTGCTGCGCGCCGCCCATTTCCGAGGCAGCGGCAAGGATCGACTTGACGATGTTGTGGTATCCTGTGCAGCGGCAGATATTGCCTTCAAGCTCTGTGCGGACGGTGGCTTCGTCGAGGGACGCGCCGTGACGGCGTACCATGTCGGTGGCCGCCATGATCATACCCGGAGTGCAGAAACCGCACTGCAGACCGTGATTTTCATGGAATGCCTTCTGAACCGGATGCAGATCGCCGCCGCCGGCAAGACCCTCAATGGTGGTGATCTCCGAGCCGGCCGCCTGGGCGGCGAGCATGGTGCAGGATTTCACTGCCTCGCCATCGACATGAACTACACAGGCGCCGCACTGCGACGTATCGCAACCGACATGGGTTCCGGTAAGGCCAAGGTCGTTTCGCAAAAATTCAACCAGCAGGGTGCGGTCTTCCGCATCTCCACTGACCTCGCTACCGTTTACAGTCATTGAAATGTTTGCCATCAATTTCCTCCCAGATACGCTGTGCCATATTCGAAAATATGTCATTGGATTTGCATCTCCAGTGTGATCGCCCGATTTCGTTGAAACCAAACAAGTCGACCGAAGTGCAATTATTGGACGCCCTTATTTTTTCGGCGCCGTTTAGAATTGGTCTCATTCAATGGAGCCCGTACAGGTGCAATGTGTCAAGCCTGAACAGGATAAGCCGGCTCAAAATTCCAACCGGGCGGCCGGATATTGTACCAAAGGACAATAAGCCGACAGGATCGAAACGCGCGGGTCAGATGCAGCGACCGCCATCGACTTCCATGGCAACACCGGTCACCATTGACGCCTCATCGGAACAGAGATAGCAGGCGGCGTTGCCCATATCCTCGGGCGTTGAAAAGCGGCCGATGGGTATGGTCGAAAGGAATTTTGCCCTGATTTCCGGAGTATCCTCGCCCATGAAACTCTTCAAAAGCGGTGTCTCGCCGGCCACCGGATTGATCGCGTTGACGCGGATTCCTTCCGGTGCGAGTTCGACGGCCATCGTCTTGGTGGCGGTAATCATCCAGCCCTTTGAGGCGTTGTACCAGTTGAGTTTCGGGCGCGGACTGACACCGGCCGTCGATGCGACATTGAGGATGACACCGCTGCCACGCGCTTTCATCAGCGGCACGATGCTGCGCGCCGTCAGGTAGACAGATTTGCAGTTGACCGCCATGACGCGGTCGAAATCCTCTTCCGATACCTCATCGAGCGGCGTGGGCAGATGTGTAACGCCAGCATTGTTGACCATGATATCAATCTTGCCAAACGCGGTCATTGCGGTATCAGCCATCGCCTCAACGCTGATTGAATCGGAAACATCGACGGTCTGCGCGGTGGCATTGCCGCCCTGCGCCCCGGCAAACTCAGCCGCCGCATCCGCATTGATGTCCGCAACCATCACACGCGCACCCTCGGCAATAAATTTCTTGACGATGCCGGCGCCAAATCCCGATGCGCCACCGGTGACGATAGCCGTTTTGCCTTCAAGCCTCATTGATCATTCCTCCTAGAGCACGTCATGTTCAGCCGTGATGCGCCGCGACGGTTTTCAAAACGGAAAACCCGTACAGAGCCTCAAAGCCCTTTTCACGGCCATGCCCGGATTTTCCCATGCCGCCGAAGGGCAGCTCGACGCCTCCGCCGGCACCATAATTGTTGATGAAAACCTGACCCGTGCGGATGGCCTTTGCAAGGCGCATCTGTCGTGCACCATCGCGAGTCCAGACACCAGCGACGAGGCCGTAATCGGTTCCGTTGGCGATGGTCACCGCCTCATCTTCCGTAGCAAATGGAATGACGACCTGAACCGGGCCGAAGATCTCGTCCTGGGCGAGCTCGTGACCAGGCGAAACGCCTGATACAAGCGTCGGTGCAACGTAGTGACCGCCTTGCGGCGCATTGTCAGCAACCACGCCTTGAGCAGCGATTGTCAGATTGTCCCTTTCGGCAATTTCGAGAAAACCCAAGACGATTTCCTTCTGCCGCGCGGAGATCAGCGGCCCGACTTCAAGATCGTCGGCAGCCGGTCCAACCCGAAGCGCGCGATAGCGTTCGGACATGCGGGCGACGACGTCATCATAGACCGCCTGCTGGACGAGGATGCGCGATGAGGCAGAACATGTCTGGCCGGCATTCTGGATCCCGGCATTGACGAGGAACGGCAGCGCCTTGTCGATATCGGCATCGTCAAACACAATCTGCGGCGATTTTCCGCCGAGTTCCAGCGTCACGGGAACGACATTGCGCGCAGCAGACGCCTGGATCAGCGATCCGACGCCGACGGAACCGGTGAAGGACACGTGGTGGACTCCCGAATGCGCCGTCAAGGCTGCCCCTGCCTCCTCTCCGAGCCCCGGCACAACATTGAGCGCGCCATCGGGAAGACCCGCCTGGTGGGCGATCTGGGCAAAGGCAAGCGCCGTCAGGCAGGCCTCTTCCGCGGGTTTGAGCACGGCGGCATTGCCCATCGTCAGTGCTGCGCCGACCGAACGGCCGATGATCTGCATTGGATAGTTCCACGGAACGATATGTCCGGTCACACCGTGCGGTTCGCGCAGCGTATAGACAGTGTAGCCATCGAGATATGGAATGGTCTCGCCATGGATCTTGTCGGCCGCACCGCCGTAAAATTCCATGTAGCGGGCAAGGGCAATGGCATCGTTGCGGGCCTGGGTCAGCGGTTTGCCGACATCGGCTGCCTCGAGTTCAGCAAGCAGATCGACATTTTCAAGGACAAGCTGGCCCATGCGCGAAATGATACGTCCGCGCTCGAGCGCAGTCTTTTTGCCCCAGGCACCGTCCAGCGCAGCCTGTGCGGCATTGACAGCATCGTTGATGTCGCGCTCTTGGCCACGCGCGATTTCACCGACAACCTCTCCTGTCGAAGGGTTCTCGAGCGCCAGTGCCTCGCCGCTGTGCGGCGCAACCCAGGCGCCGCTGATGAAAACTTTTGACGGGTCGAATCCCAATCTGTCGTTCAGGCCCATGGAAAAATCCTTATTTTGCCGCGGCGCGGGCTTCGCGTGCCTTCAGCGCTTCGTCGAGAATGGGCGTCGCCGCCAGCAATTCGCGCGTATATGCGTGCTGCGGATCCCGGAACACGTCTTCCGTCGAGCCCTCTTCAACCACCTGCCCAGATTTCATGACCAGGACGCGGTCGGTAATGGCGCGCACCACCGAAAGATCGTGCGAGATAAAAAGATAGGAGATTGCGAGCCGATCCGAAAGGTCGGCCAAAAGATCCAGGATCTGCGCCCGGATCGAAACATCAAGCGCCGAGACCGCTTCGTCGAGCACAATCAGCGACGGTTCGATGATCAGCGCACGGGCGATGGCGATGCGCTGGCGCTGCCCGCCCGAAAATTCATGGATGTATTTGTGCGCATCGGAGGGGCTCAACCCGACATTCGTCAGGGCCGCATCGATGCGTCGTCGTTTGTCCGCGCGATCGGGCTGGCTTTCGAGAAGGTGAAAGGGCTCAGCGATGAGGCGGTCGACGCGGTGGCGCGGATTGAACGAGCTGTACGGGTCCTGAAACACCACCTGGACACGCCGGCGCATATCGCGGTCCGGCCCCTCGCCGCTGGTCGAGAAGACACCGCCATTCAGCTTGATTTCGCCCGCCTGAATCGGATCGAGCGCGAGAATGGCCCGTGTCAGGGTCGATTTTCCGCAGCCGCTTTCGCCAACCAAACCGACATTTTCGCCGCGCATGATGGCGAGTGAGACATTGTCGACTGCGCGGAAATGTCCCGGCGCCTTGAACAGCGAGCGGCGCGGAAGCGGATAATCGCGCACCACGCTCGAAACCTCGATGACAGGCTCGCCGCGTTCGGCCACATGCACCGGATTGCGGACCGGAACATGGCTGGAGGCTTCAAAAAGCGCCTTGGTATAGGGATGCTTCATTCTGCGAAAGAGGTCCAGCGTATTGCCCGCCTCGACCACCTCGCCTTCCTTCATGATGACGATATGATCAGCCATGTCGGCAACGACCGCCAGATCATGGGTGATCAGGATCAGCCCCATGCCGTCTTCGTCGACCAGCTGCTTGAGCAACCTGAGGATCTGCGCCTGGGTGGTGACATCAAGCGCCGTGGTCGGCTCGTCGGCAATCAGCAGTTTGGGCTGCAGCGCAATGGCCATGGCGATGACCACACGCTGGCGCTGTCCGCCCGACAGATCGTGCGGGTAACGGTCGAGCGGGAACTGGGCTTCGGGCAGGCCGACACGATTGAGGGCCTCGCGGGCAATGCGCCTTGCCTCGCTGCGCGATTTGCCCGAATGCACCAGAATGGTCTCGGCCACCTGATCGCCGATGGTCTGCACCGGGTTGAGCGCCGTCATCGGCTCCTGAAACACCATGCCGATATCGTTGCCGCGAAGCGCGCACATATCCTTTTCGGAATAGGTTTCCAGCGCCTTTCCGTCGAGGCGGATCGCGCCCTGCCATTGGGTACCGACCGGTAGCAATTGCATGATAGCCATGGCCGTCATGGACTTGCCGGAGCCCGATTCTCCAACGACGCCGGCAACCTCGCCCGCATCAACCTTGAGATCGATGTCCCTGAGAATGGGCGTGCCCTTTATCGACAGAGCCAGATTTTCGATTTCCAGCAGGGCCATCAGCGGGCCCGCCTGAGTTTGGGATCAAAAATGTCACGCAGGCCATCGCCCATCAGGTTGAGGCCGAGCACCGTAAAGACAATGGCAAGACCCGGGAATATGGCAACGTAGGAGGCGATGTAGATGAGGGTCTGCGCTTCCGACAGCATGCGGCCCCAGCTCGGCAGCGGCGGCTGTGTGCCCAGTCCAAAGAATGCCAGCCCCGCTTCAGCGAGGATACCGAGCGAAAACTGGATGGTGCCCTGCACGATCAAAAGATTGGCGAGGTTCGGCAGAATATGCTCTGCAGATATACGCGCCCTTCCCTTACCGGCCACCCGCGCTGCCAGCACGTAGTCGCGCTGCCAGAGCGACAGCGCCGCTCCGCGTGCCAGTCGGGCAAAAACCGGGATGTTGAAAATACCGATAGCGGTGATCGCGTTGATGGCGCTGGGTCCGAAGACCGCGGTTATCATGATCGCCATCAGAAGCGCAGGAAATGCGAAGACAAGATCGTTGGTACGCATGATGATCTCGTCGATCAGACTGCCGTGCCGGGCCGCTGCCAGCAGGCCAAGCGGCACGCCGACGACGATGCCGATGCCGACCGCGACCAGCGCAACGGCTATCGAGACGCGGGCGCCCACCATGATCATCGAAAAAATGTCGCGGCCAAAGGCGTCGGTGCCGAACCAGTGTGCCGCAGACGGCTGTTGCAGCTTGTCGGCGATGTTGAGCTGGGTGACGTCGTAGGGCGTCCAGAAAAATGAGATCAGCGCCGCCGCAATGAAAATCAGCGTCAGCACAAGACCGATCATGAAACTCGGCGAGCGCAGGGCGGCATAGACCATGCCGGCGCGCAGGGACGGCTCGACGTGCAGATCGCTCACGACCGCGCCCTCCGCAGTCTCGGATCGGCGATCGCATAGGTGATGTCGACGATGAAGGTGACGAGGATGACCGCAAACACCAGCAGGAAAATGACGCTTTTGACGACGATCAGGTCACGCTGAGTGATGCCCTGAAAAACCAGCCGTCCAAGGCCAGGCAGAAAAAAGACGTTTTCTATGATGATCGCACCGGCAAGCAGAAACGAGAATTGCAGGCCGATGATGGTGAGCACGGGGATAAGCGCATTGCGCAAGGCGTGGCGCCACAGTGCCTGTCGCCGGGTCAGCCCCTTGGCGCGGGCGGTGCGGACAAAATCCTCGCCCAGCGTGTCGAGCAGAGACGAACGCATGACGCGCGCCAGAATCGAGGCCTGCGGCAATGCGAGTGCAACAGCTGGCAGGGTCAGGGCTTTCATGCCGGCAAAAAAACCGGCTTCCCAGCCGGGAAAACCACCGGCGGAAAACCAGCCCAGGGTCACAGCAAAAAGCAGAACCAGAAGCATTCCGAACCAGAAATTCGGAACCGCAATGCCGAGCTGCGTCACACCCATGATCGACACATCCGTTGGTGAATTACGCCTTGAGGCGGCGAGGACGCCCACCGGAAATGCGATAACGGTCGACAGGATCAAGGCGTAAACCGCCAGCGGCATCGATATCCAGATGCGGTCGAGGATCAGATCGCGCACCGGCACCTTGTAGGTGTAGCTGATGCCGAACTCGCCCTGCAGGAGACCGGTGATCCATTGCCAGTAGCGTATCGGAGCCGAGGCATTGAGACCCAGGCTGTCACGCAAAGCCGCAACCGTCTCCGGCGAGGCATTCAACCCCAGCATGAAGGATGCCGGATCGCCCGGCACCACTTCAATGACGAAGAAGATTACAAGGCTCGCGGCCACAAGGCTGAGGGTCAGGGAGACCAGCCGTTTGATCACAAAGGGAAGCATGAAACCGCTACGATTGCTTTGAAAATAGCAACGGGAACCGGTGGCCGGCTCCCGTCATTGCAATGAAAATTCAGTCTTCCCAATAAACGGCGGTCATGTCAGCCGCCTGAGTGGGAGCGTTTTCCCAAATGCCCTGAAGCTTGGCGTTGACGACACCCGTATTGGCGAGCTGGAACAGATAGCCGTTGACATAGTCGTCAGCGATTTTCTTCTGTGCCGCCTTCAACAGCTTGTCGCGCTCACCCGGATCCGTGGTGTTGTTTAGATCCGTCATGATCTTCTGGAAATCCGCATTGTCGTACTGGAAATAGTACTCGGGTCGGGCATAGATGCCGATATCGAGCGGTTCGGTGTGGGAAACGATCGTCAGGCCGTAGTCCTTGCCCTTGAAGACCTGCTCGAGCCACTGGGCCCATTCCAGATTGCTGATTTCCGTCTCGATGCCGACATCACGCAGCTGCGAGGCGATGATTTCACCGCCACGGCGCGCGTAGGAAGGCGGCGGCAGTTTCAGCGTGGTCTTGAAGCCGTCCGGATGGCCGGCTTCGGCAAGCAGCGCCTTTGCCTTATCCGGATCAAAGTTCGACTGACCCTTCAGATCCACATAGGACGGGTGATGCGGCGCAAAGTGGGTGCCGATCGGTGTACCGTAGCCGAACATGGCGCCGTCGATGATGGCCTGCCGATCGATTGCGTGGGCGATGGCCTGACGCACCTTCGGATTATCGAGCGGCGGCATCTTGTTGTTGGTCGACAGGATGGTTTCACCCTCGGTCGAGCCGGCAATGACGCGGAAGCGCGGGTCGGCATCGAATTGCGGAAGGTTTTCCGGTGCCGGGAACGGCATGAAAGTGTCGACATCGCCGGCCATCACGGCGGCGAAGGCGGCATTCGGATCGGCAATGAACTTGAATGTGACTTTTTCAAGTTTAGCCGGCTCACCCCAGTAATCCGCATTGCGTTCCATTTCGACCCGGTCGCCCTGGACCCAGTCCTTGAAGACAAAAGCGCCGGTTCCCACCGGGTTCGTCGCATTGTTGGCGGCCGTTTCGGGCGACATGATCACGGCATCGCCCCATGCCAGATTGAACAGCATGTTTCCGTTGGGCTTGGAAAGCGTAATCTTGACCGTATGCGGGTCGACGACATCGACCGATTCTATGTCGGCGTAGAGTGCCTTCTGGGCATTGGTGGAATCGTCCGCGCCGATGCGTTCAAGCGAGAACTTGACGTCTTCGGCATCCATGTCCGATCCGTCATGGAACTTGACGCCCTTGCGCAGGTTGAAGGTGTAGACCTTGCCATCGTTGGATACCGACCAGGATTCGGCCAGCCCCGGATTGATGCTGCCATCGGGGCCGAAGCGGGTCAGGCCTTCGAAGATGTTGGAATAGGTGACCGTATCGATCGCACCGGCTGCACCGGATGTGGGATCGAGATTTGGCGGCTCCAGCTGCGCGCCGACGGTAATGTCGGTTTTGGCGGCAAATGCCGCGGGCGTCAGAGCAGTCGAAACCGCTACGGCCCCTGCAAATGCCAGCGCCTTGAATACAGATGTCATTCTTCTTCCTCCTGTTACGCTTCCCAATTGTTCACCGGACCTTAGCTTGTTGCACTGCGGCATTTCAAGCGCCGAGCAGATCCTTCAGCGATAGCGCCATGACCTTGGTGGAATCGACCATGTCGTCGACGCCGACATATTCGTCCGGCTGGTGCGCCAGATCGAGAATGCCGGGTCCGTAGGCGATGCAGTCTTTCAGTTTGCCGATGCGGTCGATATGCTTCTGGTCGTATGTTCCCGGTGAAACGACGTATTCGGGGCTCTTGTCGAGCACCTTCTCAATTGATTTTGCAACCGAACGGACGACCGGCGCGTCCTCATCGGTCATGGTCGGGGTCACATGCCATAATTCCTTGATATCGTATGAGAAAGTTTCGCGCTCGGACTGAACTTTTTCGAGAATATCAATGATTTCCTGGCGAACTTCTTCTGGGTCTTCCTCGATAATATAGCGCCGGTCGAGAACCAGGCGGCAGGAATCAGGGACGCAGGCGGACGGAAAACCGGTGAAGCCGGGTTCCGGTTCGGCCTGGCCACCATGCATGGAATTGATGTTCATCGTCGACTGGCGAGCGCCTTCAGGCACCACCGGCATGGCCGTATGCTTTTGGGCCAGCGACGGGTAGAGACTGGTTTCGAACTCCTGCAGAACCGCGCCCATATGGCGCACCGCGCAATCGCCGAGGAACGGCATGCAGCCATGGGCGATGTGGCCGTGGGTCTCGATCTCCGCCCACCACACGCCGCGATGGCCGAGACAGACCCGATCCTTGTTGAGCGGTTCGGGAATAATCACATGCTGGACGCGTTCGGGATCGAAGAACCCCTTTTCGGCAAGATAGGCGACACCGCCATAGCCGCCTGTTTCCTCATCCGCCGTCCCGGAGATCTCGATGGCGCCGTTGAATTCAGGAAAGGCGTCGATGAACACTTCGGCAGCGATGATCGAGGCGGCGAGCCCGCCTTTCATGTCGCAGGAGCCGCGTCCGTATATTTTGCCGTCTATCAATTCGCCGCCAAACGGATCCGTGGTCCAGCCATGGCCGACCTCAACGACGTCGATATGGGAGTTGAAATGAACACAGGCGCCGGGTGTCCGGCCCTCACGGCGGGCGATGACGTTCCAGCGCGGATATTTGTCGCTGTCGCCTGGTGTGCCGTAGGCCCTGACCATCTCGATATCGAATTTGCGGGTTTTCAGCCGGGCGGCAAGATATTCGCAGATTTCCAGATAGGCCTCGCCCGGAGGGTTGAGCGTCGGCATGCGAATGAGATCCCGGGTCAGCGCTATCAGCGCATCGCGGCGCGCTTCAATCAGATCCAGAAAGGACTCCTGTTCCAGTTCTGCCGCTTCCATTTAGACCCCTACGCAAACCCGTTGAATTTCAGTACAAATACCAAGGCACTGAATAATTCAGCGGGACGCGCGATCCCGCAATACCGTAGGACTACGCATTGGCATCCGACCCGCAACAGGACGACATCGACTATCATTCGCTGTGCGATCTCGCTTTCGAATACGCGCCCATCGGGCTGGTGCTGACGGAAGACCGGGTTATTAAAGCCTGCAACCGAACATTCGCCGACATATTCGGCTATGAAAAGGACGAGCTTATTGGCCAGTCCTTCCGGGTGCTCTATGCGTCAAATGACGATTTCGAACAGATCCGCGATGTCGGCCTGACGACGCTGAAAAGCGGCGGCCGCTACACCGACGAACGGATCATGCCGCGCAAGGACGGCAGCCTTTTCTGGTGCCGCTTCCGCGCCCACAGCCTGACGCCGGACGATCCGCTCAGCAAAACCATACTGAGTTACGCGGATATTTCGGACCACCGGCCCTATCTGGCGCTTTCGGCACGCGAAAGGCAGATCGTCACCCATCTGATGGGGGGTAAAACCAGCAAGGAAATTGCCCGCCACATAGGCATATCGCCGCGAACGGTGGAGTATTACCGCTCGCGGCTGCTAAAAAAATTCCACGTCAGCAATGTCACCGAATTGCTGGCGCATCTGGGCGGCGCGCAGGTCTAGCGCGCGTTCTCCCGGAGCCATTTCAGGGTCGTCGGTATCATCTTGTCATCGAGCGTGGCCGGGCCGGAAAAAGCATCCCAAACATGGTCGGTGTCAAAAATGACGAGCTGCTCCTTGCCGGGATGATAATCCGTCAGGATCTGCCCCGCCGCCGGCTGCGGTGTTACCGTCGTGTCCCGCGATCCGACGATGACCATCAAAGGCCCCGGATAGGCGGCAATTGCCGCCGCGGTACTGGTCGTAGGAAGCTGTTGGTAGAATGCACCCTTCAGGGTGGTCTCGACACCCCACGGTAGCTTTACGGTATGAGGCGTTTCGGCATCGCCGGCAATGGCGTTCATCACCGTTTCAGCACCCAGCAGGTTAGAGTAGGTCAACATGGGATTGGTCACGGGCGCCCACAATATGGTCGACGTCACCTCGGGCCGCGCGGCAACGGCATGGCTTGCCACCAGCCCACCCTGGCTCCAGCCAAGAACCGAAATGTCGCTGCCTTCGACGTCGGGATTGTCCCTCAGCCAGTCGATGGCGGCAACGGCGTCCTTGATCTGGCCGGTGAAAGTGGTTTCCTCCCACTTGCCGTCACTGTCGCCCGATCCGCGAAAATCGATCCTCAGACTGGCATAGCCATTTTTTAAAAGCTCACGGGCGGCGCGGGTAAAAACGCCGTCATCCGTATCCTTGACCGGAAGTTCGTTGCGCGTTCCGGTAAAACCGTGCAGCATCAGTACAACGGGCGCCGGAGCGAGCGCATCGTCGGGGATTTCCAGCGTGCCGACGACCGATTGACCATCAACCAGAATGGAGACAATGCTTTCCTTAGCGGTCGCAAATCCGGCCGAAGCCGCCAAAACAATCCACGCGGTTGTGCAGGTTAGTGCCTTCAATCCTGTCTGTTTCATGCCAATCTCCTGTTGGTTCGATTTGCCGCGTCAGCGAAAAGAGAACCTCGAATGTTGGCACAAAAGGGCGACGCGTAACAGTAAAATGAAAAGCCGTCAGGCCCGCCAGGTATCCTCGCGCCACATGGTTGCAAGGGCCGATTTGTAATCCGGCGCCCTGAACGTGTAGCCGCTGTTTTTCAGCTTGGCGTTGGAGACCCTCTTGGTTTCGCCATAGAAGGATCGCGCCATCGGTGAGAGGTCGGCGGTTTCGAAAGCGATTTCAGGCGGCGGAGCGACACCCATCAGCGTGCAGGCATATTCAACGACATCCTGTGGCGGAGCAGGCAGGTCGTCCGTGACGTTCCATATGCCCCCGGCAGCATTCGCGATGAGATGCTCCGTGGCACCGACGATGTCATGGACATGGATGCGGTTGAAAACCTGTCCCGGCTTGATAATCCGACGTGCGGTGCCGGCTTCGACATTCAAGAACGGATTGCGGCCCGGTCCGTAGATACCGGAAAGACGCAGGACCGCGCCCGGGATGGCGCCCTGTTTCGAGGCATCCAGCCATTGCATTTCCGCCTGGCTGCGCCAGAGCGAACGTTTGGACACCGGATGGCATTCCGTCTCCTCGCCCACCCAGGCGCCCTGATGATCGCCGTAGACGCCGACGGTCGACAGATAACAGGCCCATTGCAGCTTCGGCATGAGCGCCCTCAAATCATTTCCGGCTATGTTCAGGATCGGATCGCCATCCTCTTCGGGCGCGATGGACTGCACAAGGTGGGTCACACTTCGCAGGGCATTTTTGGTCTCTTGTGACAGTGACGCACTGTCAAAGATAAACGGTTGGAGACCGGCGGCATCGAGAGCCGGAAAATTGCTTTCAGAGCGGCTTGTCCCACCCGACCATTCGGTATCGTTCGCCAGCCCGGCGGCGATGGCCCGACCCGAATAACCCGCTCCGAATACGAACAGACGCATGAAACCTATCCCTGTTGCTGTGTGGCAGCCATATGCCATTCATGGCGCACTGAGTCATCGGTTTCCTGTGCCGCGCCTTGGTTGAGCCGCAGGAAATCTTCCCGGTCGAGCAGCTGCGACAGAGCCCATACCGCAGCACCGCGCACCCCGGCGCTTTTATCGTCGAGGCACTGACGGCAGGGCTCGATCAGCGCTACGTCGCCCGAATTGCCACAGGCGATCAGCACATTGCGCAAAAACCGGTTGCGGCCGGTGCGCTTGACCGGCGAGCCAGAAAACAGCGCCCTGAAGGCCGCATCGTCGAGCGTGACAAGATCGGCGAGCGCCGCTGCTTTGAGATCGTCACGGGCTCTGAGCTTTGCCTCGCGCACATTGATGGCAAACTTGTTCCAGGGGCAGACAGCCAGGCAGTCGTCACAGCCATAGATGCGGTTGCCGATGGCTTTTCTGAACGCGTCAGGGATCGGTCCATTGTGCTCAATGGTGAGATAGGAAATGCAGCGCCGGGCATCGAGCTGATAGGGCGCGGGAAAGGCATCCGTCGGACAGATGTCGAGACAGGCGCGGCAGGAACCGCAATGATCGATTTCCGGATCGTCCGGCGGCAGTTTCGCGGTGGTGAAGATCGAGCCGAGGAACAGCCAGGAGCCGAATTCGCGGCTGACGAGATTGCTGTGCTTGCCCTGCCAGCCGAGGCCGGCCTGTTCTGCCAGCGGCTTTTCCATCACCGGCGCGGTGTCGACGAAGACCTTCACGTCACCACCGGCGCGGGCGGCAAACCGCCCGGCAACACCCTTCAGCTTTCCCTTGATCAGATCGTGATAGTCGCGGTTCTGTGCATAGACGGAAATGGCGGCGCGGTCTTTATGCGCAAGCACGTCGAGAGGGTTGTGCCCGGGACCGTAATTCATACCGAGCATCAAAATGGAGCCCACCTCCGGCCACAGCGTTCGCGGATCACTGCGTCGCTCCCTGGTCTCGGCCAGCCATTGCATGGTGCCGTGACGGCCCTTTTTCAGATAGGCATCAAGTCCGGAAGACGCTTTGCCCGCAATGGCATCGGGAGCAACAACGCGTGCGACATCAAAGCCCGCCGCATGCGCCTCGCTGATCAGAAAGGCCTTCAGCCGTTCTGATTTGGACGCACTTTGTGCGGGCGCGGCCATCGCTCAAAAGTCCAGATCCGCATAATGCGGAACAGGGGAAAGCCGGCTGACCCTATCACCCAGCAACGGGCGCATGCATGGCCGCGACTTGATGCGCTGATACCAGTTCTTGGCATGGGCCGTTTCGGCCCATTTGATCTCACCGAGATAATCCAGGGCCGACAGCGCGCCGGCGGCAGCGAAATCCGCATAGCTCAACGTCTCGCCGGCAAGCCAGTTGCGGTTTGCCGCCAGCCAGTCGAGGTAACGCATATGCTGGCGGATATTGGCCCTTGCAGCACGCAGCGCCTTGGAATCCGGTGCGCCACCGCCGCTGGCTTTCGGCATCAGCAGCTTATAGGCACGCTCGCGCACCAGATAACGGGTGACATCCTGTTCCAGCTTGACCAGGAACCAGTCCATCAACCGACGCACTTCGGCGCGCTGCAGCGCATCGTCCGGAAGCAGCCGCTGGTCGTGCTTGAAGGCGCCGCAGGTTTCGTCGATGAATTCGACGATGACGCCCGCACCGCAGATGGCATGCATGGATTCATCGACATAGACCGGCAGCGTTGCCGCAGGATTGAGCGCCAGAAAATCACGCCGCTGTTCCCAGGGCCGCTCCTCAATCAGTTCGGTTTCCATCTCATATTCATGCAGCACCAGCCGGACAAAGCGAGACGCGGCGGACATCGGATGATGGTATAGGGTCGGCATTCGTTGCGGGTCTTTTTCTTAATGGTTGATTCGCAGGATTTATCTGGAATATTCCGGCAAAAAAGCTATAGGATTTCGCACCGGGCAACACAAGCACCGCCAAATCCGAATTTTCAGGACAAGACAGGACTCTTTGATGGCTGAACAGACAATCATCGGCGCGCTGCTGCTCGGACTGCTGGAGGGCCTGACGGAGTTTTTGCCGGTGTCATCGACCGGACATCTGCTGCTTGCAGGGCATTTCCTCGGCTTCAAGTCGCCTGGCAACACGTTCGAGGTGCTGATCCAGCTCGGTGCGATCCTGGCCATCCTGTCGGTGTATTTTTCACGGCTCTGGGAGCTTGCACTGGCGCTGCCCAGTGATGCAAAATCCCGGCGGTTCGTGTTTTCGATCGTCCTTGCCTTCCTGCCGGCGGCCGTTATCGGCGTGCTTGCCCACAGCTTCATCAAAACCGTGCTTTTCGAGACGCCCATGCTGATCTGCATCGTGCTGATCCTCGGGGGCTTTGTGCTTTTTGCCGTCGACCGGCTGAAGCGCCCGCCGCGTTACACGAATGTGATGGATTTCCCACCATCGCTGGCTTTCAAGATCGGCGTCATCCAGTGTCTGGCGATGATTCCGGGCACATCGCGATCGGGCGCAACCATCGCCGGCGCGCTTTTGATGGGAACCGACAAGCGCTCAGCCGCCGAGTTTTCGTTTTTCCTTGCTATGCCGACCATGGCCGGCGCATTCGCCTACGATCTCTACAAAAACTACGATAAGCTGACGAGTGATGATATTTCGATCATCGCGGTCGGTTTTGTGGCGGCATTTGTCGCCGGCGTGTTCGTGGTCCGGTCCCTGCTCGACTTTGTGTCGAAACATGGCTTCACACTGTTTGCCTGGTGGCGCATTGTGGTCGGCACGACCGGGCTCATCGCCCTTCAGATCTGGGGTTAACACGATGTTTCTGGGGATCGATACGGGTGGCACCTACACAGACGCGGTTTTGTTCGACCACGAGGACGGGGTCGCCGCCAAGGCAAAGGCGCTGACCACCCGGCATGATCTGGCGATCGGCATCGGCAGCGCGGTGTCCAGCGTGCTCGAGCAGAGCGGTGTCGGGGCTCAGTCGGTCGGGCTTGTTTCGCTTTCAACGACCCTTGCAACCAATGCGCTTGTCGAAGGCCAGGGCGGACGCACGGCCCTCGTGATGATCGGTTTTGCGGCTGATGACCTGAAGCGTGACGGACTCGCGGAAGCCCTTGGCGGCGATCCGGTCATATTCGTTCCCGGCGGGCACAATGTTCACGGCAAGGAAACGCCCCTGGACATGGCGCCGCTCGAAGCGGTGGTCAATTCGATCAAGAATGATGTCGGGGCATTTGCCGTTGCCGGTTACTTTGCCGTGCGCAACCCGGCTCATGAGATTGCGGTTCGCGATTATCTGCGCGCCGAGACCGGCCTGCCCGTCACCTGCAGCCACGAGCTTTCGACCAGGCTCGGCGGCCCGCGCCGGGCGCTGACGACGCTGCTCAATGCACGCCTGGTTGCCATGATCGACCGGCTGATCGACGCGACGGAAGGCCATCTTGAAAAAAGCGGCATCGACGCACCCTTGATGGTTGTGCGCGGCGACGGCGCGCTGATCGCATCCGACATCGCGCGGTCGCGGCCGATCGAGACGATCCTGTCGGGTCCGGCCGCGAGCCTCGTCGGTGCACAGTATCTGACCGGTTTGACCGACGGTGTGGTATCCGATATCGGCGGCACAACGACGGATGTCGCCATACTGGAAGACGGTCTGCCGAGGCTTGATCCGGACGGTGCGGTTGTCGGAGGCTTCCGCACCATGGTGCAGGCGGTAGCCATGCACACCTATGGCCTGGGCGGCGATTCGGAGGTCCATGTCAGCGATTCCGGTCTAGAAACGATGCTGCAGCTCGGTCCGCGCCGGCTGATGCCGCTCAGCCTTGCCGCCCATATTGATGCCGGCCCGGTGATCGAAGCGCTAAAGCGCCAGCCCGAAGCGGTGCATCTTGGCCGTCACGACGGCCGGTTTGCCTGCCTGACAGGTGTTCCGGCTCGTTTCGCCGCCGGGTTGAATCAGAAAGAGCAGGAGCTGTTTGGCCGTTTGAGCGACACTTTTGTGCCGCTCGACCGGCTGCTGGCCGCAACTCCAGAACGCGCGACGCTGGACAGGCTTGTGGCACGCGGTCTTGTCCATATTGCCGGTTTTACGCCATCGGACGCGATGCATGTGCTTGGCCGCCAGGACAACTGGAACAAGGAAGCCGCGCTGCTCGGAGCCAAGCTCCTCGCCCGCAGAAGAAACGGCGCCGGCAACCCGATAGCCGAAAATGCGGAGGCTCTTGCGGAATTGACGGTCGAGCGGCTGACGCGGCAATCGTGCGAAGTCATTCTGGCGGCGTGCCTCGCCGAAGAGGGCGAAACGCTGATTGATGCCGGAAAATCCCATTCCGTGCACAGGGCACTGGCGCGGGTACACGGCATTGTCAAATTTTCGCTGACGCTGGACCGGCCGCTGATCGGGCTTGGGGCTTCGGCGGGCAGCTACTATCCGGCAATTGCCGAAATGCTCGCTTCCGACAGTGCCATACCCGACGATGCGGATGTCGCCAACGCCATCGGTGCGGTGGTCGGTCACGTGCGTTCCAGCGTCATCGTCTTCGTAACGATGCCGCAGGAGGAGGTGTTCGCCGTTAATGGCGCGGCGATCAGCGAACGTTTCCAATCGGAGGACGAAGCAATGGATCGGGCACGCGAAATCGCCCGGGAGTCAGCGCTCAGCGAGGCCGTTGCCGGGGGTGCGGAAGAACCGGTGATCTCCCTGCGTGAAACGGTCAAGGCCCCTGAAATCGAGGGAATCCGCACATTGGTGGAGGCGCGGGTGACAGCAACGGCCGATGGCCGGCCGCGGGCTGTGCGCTAAAGTACTTAACCATCAATCATCGGCCTTGCGGGTCAGCAAAGCCGCTATGGCGATGTAGTGGAATTCGTAGCGTTCGGGATGGGTGCCAACCAGGCGTTCCGCGCGTGCATAGATCTCCTGAACGAGGTCGTCGAGCCGCGGATGCTGCGAAAGACTCCCGCGCAGAACAGCCTCGGTGAAGGCGCGAAAGAAATTCGTATAGTCGCGGGCATATTTGCCGATATCGCCGGTCTTCCTGAATTCCTCGACAAAGGGCACCGCCACTTCATAGGTTTCGGCCCTGTCCAGTTGAAAAAGCCCAGCCAGCGGCGCGTTGCGATCGGCGACGGGAGCCGTCAACTCGTCGAGCGTGCGCATGTAGACCGGCTGGTAATAGCGCGCATAGGCATCCCGATCGATCTGGCCTTCCTCGACAATTTCCAGGATCGCGTCGTTCAGAGCATCGTAGATGCCGTCGCAGGTCCGCAATGTTTCACCGGCTCCGAACACCTCGATCAGGAGCTTTCCACCCGGCAACAGCTCGGCGGCTCGTGCCCGCATGAAACCTTCAAGATCGGCGCGCGCCTGATCAGCAAAGGCGGCGCGCTCTTCTCTGCTGACACTACCGACGCCGCTCAGCGCGCTCGGTCCGTTCGGGAATATGTAGTCCCCAAGGCGTTCAAGCGGGCGTCGGCTCAGAAAGGCAATGGCGTTGAAGGTGAACGCCATATGCAACGAATGCGACGGCAGCAGCCTGTCATACATCGAACCGCCGACAACGGCGGAATAAACCTGCGGATCGTCAAAGACGGAGCGCCCCTCCGGACGCAAAAGGGCAAAGAGCTCCGAGTAGTCGTTGGTCGGCAGATCGCTGTGAATTGTCTGTATGGGAGCAGATGTGCGTTGCCGCAGGCAGGCTGCGAGGTGTCGCATGACAGCGACCGAATTGCGGCCTTCCGAACAGCCGAAATCCGCCAACCGGATGGCCGCGGCGGATTCGGTCAAGTCAACCGATGCACATGCAGATTCGAGCCAGGGCAGCACATCATCGATCGCGGCCATCTGGGTGGCCGAATTCTGATTGTAAAATCCATGACCGACCATTCCTGTCAGAACGCTTTTTGCCATACTCTACTCCCCGCTACACCTCCGTGCGGTCCGAATTGTTCAGGAACGCCATGTGGGCTCGGGTAATATTCTGCCATCCGCTCGGCGCATGACAATAGGCGATCTTGCAAAACCTGTGAGCCCGAAGCGCTCACCGATAAAGCTGTCAGATCACAACGACCTTCGTGCCAAGCGGCACGCGTTCATAAAGGTCGATGACATGGTCATTGACCATGCGGATGCATCCGTTGGAGACGGAGCGACCGATCGTGTCGGGCTGCGTGGTGCCGTGGATGCGATAATAGGTATCGCGGCCACCGCGGTAGAGATAAAGCGCCCGCGCTCCGAGCGGGTTGTTGGGGCCGCCCGGAACGCCCTTTGCATAGCGGGCATATTTTTTCGGCTGTCGCCGGATCATATTGTCCGTCGGCCGCCAGCTCGGCCATTTGGCCTTGCGTTCGACCGACGCGACACCCCTGAACTTCAATCCCGCCTTGCCGACTCCGACGCCGCAGCGGCGGGCCCTGCCTGGGGTTTCAACCAGATAAAGGAAGTGATTGCGTGGATCGACGACAATCGTGCCGGCTTCGTAGCCGGTGAATCGAACCGACTGCGGCATATACCGCGGATCGACCTTGAAATTCTTGTATTTCGCGGTGTGATGCGCGGCTGCCGTATCGGCTTTTTGCGCCAGCAGCAATGCCACTGGTGCAAACAATAGGTTTCGTCTGTTGATCATGGACCTGTTCCCGTTTCCTTGACGCAAGGGGCGCAAACAGCGCGCCCCGGTGACAACGTCAGGCAATGGGCGGTAGCAGCAATTTGTGGTTTTCCGGCAATGCGGCGTGTTGCGGCTCAGTCATGGCGTACACGGCCAAGGGCTTGGCAAACTGGATGTTCGAAAGGGCGGGCAGATAGGTGCCGTCGGCCTTGCACGGCCCGGTCCGGCTGAGGCGCTTGAGCAGCTTGTTGAGGCAACAGGTGTCGTCCGGCTCTGTCAGGACGGCTGTTTTGCCGGTTTCCGAGTTGCCGGAAACTGCCTGATTTACGGCTGTTGCAGCAGCAACAGGGGCTGTCGATGCGGCAAATTGAGCCACGAACAACGCACACAACACCAGGACAACAACAAAACCCCTCATGAGAGGAAAAATGGCGCAAAACCGGTCGCAATTCCATATCAGCCCGGTCACGCACGCGTGAAGAACCCGTGACCGGGCGTTTTGGGATTGACCGAATTCAGTCCTGGATCAGGTCCGGCTGATGGAAACACCACCATCCACCAACATCGCGGTGCCGGTTACGAAACTCGAGGCATCCGAAGCGAGGTGGAGCACGGATTGCGCGATCTCCTGTGCACTGGCGGTGCGCTTGAGGGCGTGCAGACCCTCGACAAAGGCCCTTGTTTCGGGCGTATTGGCGACAATCGCACCCATCGGCGTGTCGATGCCGCCGGGAAGCACCGCATTGGCACGTATTTTGTGCGCGCCGAATTCGACGGCGAGCGCCTGTGCAAGCCCAATCAATGCCGATTTGCGTGCCGCATAGGCCGTCATGCCCGGCATGCCGGCCGTGTAGCCGACAAAGGTCGAGGTGAAAATCAGAGATCCGCCGCCGCGCGCAACCATCGCCGGCACCTGGTATTTGGCGGCGAAAAAGGCACTGGTCAGGTTGGTTTCGAGGGTTTCGTTCCAGCCATCCAGCGTTATCTCGCTGACCACACCCATGGCGCCGAGCGTACCGGCATTGTTGAAGGCAATATCCAGGCCGCCGAATTCTGTCGTTGCACAATCCACCAGCGCTTCGGCGCAATCTTCGCTGCGCACATCGCCGGCCAGTGCCACCGCATGGCCGCCGCTCTGCCCGATTTCAGCAACCAGCGCATCGAGTTCAGCCTTGCAGCGGGCGCTGACAATCACATTTGCGCCTTCGCGGGCAAACAGGCCTGCGGTCTCGCGGCCGATCCCGGAACTCGCGCCGGTGATGATGGCTGTCTTTTTGTCGAGGCTTTTCATTGACTGTTCTCCTTTGTGCTATGGGACGTTTCTAGGAGAATGCGGGCCAGGCTGCCTCCCGGCAATTGCCGGGCAAATTTCGGGGTACGTGGAATTACCGCCTGCTGCCGCAGGGCATAGATTTTCTACTTGAATCCGTCGGCAACCGATGCGGCGATCTGGTTGAACGTGCAGTCATCGCCGGTGACATTTGCGATCATCATGGCGCCTTCCATTGACGCGACTATCTGCTTTGCCCTTGCCTCGGCGTCGCGTGGTTTGGCCGTTTTCTCGGTCCGCCGGATGACGGTCTTCAGCCAATCGACATTCAACTCGAAGAAGCGTTGCGCCTCGGTTGTGACCTGCTCAGGCAAATCAAGCGCTTCCGACGCAAGTACACCGCACAGACACATGCGACGGTCCTCCAACTGGGCTTTGCTGAACAGCGCGATATAGCGCCTGATCAGAGCGAGTGGGTTTTGCCCTTCGTCATTCGGGTCGCCTAACGCGGCCATGAAACGTTCTGCATAGGCGTGCGCCGTGGCTGCCGCGAGATCTTCCTTTGCCGGGAAATGGTGATGGACGCTGGCGCTCTTGATGCCGACATCGGCTGCGACCTCGCGAAATGAAAATCCGTGAAACCCACCGGTTCTCATGCGTTTTTCCGCCGCTGCAATGATCCGGTCGGACGTGCTGATCTGGCTGTCATTCATCGGGATACTCTTTTTGCCTATCAATCGATAGGTAGATCTTGACGCGGCCCGGGTCAAGCGGTAGATAATCACTATCTACCTATCGATAGATAGACTTTTTCAAAAGGAAGAGATGATGAGCAAGACATTTGAAAACAAAGTGGCGATCGTGACCGGGGGCGGTTCGGGCATCGGGCTGGAGGCCGCCAGGCGGTTTGTCACTGAGGGCGGAAGCGTCCTGATCGTCGGACGCGACGCGGAAAAGCTCTCACGGGCCCAGAACGAAATCGACGCAAGCGGCGCAAAAGTCGCGACGCTCGCCGCCGATGTGAGCGATGTCGCAACCGGCAAGCGGGCAGTTGATCTTGCGACGGAGCGGTTCGGCGGCGTCGACGTGCTGTTCAACAATGCCGGTATTTTCAAGCCGACATCGTTTCTCGACCATACTGAAGAGGATTTCGACAGCTATCTCGGCACTATTCTGAAAGGCAAATATTTCATGGCGCAGGCGGCGGCCACCGCCATGCAACAGCGCGGCGGCGGGGCGATCATACAAACCGGATCCATGTGGGCCGAACGTGCCGTCACCGCGACACCTTCAAGCGCCTATTCGGCCGCCAATGCCGGCGTGCATGCGATGGTGCGCAATCTCGCTGTGGAACTCGCGCCGTCAAAGATCCGCGTCAACGCCGTCGCTCCGGCGGTGGTGGAAACGCCGGTCTACGGAACCTTCATGAGTGAGGACCAGGTGAAGGAGGTGCTGCCGACTTTCAACGATTTTCATCCGCTCGGCCGCAATGGTCAGCCGCGGGATGTGGTCAGCGCGCTGATGTTCCTGGCCTCCGACGAGGCCGACTGGATCACCGGCGCCGTGCTGCCCGTCGACGGCGGCGTGATGGCCAGCCGCTGATTGGCACAATGAGGTAGTGTTCCACTTTTGCATGAAGCGGGACACTGCTCCCCGACACTAGCTGCTGCCCGCAGCCTTTGCCGCATCTTCGAAATGGTGGTGATAGGCGGACACCGCTCCGTTGAGAACCATTTCCACCGCGATCGCGACCAGGATGATCGCCATGATGCGTGTGACGACGTTGATGCTGGTGTTTCCAAGCAGGCGCGAGATCGGATCGGCGAAGATGAGACCGAGCCATGTCAGCACACTGATCAGGAAGATCACCGGGATCATTGTCACGAGTTCCCCACCATCGCTGAGCAGGTGGGCGAACAGGATGATGGTCGCAAAAGTTCCCGGCCCGATGGTCAGCGGGATAGACAGAGGGACGACCGCGAAATCACTGCCTTTTTGCTGTCCATCGTCTATTGCCTTTTCGTCACCGGCGCTTGAATTGTCCTGCAGCATGGATAGACCCACGAGGAGCACGATGATGCCGCCGCCGATCTGAAAGGCGGGCACGCCGATGCCGAAGAAACTGAGGATCTCTTCGCCGATGACGGCGGCGATGGTGGCGGAGACAAAAACGGTGATCGCGACGATATTGGCGATGCGCCGGCGCTCGGCCTGGGAATAACCCTTGGTCATGCCGAGAAAGATCGGGATGCCATAGAGCGGGTTGATCAGGGCCACCAACGCCGCGGCGAATTTGAAAAATAGGCCGGTGTCGAAAAACTCGAGCAACGCTTCCATGAAATTGTCCTGATCTGCGAATCAACTGTTGTGCGGTCAAATATGGCTTTTCCGGTCAATAAACGGAATTGGGTTTGTGCGCCACCAGGCCGATCCGACCCGGTTATCTTTTCCAAAATGGAAAAAATCTTTGTCATCTTAGACAAATTGACAGTAAATCCCGCCCTGTGGGATGAAAATCCCACATTTTATCGCTGCGGCATTCAAGGAGCGCACCATGGCAATGGTCGAGACACACGACCTCAAGATCGATCGGGATCTGCATAATTTCATTACCGACGAAGCCCTGCCAGGCACCGGCGTTGATGCCGAGACGTTTTTCAAGGGGTTTTCGGACCTTATCCACGACCTTGCGCCGCGAAACCGCGAACTGCTCGCCGCCCGTGATGCCCAGCAGGAAAAGATCGACGCCTGGCATCGCGAAAACGGCGCGCCTACGGACCTGGAGGCCTATAAGGGTTTCCTGCGCGATATCGGCTATCTGCAGGCGGAAGGCGCGGGCTTTTCGATTTCGACCGACAATGTCGATCCTGAAATCGCGACGATTGCAGGCCCGCAGCTTGTCGTGCCGGTGATGAATGCGCGCTACGCACTGAACGCGGCCAATGCGCGCTGGGGCTCGCTCTATGATGCGCTATACGGCACCGATGCCATTTCCGAGGAAGACGGCGCCGAACGTAGCAGCAGCTACAACACGCTGCGCGGCGCCAGGGTCATCGCCTGGGCCCGCAACTTTCTCAGTGAATCTGTACCGATCGACGGCGCGTGGGAAGATGTGCGTGCACTGTCCGTCGACAATGGTGAACTCGTCATCGCGCTGACGGACGGCGGCAAGCGTCGCCTGAAAAACCCGGCGCAGTTTGCGGGCTACAATGGCAACGCCGCCTCGCCTTCAGCGGTTCTTCTAAAAAAGAACGGGCTGCATCTCGAAATCGCTATCGACCCGGAAAGCGCCATCGGCCGCGATGATGCGGCCGGTATCTTCGACATCTTCCTGGAATCGGCGCTGACGACCATTGTCGACTGCGAAGACTCCGTCGCTGCCGTCGATGCCGAAGACAAGGTGATCGTCTACCGCAACTGGCTGGGGCTGATGAAAGGCGACCTGACCGAAGAAGTCGCCAAGGGCCGCAAATCGTTCACACGCCGCCTCAACAGCGACCGCACCTACAAGAACCCGGCCGGCGAGGCGATCGCCCTGCCTGGCCGCGCGCTGATGCTGGTGCGCAATGTCGGCCATCTGATGAGCAATCCGGCGATCATTGACCGCGACGGCCACGAGGTGCCCGAAGGGTTGATGGATGCAATGCTCACCGGGCTCATCTCCCTGCATGATATCGGCCCGGAGGGACGCCGCAACAATTCACGCGAAGGCTCGATGTATGTGGTGAAACCCAAGATGCACGGACCCGAGGAAGTGGTCTTTGCATGCGAAACCTTCGCCCGCGTCGAAACAGTCCTCGGCATGGCCCGCAACACCATGAAAATGGGCATCATGGATGAGGAGCGCCGCACGACGGTCAATCTGAAGGAATGCATCCGCGCCGCCCGCGAGCGTGTCGTCTTTATCAATACGGGCTTTCTCGACCGCACCGGCGACGAGATCCACACTTCCATGGAAGCCGGCCCGATGATTCGAAAAGCCGATATGAAGCAGGCCCCCTGGATGACCGCCTATGAAAACTGGAATGTCGATGTCGGCCTCGAATGTGGCCTTTCCGGCCATGCCCAGATCGGCAAAGGCATGTGGGCAATGCCGGATCTTATGGCGGCCATGCTGGAGCAGAAGATCGGCCATCCCAAAGCCGGCGCAAACACCGCATGGGTTCCCTCGCCGACAGCCGCAACGCTGCACGCAACGCACTACCACATGATCAACGTCGCCGAGGTGCAGGCCAATCTGAAGAGCCGCGGACGCGCCAGGCTCGATGACATTTTGTCGGTACCGGTGGCGGAGCGACCGAACTGGACGCCGGAAGACATTCAGCGTGAACTCGACAACAATGCGCAGGGCATTCTCGGCTATGTGGTGCGCTGGGTCGGCCAGGGCGTCGGATGTTCCAAGGTGCCGGACATCAACAATGTCGGCCTGATGGAAGACCGCGCAACATTGCGTATTTCGGCCCAGCACATGGCCAACTGGCTGCACAACGGCATTGTCGGCAAAGACCAGATCGTTGAAACCATGAAGCGCATGGCAGCCGTCGTCGACGGCCAGAACGCGGGCGATCCGGCCTACCGCGACATGGCAGGCAATTTTGACGGTTCGATCGAATTTCAGGCAGCGCTTGAACTGGTGCTTGCCGGCCGCGAACAGCCGAGCGGCTATACCGAGCCGATCCTGCATCGCCGCCGCCAGGAACTGAAGGCGGCGCTCGCCTGACATGCTATAAACGCCCCCGCCATGTGGCAGAAAGGGTGGTGTCATGGTCGATCACGTCAAAGCGATCCTGTTCGACACTTTCGGCACGATTGTCGACTGGCGGGGCTCGATCGCCAGAATGGGCGAGAAGCTGGCGCAAGACAAAGGCATCGAGGGCATCGACTGGGATGCCTTCGCACGCGCCTGGCGGGCGGGCTACGTGCCCGGCATGGCAAAGGTGCGCTCCGGCGAAGGGCCATGGATGTCGGTGGACGCCATTCACCGCGAACGGCTCGAAACCATTTTGACCGACTTCGGCCTGGCCGGAGCGTTCAGCGACGGGGAAAAGGCCGAAATCAACCTTTTCTGGCATCGCCTCGATCCCTGGCCCGACAGCGTTCCGGGCCTGTTGCGGCTGAAGCGCGATTATCTCCTGTCGCCGCTATCGAACGGCAGTCTTGTGCTGCTTTCAACCATGGCGAAACGGGCGGGTATTCCCTGGGACTTTGTCCTGTCCTCAAGCACATTCAAAGCCTACAAGCCAGACGCCGCGGTCTATCTCGGCGCCATCGAGATCCTCGATCTCGAACCCGGTGAAGTGATGATGGTCGCTGCCCACAATGATGACCTGGCCGCCGCCCGATCGCACGGCATGCGCACCGCCTATATCAACCGGCCCTATGAATACGGCGTCGACCAGAGCGTCGACTTTCAAGCGGATGGGGACTGGGATGTGATTACCGACACCATCACCGGGCTCGCCGACGCTATGACCTAGAGCATGTCAATCGGCAAAGGCTCCAGCAGGGCCCTGACCGCTTCTTTCGCCGACGTGCCGGCTGCGGCGGGCAGGTTGACCGTGACAGACAGCTTTCCGTCGGCTGTCAATATCGCTGATACTTCGGCTTCTCGTGCCGGTTCCAGTTCTGCGAGGACCTCGCGCACGGTGTTTTCGACCGCCAGGCGGCGCAGATCCGGCTTGAAGATCTTGCCGACATTGGTCATCGGCATCACCTCGATGATGCTGACCGTTTTCGGCCTCGCCGGCGGCTCATCCACGCGGGCGCATGTCCAGTCGAGAAGCTCGGCTTCCGCCGGTTCCTGCGCGCCGGGCTTCAGCACGGCAAAGGCAACCGGCATCTCGCCGGCATAGGCGTCCGGCGCGCCGACGGCGGCGCAGAGATGAACCGACGGGTGCGATCCGAGCGCGTCCTCGATCACCTTGGGATCGATATTGTGGCCGCTGCGGATGATGAGATCCTTTGACCGACCGGTCAGATGCAACCGGCCCTCGTCGTCCATCCAGCCGACATCGCCGGTTGCCAGCCAGCCATCCTGCGTAAAGACCTTGGCGGTGTCCTTGTCGCTCAAAAAACCGGGAAATACATTCGGCGCCTTGAACAGGATCATGCCGTGCTCACCGGGCGGCAGGTCGCGGTTCGTCGGTCCGCCGCTTTCGTCGAGCGCGACGATGCGGGTCATCGAATAGGGGATCGGAAAGCCGACGCACCCCGCCGGCCCGTGCACGCCTGGCGGGCGAATGGAGCTGATGCCGGCCATCTCCGTCATGCCGAGGCTTTCATGCACATGCAGGCCGAACTGGTCCTCGAACCGGCGGGCCAGTTCCGGCGGTAAAATTGCCGCACCGGTGCGGCAATAGCGGATCGAGGAAATGTCGACGCCCTCGGTGGAAATGTTCGCGAGCATTGCCAGGATTGTCGGCACTGCCGAAAGCGATGTTGTGCGGTATTTTTCGACGATGCGCCAGTAATTTTCCCGCACCTGCGGATTGCGCAGCAGGGTGGTCGTCGGAATGATGACGTTGACGCCGGCCGACAGCGCTGTGAGCGAGGCGGGCAGAACGCCGGCCACATGAAAAAGCGGATAGCCATTGATCGTGACATCCTGCGGGGTCAAGCCCTGCAGCTTGACGCTCGCCCAGGCGGTAAAAACCTGGTTGCCATGGGTGTGCATGGCCAGCTTCGGCGAGCCGGTGGTGCCGCCTGTATGAAAATAGGCGGCAATGTCATCGGGCTGAATGTCGCGACCGCTGATAAGCCGATCCGCCGGCTGTTCGGCCAGGAGGAGCTGGAAATCGCCGTCTCCATCATTGGCAGGAAGCTCGTCCTCATCGTGCGGGGCGACGCGCAGCACTTTCAGGCCGGCAATACGGGCGCGCAGCGCCATGGCCTTTTCCCAGTAATCCGCGTCATCCTTTGCCCCGTAGGCCACGAGGATCTTCGCGCCGGCGGTCTCAATCAGCTCGGCAAGCTTGTCCAGAGAAAGTAGCGGATTGAGCGGCTGGACGATGCCGGCGGCTTCAGCGCCCCATAATACCAAGTGGTATTCAAGACAGCCGGGAAGCAGAGCGGCAACCGCATCGCCCGGCCGCACACCAAGGTCGTCAAACAGATTTGCGGCGCGTGTAATGCCTGCGAACAGCTCTTTATAGCTCATGCGCAGCGGCGCATCGCCCGGATCACCCGTGCGCAGGAATGTCAGCGCCGTCTTGTCGCCAAAAGCCCGGGCCGATTCGGCAAATATCTCATAGGTGCTGCAGACGGAAAAAGCTTCTTTTAAAGGCGTTTCCTCAAGCCGCCTTATATCGGCAATGCTGCGGATCGGATAGGATGGAGCAAAGGGCATGGATACCTTGTCGGAATAACCCGCCCGGTCAGAACGGCAGCTTCATGCCGGGAGGAATGGGAAGACCGGCTGTCAGTTCCGCGGTTTTTTCCTGAACGGCGGCCTCGACCTTGCCCTTGGCGTCATTGTGGGCTGCAACGATGAGATCTTCCAAAATCTCGGCCTCGTCAGATTTGATCAGCGACGGATCGATGGTCAGGCCGAGCAAGACGCCCTTGCCGTTCATCCGCACGGAAACGAGGCCGCCACCCGACGTGCCTTCCAATTCAAGCTGTTCGACCTCCTCCTGCATGGAGGCCATTTTCTCCTGCATTTCCTTGACCTTGCCCATCATGCCCATAAGATCACGCATATCGTGTCTCCATATACTTTGCGGCGGCCTGTGAGCCGCCTGTTCACTACTCAATCTCGGAATCGTCCGGCAGAATATCGCCCTCTTCGCTCTGGCTGGCGACCGGAGGATCGATTTCATCCGCCCTTATGCGCACATCCCTGACACGGGCACCGGGAAACTGGTCGAGAATTGCGGCAACATCGGGATCCTGACTGGCGTCAACGACCAGTTCGGCACGATGCTCGGCTTCCATTTCCTCAATAGTTTTACCGCCCCGTTCCCGGCTGATGGCGATGATCCAACGCATACCGGTCCACTGCTTCAGCTTGCTGTCGAGTTCGCCGACCAGCGATTTGGGCGCATGGTCGTGCAACCCGATTTCCAGCCGGCCGGGTTCGATCTTGACAGGGCGCAGATATTTGCGGATCAGCGCCTTGATCTTGACGTCGCGGTGCTGCCCGGCAAGATCCGCCAGATCGGCAAGATTGCCAATAACGACCGGGGGGTTTGGTGTTTCCTGCGGCACGGGCTCGGCGGCCGGCACATTTTGACTGGTCTCGACAGGGCGCAGCATGGCAACCGGCCCTGAACCTGCTTGCATTGCAGCGGGACCGCCCCCTTGCATATCGGGTTCGGCGTCAGGTGGGGCGTCGTTGTGCACTGCCGGCTGGCGCTCGCTGCCATTTGAAGAGCCGGCGACCGGTGCGGCCGGTTCCCGTGACGCCATGGCCGAAACCTGTTTCACGGCGTCACCCGGAGACGGCAGGTTGGATGCATGGGCAAGACGGATCAGCACCATCTCGCAGGCGCTGACGGGACGGTTGGACAGTTCGGTTTCGGGAATGCCCTTCAGCAGCATCTGCCACAGGCGCGACAGCACGGGAACGGAAAGCGTATCGGCGAATTCCGCACCCCGCTTGCGCTCCGCTTCGCTCATAGACGGATCGTTGGCCGCGTCCGGTACAAATTTGAGACGGGTGATCAAATGGGTGAAATCGGCAAGATCCGTCAGCACCACCGACGGGTTGGCACCGGCATCATATTGCTGGCGGAAGGTCGCAAGGGCAGCAGTGACGTCACCCCCGGCCACCTGCTCGAACAGCTCGACTACCTGACCGCGGTCGGCAAGGCCCAGCATGTTGCGCACGGCGTCCGCCTCGACATTGCCGCCGCCGTGGGCGATTGCCTGATCCATCAGCGACAGCCCGTCACGCGCCGAGCCTTCGGCGGCGCGGGCGATCATCGCGAGAGATTCATCGTCAATCGTCACGCCTTCCTTTTCGGCGATGCCCCTGAAATGCGCGATCAGGGCACCCGCCTCGATACGGCGCAGATCGAAACGCTGGCAGCGCGACAGGACGGTGACGGGAACCTTGCGGATTTCCGTTGTTGCAAAGATGAATTTTACGTGCGCCGGCGGCTCCTCGAGGGTCTTCAAAAGGCCGTTGAAGGCCTGGGGCGACAGCATGTGCACTTCATCGATGATGTAGACCTTGTAGCGCGCCGTCACCGGCCGGTAGCGCACCTGCTCGATGATTTCGCGTATGTCGTCGATGCCCGTATGGGACGCGGCGTCCATCTCGATCACATCGACATGGTTGCCCTGCATGATGGCTTCGCAATGTTCGCCGGGCTCGGAAAGGTCGATGACCGGCTTGTCAATTGCGTCGGTGCGGTAGTTGAGGGCACGCGCCAGAATACGGGCGGTCGTCGTCTTGCCGACACCGCGCACGCCGGTCAGCATGTAGGCCTGCGCGATCCTGCCCGTTTCAAAGGCATTGGTGAGTGTGCGCACCATCGGCTCCTGGCCGATGAGGTCGCTGAAATCGCTCGGCCTGTATTTGCGGGCCAGAACGCGATAACCGCTGTCTTGTGATGTCGTGCCGTCGTTCATCCAGATTCCATGAGCGTGGCGGATTAGATGCCTCGCGGAGTGTCGCCTTTGCGGGACCGGTCAGTCAATAGCGAGGCCGGCAGCACCGCTGCCTTCCACCAAAAAGACGGCGCCTGGAGCGAGATGAAAGGTGGGAGGCTGGCACGGTGACCCGTGCCGTGGCTCGTTAGGGCTGCTTCCTTCCGGACCTGACCCGGTTGGCGAGTGGCTCGTCCACCACCAACCTCCCGCGCTCCATATCGTCAATTGGCGTCGGAAATGCAAGTGGCTGGCCAAAAAAACTCCTTGAGGGTGTCGGTGCGGCCCGACCGGTATTCAAATACGGGTTGGCCATCCGTTCAAATGGGCTAAGCTGCCGTATGCAGACCATTCCAACAAGCAGCGTGTGGTATCGGGAACAGGTATATGACAACAATCCCGGACAGGATTGACGATATTTCTGCCGAATGGCTGACCGCCATATTTTCAGACAGTGGCAAGGTCCATAGCGCTGTCAAATCCGCTGAGGTCGGGCCAATCGGCAGTGAAGCCGGAACGCTGAGTTCGATGGCGCGCTGCCGGCTGTCCTATAAAGAACCCGGTCGCGGGGGCCCCGAAAATGTTGTCGTGAAACTCATGCCGGAAGATCCTGCTGTCCGGCACAGAGCCGAAGAACTGCAGGGCTTCGAGCACGAAATTCGCTTCTATACCGAAATCGCCAGTAAAATCCCGTTGCGGGTGCCGGTATTCTATTACGGATCCTGTAGCAATCATCGGGCCGCGCTTGTTCTGGAGGACCTGGGCGGCCTGGAATTCCGGGATCAAATCGGCGGATTGAGCCACAGACAGACCGTTGCCGCCGCCAGACATATAGCCGGTCTGCATGCACAATTCTGGAATACAAGCCAGAAAGAGGCCCTCGGCTGGATACCAGTCGACGATTTTGCAATCACACAATCCTATGCCGATGCCTGGCCAAATTTCGAAAAAACCTACGGCGGCCGAATCGGAACCGAAGCGGTGTCGCTTGGCTGCCGGCTCGGTGCGGCTACCGGCCACCTGCTTGAGGCGGTTGCGCGCCGCCCGCACACCTTCTGTCACGGAGACTACAGGGCCGACAATCTGTTTTTTGGCGATGGCGGCGATCCGGATGGGGTGGTGGTCATTGACTGGCAGTTGCCGACCCGCTCGATCGGCGCACTGGATGTGGCGCGGCTGATGGGCGCAAGCGAGCTACAGCCGGAACACTCCATCCAGCGTACGGAACCCTTCGTTGTCTGGCATGATCGCCTCTTGGTGGCGGGGATAACGGATTATGGGCGTGAAGAGGCGCTCAACGATCTGAAGCTCGGCGCTTTGCTGAACCTCTTCAGACCCATCCACGTGTTTGCAAAATGGGGGCCTGACCCCGGCGGGCGCAAAGGACTGTTTCTCGACGCAATCGCAACCAGGCACTTTGCCTTTGCCGTGGATATTGGCGCATCAAGCCTTCTGGATCAGTCCGGAAGGTTGTAGTCGAACTCATAGGAATGTTCGCCCGCATCGATATGGATGATCATTTTTCCGGAAAGACCAACGAGTTCGCCGGTGGCGGAATCAGGCACAACGGCCAGCATCAGAAATTCGCCTGAGGCCTGCATGGTGCCATAGTGCTGCAACACAAAGCTGCCCTTCCTGCCCGCCAGCGTTCCGACCACCTGCTCGACCGCGACATATCCGGCCGAGCCTTTGACCTCGGTCATGACGGTAAGCATTTCGCCCGTTGACCGCGCCGAAAGATCACCGTGATAGGTCTTGTCGATTGCCATCCGGCCCAGAGCAATTCCGTCCTGGCCTTTGCCGGCCGCTTCCAATGGTTCCAGCTTGACGTCAAATTTTCCGGCTATTTCCATATTCTTGTCCTTACGATTCGGCGAATTGAACGGGTTCAGGCCAAACTGGTCCCAACAATGCTGCACGTCAATACGGTGCGTGCATGGAGCGTCATCTCGTCACTGCGCGCAACTGAAAAGGGCGCTGACGGGCTTCATGGCGTCTCGGGAAAGGAAGCCAATCGCTGAAAAACCTGTTAGTCTCGACGACTACAAGTGTGGAAGACGGGCATGTGCGTTTTCAAACTCGATGCGCGGCTGGAGGGCGACAGCCGACTTGTTTCTGTGTTGGGACTATGCCAGCTGCGGTTGATGAACGATCGACGCTGGCCGTGGTTTCTACTTGTTCCGCAGCGTCCCGATGCCGAGGAAATCTATCACCTTACCCCGCTCGACCAGACCTTGTTGACCTTTGAGGCCGGGGAAACCGCGCGGGCGCTGAAACGGGTGACCGACTGCTCGAAAATCAATATCGGCGCGCTGGGCAACCAGGTCCGCCAGCTTCATGTGCATGTCGTCGCGCGCAATCCCGGCGATATCGGCTGGCCGGGCCCGATCTGGGGGGTTGGAAAAGCCGAACCGTATGATACCAATAGCGCCAAAGAGCTGATGTCAGCGATCGTCGAAGAACTTTAGGAACCCACACACGTGTCAATTTTCGATGCGCCCGGCCACAAAACCGAGCCGAGCAGCCAAGTCGCCTTCGCGGGCAACAGCCTGGACCGCAGATCAGAACACCGCGATGAAAATTGCCTCGGTGATGCGCTTGCCTCGCCGCATGCGCGGGCTTTTATGTTTGGAGACGGGCGGGCGTTTTTGAAAAAGGCCGGCGACGGCTTTGAAATCCTGCACAAAGTGGACGAACTGCAGCAATTCGATCCGGATATAGAAAACGCCGTACTCCTCGGATTTGCAGATGGCGAGGCACCGCGTATTGCCGTCCATGTTCGGCTCGATCCGGAAGAACTTCCCGATAGCATCAAAGCCATCGACCATCGGTCGATCTATATTCAGGGTCTGATAAAGGGTGATGCGCTTGGGCAGATGGCGCAGGGTGCAAGCCTGATCGCCTGGGTGAGATCGCACGCACATTGCGGGCGCTGCGGAAGCCAAACCCGGGCGATGGCCGGCGGTTACCGCAGGGAATGTCCCGAATGCGGCCATATGCTGTTTCCACGCACCGATCCGGTGGTCATCATGCTGGCGATAGACAGCGAAAACGACCGTTGCCTGCTGGGGCGCAGTCCGCATTTTCCGCCGGGTATGTATTCGTGCCTGGCAGGGTTCCTGGAGCCGGGCGAAACGATCGAGGACGCGGTGCGCAGGGAGACGCATGAGGAGGCCGGAATCCACATCGGCCAGGTGCGTTATCATGCCAGTCAGCCCTGGCCGATGCCACACACATTGATGATCGGCTGTTATGGCGAGGCGGCATCAACGAAGATCGCCATCGACAATCGCGAAATCGAAGACTGCCGGTGGTTCAACCGCGAAGAGGCGGCCGAACTTGTCAGCAGGCAAACCGGTTTGAGCGATCTTTCATCGCCTCCGCCCGGCGCCATTGCCCACCACCTCATACGCGACTGGCTGGCACACGGCCGTTGATCCGTAGCCACAGCCAAATCAGCATCTCGATGACGTATCGTCTGTAGTTCCAGGCGTCGCCTATGTTGACGAGGTGGGCACCACATCGCACACGGTCGGCATCCAACTGAGCAAGAGCTTTTCCTTTGCGACACCGGGCGCTCCGGAAGAAGAATTCGACCTTCCCGTGCGATCGATCCGCGAGCTGGTTCCGACCATCGTTCAATAACGCCCAATGATCCCCCGCGCTCTAAAAGGGCGGCACCGCAAGAGCCGCCTTTTGTCATTTTGCATCCTCAAATGCGATGCAAACACGCTAACCCTTCGGCTCAAGTGCATCGTCTTCCCCAGGCGTCCTCTTTGTGAGAAACCAGGCGACCGAAATCACCGACATCACCAACAGGGCGACGGCTACCGGATACTGGTAGATCCGCCACAGGTCGCCATTCATCAGCGCCAGCGACTGGGCAATGGAAATTTCAAATCGCGGGCCGAGAAAAAACGCGATGATCAGGATGACCAGCGAATAGCCGAAGCTCGACAACAGGTAGCCGATCACTGCAAATATCAGCATCACCGCCACGCCGAAAAGCCCGCTCGTGGCCATCGAAACCCCGACGAAGCACAACAGCAGCGCCGACGAAAAAATGATCGATTCCGGTGCGGAGATAACCCTAACCCAGATTCGCAGGCCAATCTGTCCGACCCAGAGGTTGACATAATTGGCCATGATCATGGCGCCGAAGAGATCTTAGACAAGCCTTCCCTGGGTCTCGAACAGCAAGGGTCCGGGCTGCATTCCGTGGATCATGAATGCACTGATGATCATGGCCGCGCCGACGCTACCGGGAATGCCGAGCGTCAAGAGCGGTATGAGATTGGCCCCGACAACCGCCGAGTTTGCCAACTCCGTCGCCGCGATTCCTTGAATGTTTCCCTTACCAAAGCTTTGGGGTTCTTTTGATGCGGCCTTTGTGAAGGCATAGGACATGAATGCGGCGGCAGTCGATCCGATACCCGGCAGCGCGCCGAGGATTGTTCCGGTCACCGCGCCGCGCAGCATGACGAACCGGCACGACCAGTATTCGGCCCAGGTCACACGGCGGTCATCCGGATCTCCCGTGTCCCGGACCTCGATCGCCGATTTCACGCTGCCATGCGCCTCCGACAGTCGGCGCAGGATCTCGGATATGGCAAGCATGCCGATGGCGACGGAGGCTAAAGGAAGGCCGTCATAGAGATCCCAGAAGCCGAATATCAGCCTCGGAGTGTAATTCTCCGGATCGCTGCCGATCGACGCAAACAGCAGCCCGAGCGCCGCGGCGATAACACCCTTGATCAGCGATTTGCCGACCAGTCCGGCCAGGACCGAGAATGCAAAGACCATCAGTGCAAGGATTTCCACCGGACCCATGCGAAGAGCGAGTATTGCCAACGGCGCGGAAACGGTGATCAAAACAATGTCGCTGAACGTGTCGCCCGTTACAGACGAAAACAGTGCCATCTTGCTCGCCTTGAGCGGTTTTCCCCGTTTGGCCAGCGGATAGCCGTCCAGCGCCGTTGCGGCGGCATCGGGCGTTCCGGGCCTGTTCATCAGGACGGCCGGAACGGCGCCGCCCACCAGACCGCCCTTGTTGACCCCGACCGGGAAGGCGATTGCCGGCAGCGGGTCGAGCGCAAAGGTAAACGGCACCGCGATTGCCATCGCCATGACCGGACCGATCCCCGGCACGGCGCCGACAAACTGGCCGACGACCACCCCGAAGACGACAAAAAACAGGTTGGTGAGCGAAAAGGCATCGCCAAGGCCAGCCAGGATTACGGAGAGATCAACCACAGCAATCATCTCCAGATGCAATACCCGGCCTCATGGCAACACCCAGTCCAATATGTAGGTGACGAAGAACCAGATCAGGGCCGGCATTCCGACAACGCCCAGGGCCAGCCACAGCGGTCTGCGCTCTCCGATCATCAGCATGATGATCAGAGCAAAAAACGGCGCTACGTAGACAAATCCGAACCACGACATTGCGTAGATCGCCGCACCAAGGACGCAGACATAGGCCGCCGTTGTCAGGAAATAGCGCCAACCTGGCGGTTGGTGCGGTGTCGGCCCGAGCATCAGCATAAGGCCGCAGACGGCGATGACGATCGACACGATGTTGGGGAGCGTGTCGGGCGCAATGTTGCCGCCCTCAGCCTGTTCTACATAGGCCGGAATGATCAGGAAATAGACCGCGAGGCCATAGAGAAGAAAAAAGGCCCCCGAGGCACGGTCGGCAGAAACCCCATTCGTTCCTCCTGAAAAAAGCGAACCCCACCGCTTAGAGCGGCGGGGAATATTGTCTATTTCTGGAAAAGAACCCCAACATTCTTCAGGCCGCCCACCATCATCTTCTGGGAGCCGTCAGGTCCGAGATTAAGCGGGTTGCCATTTATGGCATTCTTGACGATTTCGGCCATTTCCGGAGATTGCATCGCCTGATTGATGGCGGCCGCCATCGCTTCTACCGCTTCCGGCGGCGTGCCTTTGGTCGTCGCCAGGAAAAAAATAGGGAGCGACATAGGCATTGACCCCGGCCTGGACGAACGTTCCAACGTCGGGCGCGTAGCTCAGACGCTCCTCATTGGCGCTGGCAATGAGTTTCATGTCTCCAGAGTCAAGATAGGGCAATTGCCCGCCCGAACCGAACCCTGCCAGCACCTGGCCGCCAAGGATCAGCTTCATGGTTTCGGCGCCGCCCTTGGTGGAAACCATGTTGAACTGTGCCCCGGTTTCCCGCGTTGCGACATCCATCAGCAGCTTTTGCGGCGGAGCGCCGAATGCGACGGGCATACTGCCCTTTTCCTTGGTGTAGGCAATCAGTTCCTCAAGGTTGTCAGACGGGGCCTTGCTGGCGACCAGCGCCAGCTCGGCCTTTGAAATGGTCCCCAGATAGTCAAAGCTTTCGAGATCGAAGCCCAGGTCCTGTCCGCGATTCACCAGATTGCCCAGGACCGGCATATTGACACCCAGCCCGATGACTGCGCCGCGCGGCGGCATTTTTGCAATACCGGTGAACATGGTGATACCGCCGCCGCCGGTCTTGTTTTCGGCGATAACATTCCAGCCGGTCTGATCCTCCATGACCTTGGCCAGCACCCTGCCCATCGTGTCAGTGGAGCCGCCGGCGCCAAATCCGATCTGCATTGTCAGCGAGCCGTCCGGTTTCCAGTCGGCGGCCGATGCCGCCATCGAACCCATCAACGGGGCAGCCACCAGCACGGCTGCTGCCATCCCAAGAATTTTCGACCTGAGTTTCATTTGGTTACCTCCATATGATCTTGCGAGTGCGGACCGAGTGGCAGATCCGCTTTGTTCCGCCGGTTTTTCCCGGCTTGTTGTGATGGTTTGGCGATCCGTTCGCACATCGATAGAAACTGGCTCCGCTCTTCGGTGCTCAACGCATCGTCTATGGCGTCGGTCAGCTGTTTGACCTGTGGCAGCAAGGTCTGGTGCTTGGTGCGTCCGAGATCGGTGAGGGAAAAGACCTTTGCGCGCCTGTCTTCAAGCGCAGTACCGGATTTGATCAGCCCGCGCGCTTCCATATCCTTGAGAATGCGGCTGACCTGCACCTGCTCGGTGCGGGTGAATTCAACAAGTTCTCTCTGGGTCGCATCGGAAACGAGCGAAAGCCCCATCAGAATGCGCCAGGCGACCAGACCAATCGCCTCATCCTGGGCGACAATCCGCGTGACCGCCGATTTCAGTTTCCGCGACAATCGAAAAACTGTAATCGCCAGTACGCTGACGCCGCTTGGGACGTCTTCAAGATTCAACCCATTCAAGCGATCTTCGGAACGAGGCACCGTGTATCCCTCCCGGATATCCTTCATCGCCGGCAGTTTTATTATTTTTTATGACATGTCATCTATTATCTGGTTTGCTGTTCTATTGCGTGGTTTTGGGACTTCAGCCGCCTGCTCGTTTTGCCTCTATCGCGTCCCACAGCAGGGCGGCAATGTCGTTTCCGCCGAAGTTCTTCACCTCACGGATGCCGGTGGGCGAGGTGACGTTGATTTCGGTCATCACATCGCCGATCACATCGATGCCAACGAGCAGAAAGCCGCGTTGGCGCAGCGACGGCCCGATGCGGGTGCAGATTTCGCGCTCGCGTTCGGTCAGATCGACCGGCTCGGCGCGGCCGCCGACATGCATGTTGGAGCGAGCGTCGGTTTCGGCCGGCACGCGATTGATGGCACCGACAGGTTCGCCGTCAACCAGGATGATGCGCTTGTCGCCCTGGCGCACCGCCGGCAGATAGCGCTGAACGATCAGCGGTTCCCGGAACAGCTGATCGAACATTTCAAGCAGCGACGACAGATTGCGGTCGTCGACACGCAGATGAAACACACCGGCACCGCCATTGCCGTAGAGCGGCTTGATGATGATGTCGCCCATATCGCTGCGAAACTGGGTAATCTCGTCCGGATCGCTGGTGATCAGCGTTTCCGGCATCAAATCAGGAAACTCGGTGACAAAAATCTTTTCCGGCGAATTGCGTACCCAGGCCGGATCGTTGACGACCAGCGTTTTTGGATGAATGCGTTCCAGCAGATGCGTCGAAGTGATGTATGACATATCGAAGGGCGGGTCCTGTCGCAGCAGGACGACGTCCATTTCCGACAGGTCCATGCGCTCCTGCGGGCCAAGCGTGTAGTGATCGCCGACCTTGTCCTGCAGGGTCATCGGCTCGATGCGAGCAAACACCGTTCCGTCGCGCAGCGAAAGCTGTGACGGCGTATAGTGATAAATCTCGTGGCCACGCTTTTGCGCCTCCAGACACATGGCAAAGGTTGAATCGCCTTCGATCTGGATTGTCGAAACGTGGTCCATCTGGACCGCCACCTTCAGTTTTTGAGCCATGTCCTTATCCTGCCCCCGCGCAGCTTGTCCTTTGCCCACCACACATAAAGTCGCTGCATATAATTGCAACTGCCGACGGGAGCGTGAATTGCGCCCGGGGGCCTGCCATTCGGCACGAATCGCGCTAAATAGGGGACATGTCGAAAAGTGTCGCCGGACCCGAGATTGAAAAACTGATCCAGTTGCTTGCGCGTGTGCCCGGGCTGGGACCACGCTCGGCGCGCCGGGCCGCCCTGCATCTTATCAAGAAAAAGGAGCAGGTTCTGACGCCGCTCGCCGAAGCCATGGCGGTGGCGCGCGACAGTGTCACCGTTTGCACGACCTGCGGCAATGTCGACACAAGGGATCCCTGTACCATCTGCACCGACCCGCGGCGCGACAATGCCGTCATCATCGTGGTCGAGGATGTCGCCGATCTGTGGGCGCTGGAGCGCGCTTCGGCAATGAACTGCCTCTATCACGTGCTCGGTGGAACGCTTTCGCCGCTGGACGGCATCGGGCCGGACGATCTCAACATCAAGTCGCTGGTGGAACGGGTGTCGGCCGGCGGTGTCAAGGAAATCATCATTGCCGTCAATGCCACGGTGGAAGGCCAGACCACGGCCCATTACATCACCGATCAGCTCGACGGGCTGGACATTTCCATCACCCGGCTTGCCCACGGCGTGCCGGTGGGAGGAGAACTCGATTATCTCGACGAAGGCACGCTGACGGCAGCACTGCGGTCGCGGACGACGCTTTAGGTTACAATCAATAATTTGCCCCGGCTTCAATCGGCCCCGGATCTATGATCATTATTGCGGGCTTGTGTATATTTCCGTGATCGCGAATATGGTCTGCATTGCGGTCTTGGACAAAGGAGTTCGGTGTGCATTTAGGGATTTTAACGGGTGGTGGCGATGTGCCGGGTTTGAACGCGGCCATCAAGGCTGTGGTCAATGAAGCCCATCGGGGCGGCGGGCGTGTCACCGCATTCCGCCGCGGATGGGCCGGTCTCGTCAATACCGATGCCGGCAATCCGGCCGCCACACCGGAATCGCATTTCACCCTTACACCGGATCTGGTGCGCGCCGTCGACCGGACCGGCGGCACGTTCATCCACACATCCCGCACCAATCCCTCGCGTATGAGCCCGGATGACGTACCCGAACACGTTTCTGTCGACTGCACACCTGATGCGCAGGGCCGGGTTGACATCACCAATCACGTGCTGGGTGTCCTGAGCACCATGGAGATAGACGTGCTGGTCGCCATCGGTGGCGACGACACGTTGTCCTACGCAGCGCGCATTCATAGCGAGGGGATGAAGACCATGTGCATACCCAAGACAATGGACAATGACGTCTTCGGGACCGACTACTGTATCGGCTTTTCGACCTGCGTGACGCGGTCGGTGGAGATGATCAACCGGCTGCGAACCTCCGCCGGCAGCCACGAACGGTTCATGATCATTGAAATGTTCGGGCGCAATTGCGGACTGACCGCGCTTTCCGGCGGATACCTCGCCGATGCCGATCGCACGCTGATTGCCGAAGTGCCGTTCGATCTCGAGCGCCTGGCCGAGCTTTTGTCGGAGGACCGGACGCGCAGCTCCTCGAACTATACCATTTCGGTGGTCTCCGAGGGCGCAAGCATCATTGGCGAGGAGATCATCGAAAGCGGCGAGGAAGATGCCTACGGCCACCGCAAACTCGGGGGCATCGGCGAGCGTATCGGCGCCGGACTTAAAAGGATTACCGGCACGAATGTGATGAACCAGAAACTCGGATATCTGCTGCGGTCCGGTGGACCCGATGCGGTGGATCTCATCGTTGCGAAGAATTTCGGGACAATGTGCGTGCAAATGATCGGCGAGAGAAAAAGCGGCCTGATGATGGCCATTCGCGATGGCTGCTATGTTGCCCAGCCTGCCGATATCAGCACCAAGGGCGAACACCGGGTCGATGTCGATGCGCTCTACGACATTGACCAGTACCGTCCGAAAATAGCGCGGGTTGAAGGCATTCCGATGTATCTGCGCTAGTTGTGGTGTCTCATGAGGTTGTTCAGGTCTAATCCCACTCGGCTGATGGGTGTTTGTCTTTTTATCCCGGCATGCGGGCGATGCCAATTGTAGTGGTGCAGCCAGACGGGCAGTTCGTCCTTTGTGTGTTGTGAGT
>JAAEOH010000047.1 GCA_024244645.1 Hyphomicrobiales bacterium
CACAACTTCATGGCCCGATGCCAAGTTCAACTCAATCTCACGCAGTAGCTTGAGAATATCCTCGTCCGAATAACGCTTCCTCGCCATAACCAACTCCTGAACCACCAAAATAATGGCACAGTTTTAGGGGGCTAAGACAAGACCGCCATGCCGCATCTTGGACTTTCGCGCCGCGCCCTCATTGGCGCTGTCTGTTTCGGTCTGCCGGCAAGTTTGGCGCTCGGCGCGCGGGCCGGTGACGATGCACAACAATCACGGGGAGCCGAAATATCTTGGGTGTTCGCCGTGACGATCAAGGACGGTGCCGGGGAAAAGCTGAAGGCGATGATTGCCGAAATGTCGGAACAGGCCGAGGCTTCGGAGCCGGCACGCTTGGCTATCAATGGTCGATCAGCGATGACGGCAGCCATGGACAGGTGCACGAGCGGTATCGCGATTCCGAAGCGGCGCTGGCGCATCTGGCCTCGTTCAACAAAAACTTCGCCGCCCGGCTGATGGAACTCGTCAACCCGGCGGGCATGGTGGTGTTCGGCACTCCCAGCGCGGCGCTGAAAAAGGAGCTGGAAGGCGCCGGCCCCGTCAATATGCTGCCCGCCGGCGGGTTCGTGCGCTGATCGCGGGCGAACCGGTTTTTGGCCGGCATCAAACAAACGGACACGCGGAGGTGCTTTGTGCATAGAGACAGGCTGCAGCGAACGGCGCGCAAGAAACCGCTTTACCGCAAGGAAAACACCCGCACGCACGGCGTGCATCATGGCGGCGGCGCATACCGGTGGGCACGCAACAGCGTGGCCGAAAAACGCAGCGACGCCAAAACCGGCTCAATGCACGCCAGACTCCGGCATGGCCTCGACTACACGCCATTGTTCCGGTTCCTGTTGTCGAGAGTCGGATCCGACTGGTCGCAGACCCACAGTGAAGCCGTTGCGCGGCTTGACACGCCCGATCCCATCTACTGGATTGTGGCGCTTCGGAAGGCAGACCGGAAACCCTTTGTGTTGATCGGCGAAAGCACCTATTTCAGCGGTCTTTGTGTCGATGAAGACAACCGTTTGGCCCTCGTCGATCCCGATCTTTGCGTCGAGGACATGATCCCGTCCTGCGCCTGCTGCACCCACACATTCAACGGAAAGCTCTTCGTCAGAGAATACAGCGAGCGCTGATGCCCGTCCGCAAACCTCTTCTGTGGCTTTCGCCACGCACGTCCTGCCCCGCACCGTGCTAGACTTGCTTTTTTGTTGAAGGGAGGCAGGTCATGGGCGGCAGGCGGATTGTGGTTTTGTGCGACGGCACGTCGAACGAGATTTCCGAGGACCGCACGAACGTGCTGCGGCTCTACGGCACGCTCGACAAGAACGACCGGCAGCTGGTCTTTTACGATCCGGGCGTCGGCACGTTCGGCGCGGCGAATGCCTGGTCCTATTACTATCGCAAGGCCTACGAAATCTGGGGGCTGGCGACGGGCTGGGGCCTTGACCACAATGTCAAGGAGGCCTACCGGTTCCTAGTCGAGACCTATGATGACGGCAAGACGACCGGCGGCGAGCCGGACGAGATCTACCTTTTCGGCTTTTCGCGCGGCGCCTATACAGTGCGGGTGCTCGCCGGCTTCATCCACGCCGTCGGGCTGATGCAGCCGATCAATCTCAACCTGCTCGATTATGCCTACAGCGCCTATAAGGGCGTCAGCGACCGGGACGCCGGCGACAGCGACGAGCGCGATCCGGCGAAAAACCCGTTTGCCGAGGTGCGGCTCTTCGAGCGCATCCTGGCGCCGCAGCGGCCGGCGATCCGTTGCCTCGGGCTCTTCGACACGGTCGGCTCGGTGATCGAACTGGGACGGTTCGGCCCGCGCCTGCGCAACCACGCCTTCTCCAAGACCAACAAATCCGTCGAAGCGGTACGCCAGGCGGTGGCAATCGACGAAATGCGCACCATGTTCCCGCCGCAGCTCTGGCCGCAGGGCGTTGACTATTGGGGCGGGCCGTTCAAGCCGAAGGCGGTGAAGAAACAGGACGTCAAGGAAGTGTGGTTTTCCGGCGTTCACGGCGATGCCGGCGGCGGTTATCCGGAGCGCGCCAGCAAGCTTGCGAAGATCCCGCTGGAGTGGATGATCAACGAGACCAAGGCGCTGGGGCTCACCTACAAGACCCGCACGATCAACGAGATCGTGCTCGGCAAGAACGCCAAGAAGGCCTATGTGGCGCCCGACCCCGTGGCCGACCGCAATTTTTCGATGTCGGCGGGCTGGAAGATCCTCGAATATCTGCCGCGGCGGGTGTCGAAATACAAGCCGACCACGCGATCCACTTTCATGGGCTGGTATATTCCGCGCTGCGAGAAACGCGCCATCCCGCCGGGCGCGGCGATCCATCATTCGGTGTTCAAGCGGCGCGGCACGCCGTCGGATTACGATCAGCCGAACATCCCGGCCGATCACGTGGTGGTGGGCGCGCCCGTTGCCGCCAAGCCGCGTGCGAGGCGGACGAAGGCGGCTGCAGCCAAAGCAGCTAAGTAACTACCCTTCCTTTTCCGCCTGATGGTATTTTTTGCGGATCTCGTCGATGTCGACCGTCGGCTCAGGCGCCTTCAGATGCATGTCCTTCATCGTCTCGAGAATGATCTGCGAGGCGGCGAGATTGCGGAACCATTTGTGGTTGGACGGCAGGACGTACCAGGGCGCGTGATCAGTCGAGCAGTTCGACAGCATCGCCTCATAGGCGGCGACGTAATCGTCCCAGCGTTCACGTTCGGCATAGTCGGCCTCGGAGATCTTCCAGCGGCGCGCCGGGTCATCAAGCCGGCGCTTGAAGCGTTCGAGCTGTTCTTCCTTCGAAATATAGAGAAAGAACTTCAGAACCGTAACGCCGGCGTGCGTCAAACCCTTTTCAAAGGCATTGATGGCGTCGTAACGCCGTTCCCAGACGGATTTAGGCGCCAGATCATGGACGCGCACAACGAGCACGTCCTCATAGTGCGAACGGTTGAAGACGCCAACCCCGCCCCTGCCCGGCACTTGCTTGTGAATGCGCCACAGAAAATCATGGGCGCGCTCTTCAGCCGACGGCTGCTTGAAACCGGTAACGCGGGTTCCCTGCGGATTCATGGCGCGGATCACATGCCAGCACACGCCGTCCTTGCCGGCGGCGTCGATGCCCTGCAGGACGATCAGCAGCGCGTGTTTCTTCTCGGCGTATAACAGCTCCTGCAGGCCGGAAATTTCGTCGAGCGCCGCGGCAAGTTCCGGCATCGCCTTTTCATGGCTTTCGTGGTGGCCGTGGAAACCCGGATCGATGTCGGCGAGCTTCGCTTTGGTGCCGGGCTTGATCATCAGATGCTGGCGATAATCCATGAAGACCTCCATTCAGGAATGCAGATGCCCGTGATGGTGCAAGTTCCTGTTGACGAGTTCGGTGGCGCGGGCGCGGTGTTCGAGCCGGTTGTCGATCAGCCGTTCCATCGCCACGCGCACGATACCTAGTATGCACAGCCAGACGATGAGATAGGCCCAGATCCAGGCGATGGTGGTCCAGGAAATCGCCGGCACGATCCAGCCGAAGCCGCACATCAAAACGGCGAGCGCCTGGGTCAGCAATATTGCGGTGAAGAGCGGTTGCGCGGGAAATGGCGGCTCGAAGAACCAGCGATGGGTGCGGGTGACGAGCAGCAGCAGATGGCCACCGGCGACAAGCTGCAGGAACATCACCGTCTGCAGATGCGATTGATCATGCAGGCCGAAATATTGCTTTGCCGGTTCATGCGCCATCACCGCAAAGCCGATCAGCAGCAGCCCGAAGGACTGGACGATGGAGGCAAAGCCGAGCACCGCCGAGACGGAGAGCAGCCGTGGCATGCGCCAGCGGATCGGGTTTTTTGTGACAGCGGTGTTGTCATAGGCAATGGTCATGATCGGCACGTCGTCGAGCAGCGACATGATGACGATCATGATTGCGGTGAGCGGTTGGAAATTCAAAAAGATGGTCGACAATACGACGAGGAACATGATGTCCATGGTCAGCGCCACGCGGTAGATCGTGTAGCTGGTGATGCGGCCGAAGATACGCCGGGCCTCGTCAATGGCGTTGTCGATGACGGACAGACCCGGCGCCGTCAGAATCAGCGCCGCCGCGCCCCGCGCCGCATCCGTCGCACCGGAAACGGCAGTGCCGCAATCGGCCTGTTTGAGCGCCGGGGCGTCGTTGACCCCGTCGCCGGTCATGGCAACGAGATGGCCGCGCTGCTGCAGCGCCTTGACGATGGCGTATTTGTGCTCGGGAAAGACGCGGGCGAAGCCGTCGGCCTTTTCGATGGAATCGGCGATCCTGCCCGGCACGTGATCGGGGTCCATATCCTTCGGAAAGGCATCGGCGGCCGGGATGATATTGGTGCCAAGGCCAAGCTGGCGGGCGGTCTCGCGGGCAATCGCCGTGTCGTCTCCGGTTACCATCTTGACCGAAACACCCTTGGCGCGGACCTTGTCGATCGTTTCCATGGAATCGTCGCGCGGCGGGTCGAACATCGGCAATATGCCGAGAAGGCTCCAGCTCTTGCCATTGTCCCTGGAGCGGGCAACGCCGAGCGCCCGGTAGCCGCGCTTGCCGAGATCGGCGACGCTGTCCTCGACCATTTTGGCGGCCTCCGCCGGCGGTTTTGCCAGATCGACAATCGCCTGTGGCGCGCCCTTGGCGACAAGAAGGCCCTTGCCTTTCTTGTCGGTGACGCTTGCCAGCGTGCGTTTGGAGACCGGGTCGAAGGGTGTGAACTTGACCATCTTGTAGGCGTCGAGCGCGTCCGTGTCCTTCAGCGCCTCCATCACAGCCGTATCGATGACGTCGCTGTTTTCGCTTTCGGATGCGAGCGCCGCGGCGAGCACAACATCCTGCGGGTCCTTGGCATCGAGCAGGATCGGATCGCCCAGCGTCAGAAGGTTCTTGGTCAGCGTGCCTGTTTTGTCGGAACACAATATGTCGACACCAGCCATTTCCTCGATGGAGGCTAGCCGCGAGACGATGGCCTTTTCCTTCGACAGCGCCAGCGCACCAAGCGCCATGGTGATCGAAAACACCGCCGGCATCGCCACCGGGATCGAGGCGACCAGCAGAATCAGCACGAATTGCAGAATGTCGAGCGCATCGGCGAGACCCCAATTGTCGGTGACGACGATGTCGCGCCAAACCTGCACGGCGACCATGACGAGCGCCAGCACTACTGCGACCGCAATGAGGAAATTACCGATCTGGAACATCGCCCGCTGCGCATGGCTGACCGCGCCGGCGCCGGCGACGAGCTTGGCCGTGCGGCCAAAAAACGTGTTGGCACCGGTGGCGATCACCAGCCCTCGCATCTCTCCCTGTTTGACAACGGAGCCGGAATAGGCCTCGTCGCCTGGCTTTTTGTCGACGGGCAGGGATTCGCCGGTCAGCGCCGCCTGGTCGATGGAGGCATAGTCGCCGGAAACAAGCCGCAGGTCCGCCGGCACGATCTCGCCGAGGCGGATCCTGACGATGTCGCCAGGCACGAGCATTGCCGCATCAATGGTTGCGAAGCTTCCGTCACGCAGGGCCGTTGCATGCGGGGCCAGGCTTTTCTTTAGCGCCGCAAGCGCGTTGGAGGCCTTCATGTCCTGCCACAGTTCAAGACTGGCATTGAAAACCAGCAGGCCGAAAATGATGACAAAATCATCCCAGCGGCCGAGAAAGGCCGATACCAGCGCTGCGGCCTCGATCATGAAGGCAATCGGCCCGGCGAAGTATCTGAGGATCTTGGCTGCAAGGCTGACATGGGTTTCCGGTAGCGCATTCGGGCCATATTCGCGCAGTCTTTTATCGACTTGGCCTGCCGACAGGCCAGCGTCGGGATCAACGCCGAGTTTCTTCAGCGCGTCCTCAATGGGCATGGTTTCAAAATCGTCATTGACCGGCGATTTGTCCGCCTCAGTATTGCCGTTCTCACTCATACGCATTCCCCGCGTTCACACACACAGGCCAGTATGGACAATCTGAAGCGGAAATGCAGCCGTCGAAGCAACGAATTTTGTGATTGCCGTACGGCCGGAGCGCACTATTGTCTTTGCATTCATCGCGCCATCAGCCCGGGAGCCGCATATGACAGGTCCGTTGCACGGATTCAAAGTGATCGATCTGACTTCGATGATTTCCGGTCCGCTCGCCACCCGCACGCTGGGCGACCAGGGCGCCGACGTCATCAAGGTGGAGGCGCCGGCGGGCGATCATGCACGGCATGTGACGACAAGGCGCGGCGGGTTTTCGGCGTCATTTGTCAATAACAACCGCAACAAGCGCTCGATCGTGCTCAATCTCAAGAACCCTGACGGGCTGGCGGCGTTGAAGCGGCTTGCGGCGGATGCCGACGTGATCATCCAGAATTTCCGGCCGGGGGTCGCCGAGCGGATCGGCGTCGGCGAGGAGGCGATCCGCACGGTAAATCCGGAGATCATCTATGTCTCCATCGCCGGGTTCGGCTTTAACGGCCCCTATGCCGCAAAACCGGTGTTCGATCCGCTGATCCAGGCCGTTTCGGGCCTGACCACCGTACAGGCGGGCTCGGACGAGGAACGGCCGCGGCTGGTGCGCACCATCCTGCCGGACAAGCTGACCGCCATTCAGGCGAGCCAGGCGATCACCGCGGCGCTGCTATCGCGCGAGCGCACCGGCAAGGGGCAGCATGTGCGGCTTTCCATGCTCGACACGGTGGTGTCGTTTCTGTGGAGCTCGGATATGGGACGCCATACGTTTGTGGGCGACGAAAGCGGCGCGGAGACCGCGCAATCCTTCATCGATCTCATCTATGAGACCACCGACGGCTTCATCAGCGTCGCCGTGATGCAGAACAAGGAATGGCAGGCTTTTGCGCGCGCGGCGCAGCGGCCAGACATTCTCGACGACGATCGCTTCGTGACAGCCACTGGCCGCGAGACCTACAAGAACGAACGGCTGGAGCTGATCCAGTCGATCCTGAAGGACCGAACAACTTCAGAATGGCTCGAACGGCTGGAGTTCGAGGACGTGCCCTGCGCCCCGGTGCTGACGCGCCGCGAGGTGATCAGACATCCGCAGATCGAAGCCAACGACCTGATTGTGGAACTGGACCATCCGGTGGCTGGAAAGTTGCGTCAGACGCGCAATCCGGCGCGGTTTTCAGTCACCGAAGCGCAACACCGTCTCGGAGCCCCGGTGCTTGGCGAGCAGACGCGCGAGGTTCTGCGCGAGCACGGGTTCGAAGACAATGCGATTGCCGCGCTCGAAGCCAGCGGGGCGGTTGTGCAGGCGGATGGCGGGTCCTGATCAGGGATCATGGGCAAAACCCCGTTCTTCATCGGTGAAATGGGCATCAGTTCAGACATGCACTCGGCGGCATACGACGTTGGTTTTGGGTGCAATTTTGTATTGGACTGCCACTGCAATATTTCTGACGCAATGACAATCCAGAATTGCCTTTCCAAACAGATAGGTGACTCATGAGAAATCTTACTGTTATCTTGACTGCCCTGCTGGCGTTGACAATCGCCGGCTGCGGCGAGGACAAGTCCGAGACCGCCGGTGAACCGAAGGCTGAGCAAAGCACGTCGAGCGAAACGGAACCGGCGGAGACGGCTGACTAGACGAAAGCGACACCGGATACTGGTTCCGTCATCTGCGATGCCTGGCTGGCTGCAATCCGCAAGCAAACGAGCGAGTCAGGCATCCCGGTTACCGGCAATGAATTGTCGGAGGCGAATACATTCGTGATGCTCGAAGTCGGCGCCCGGAAATCGCCCTGGCGGTGCCTTGTTTTCAATGACGGCAAGGTACAGGATGTTTCTTCAATGATGGATGAGGCAATATTCTGAACACCTGAAAGCGCCCGGGGATCGTGGTGCGGGCGGAGGAAGGTTGAACGGACTGGTGGATCCATCGGCAGAAGAAGAGCTCTGGTCGTCCCGGCTGGCAATTAAGGATCTGGAGGCCGGCCGGCACGATCTTTATTGCCTTCGACATGCACATGTCTTGAGTCATATGCGCCGCGCCGGCACCGCGGCCCTGCTGCTGCTGGATTCCAACGACATCACCTACGCGACCGGCGCACGCAACATGACGCTTTTCACGATGCGAACCCCTGCGCGCTATCTGCTTCTTCTTGAAAACGGCCGAACGGTCCTCTTCGAATATATGGGCTGCGAGCATCTTGCCGAGGGCCTGCCGACCATTGACGAGATGCCCGGCCCTGGGTCTCGACATTGTCAGCTCGGGTGGCCGCACGGCGCAATCCTGTGCCCATTTCGCCCTGGAAATCGCATCGGTCATTCGTGCCTTCGATCCAAGCATCGACCGGATTCATCTGGACCGTTTTCCGTGGCAGGCAACGGACGCATTGCGCGCGCAAGGCTTTGAACTTGCCGATGCGAATGAGGTGCTATCTCCTGCCAGAGCCATCAAGCTCGCCGCCGAAATTCCCTATTTTCGGGAGGCCATGTCGCGCATTGATGCGGCCGTCAACCGGCTGGAAACACGCGCCGAACCCGACAGGACCGAATCTGAGGTCTGGGCCGAGTTCCACTATGAACTAATGGCCAAGGAGGGACAGTACGTCTCGACCCGGCTGTTCCGGAGCGGTGCGAACACGTTTCCCTATTTTCAGGAGGCCGGCGGACGCCCTCTGCAGCGCGGAGACCTTTTGTGTCTCGATACCGATGCGATTGCCTATGAAAACTATTGCGTCGACTATTCCCGCACATTCCTGTGCGGTGACGCCAGGGCGAGCGGCGATCAAAGACTTCTCTACGGCCGCACGCGCGAGCAACTGGAACACAATGCCGCGCTGCTGAAACCTGAAATGTCGTTTCGCGAACTTGCCGAAATGGCATGGACCGTGCCTGAAGAACACATGGCGAGCCGCTACTATTGCGTCGGGCACGGGCTCGGCATGTCCGGCGAGTGGCCAAATATCCCCCACCACCAGAGCGGTGAAACTTATCCGCTGGCGGGCGCACTGCAACCGGGCATGATCATCTGCCTGGAAAGCTATGTCGGATGGGACCGCTCAAACGAAGGTGTCAAACTGGAAGATCAGTTCCTGATCCTTGAAGACAGGGTCGAACGCATGTCTTCCTATCCTTTCGACGAGCGGCTCGGCTGACCTGCACTGCGGATCTGACTTTTCTATTCACTGTTCTTTGACTTGCCCAGGTGACTGTCCTTGTCTCTGGTCAACCAGGGCTCAAGCCACATGATCCAGCTGAACAGCTTCGCCCTTACCCGTCTCGAAGGATACCTGCAAGCAAACGCCCACAACCATTTTGTGCGCTTGTTTATTGAGAATGGTTCTGCTGAAAAATTGATGGAAGCAATTCCCCTGGCCGATGCAAAGTCGGGATATTCTTCAAACCAAAGCTCTATATCCCGATCGTAATCTTTATCCTTGAGAGATGAAGCGCCCAGATATTTTGTCAGCTGGTCGAAATGGTAGACGCGGGTTCCGCCGACCATCAGACAACGCTGGTTCAGATTTCTGATTTGATAAATCAGTATGGGCTCCGAGAATCCAAACTTGTATTTCTCGGTAACGCCGCCAATTTCTTCCAGCGTTTCCCGCTTAAACAAATTGAGATTGAGCGACATGCTTGAAGGTTCACAGGTAAAATTTTGCCTACTGAAGTAACCGGTTCCCTGCACCTCGATTTGATCGAATCTCGGCGTGTCCATATACGGAAAAACGCAGCCGGCATTAGGCTCTTTAATAGCATTAAGAAGTATTGATATCGTTTCCGGTGGATTTGGGATTATATCATTTGCTATTAATTCAATATATTTATTATCTAGTTTCTTTCATCCTATATTATAGGCTTCCGAATAGCCGATTTTCTTTCCAAAATGAAAATATGAAACATTAATGCTGTCGCAGCGTGACTTGAGATTACTATCCGCATTTTCACTGCCGTCAACCAGTATGATATCGTCGACATCTGCATTGGCACGTAATAATCTCAACGAAAGAGATGTTGCGTCAACCAATATCTCTCTTGCAGGACCGGTGTCCTGACTGCAATAAAAATTTACAACAATTCCCAGCGTATCTTTCATATTTTAATTCATTTTGGCGTTTACTGTATATCAAGTCAGCGTTACTTAAATTAACGTAGCCGGTTATTTACCCCAATCCAATCCCGCCTGTCAGGCAATGCATGCGTTTGGCCCTCATTGCACAGGATTCCGGTCATCAGCACGAAAACCACACTTCTCGAAGATCCCACCTCGCTGAAGCCGTCATGCAAAGGCTGGAAACTCCGCCATTGCCGAAGTCCGGCCCGCACATATCCGCAAACAGGCTATTTTCGACAGGGTCGAGGGATTGTTCCGTGTCAACGCAACCGTGACGGTCCTGCTGCATAATTCTCATACTCAAAATGCAGGAGATGACCATGTTTAGAAAAATTGTGGTTGGGCTCGATGGTTCTGAAACATCTGAAACCGCGTTGCGGCTGGCTTGTGATCTCGCCCACAAATACACCTCTGAACTCCATCTCGTGCACACGCCCCAACCGGAGACCGTTGCATTCGCATTGGGCGCCGTTGCCGGCTATCACACCGTCACGACCATGCCATCTTCGGAAAAGGTCGATGAGGCCACCGAAAAGATCATCAATTCGGGCAAAGCCATTGCAGAAGAATACGGTCAATCGGTCAAGCAAACGCATGCGAAACGCGGCAATCCGGCAGAAGAAATCGTTGCCTGTGCCGATACTTGCGGCGCCGATCTGATCGTAACCGGACGTCGTGGCCTTGGCAGCGTTGGCGCTCTTGTTCAGGGAAGCACGTCGCAGCGCATCGGCCATCCGGCAAAGTATGCGTGCCTATCGGTGATCTAGAGTCAATAGGGAATATTTTGCGCCGGCACCGCGATACAGTTTGCCTTGTGCCGCCTAAAGCGTTTTCCAAAACGGACCTGCCAACAGAGCGCCGCAAAACTCAACTGAGGCCTTTTGCAATCAGCCGTTCGACCTCATTCGTCGTCATGACATCTGCAAAATACAGCGCCAGATTGATAAGCGTTGCGACGTGTTCCTCATCACTGCGCGTGCCATTGGCGTCGGACACAAAGACACTGTTGTAGTTCAGCTGCATGGCATCGCGTGTCGTCGTCTCGCAGCAGACATTGGTTAGCGTTCCGGTGACAATCAGCGTATCGCGGCCAGCCGCCTGCAATTTTTCATGCAGATCCGATGATCCCGCGAATGCACTATGGCGCTGCTTTGTGAGACGCAGATCCGCCGCATCGACGTCCAAGGACTGGTGAAGCTGAAAACCGTATGAGCCTTCCACCGTCAGGCAGCTCACCACGCCGTTAAAACGATCGCTTTCAAAACCGGTCGGCCGGCTGAGATCGCATTCATGGATCTCGGAATAGATTCCCCTTGGCGCGGGCGATGTCGAGCATTTGCGCGGAATAATCGACGGCGACGAGCTGATTTTTCATCAACGGACCGATGCTCTTTCAGTTGATTTCGGCGAGCACGCTTTTGATTTCTTCAATAAAGGCCACCGTAATCCTGGACATGGCGCGACCTTCCCGCACAACCGCACAGGCGGTTATCGGAATGCGGGGCTGAAACCGACGGCATACGAGTTCCGGTGTTTGCATGAAACGGGCGGTAAAGGAATCAACCACCGCGACGCCGAGGCCGGCATTGGCCAGTACGCAGGCCGTGTGACAATAACGGACTTCCAGATTGGTTTCGAACCTGACCCTTTCCATGGCAAATGCAGCCCTGACAAGCGCGCCCAGTTTGGATTCGGGATCGAGCCCCAGGCCGATCTGCGTGTGTTCCGCAATGTCTGCTGGTGAAATTGTCTCCTGACCGGCCAGCGGATGATCGGCGGGCAGCATACACTCCATTTGCCCTTCATGCAGCGGAATGACAGTGCATGACGGATGGCTCTCCAGACCGAGCAGCAGACCGAGGTCGGTCGCACCGGTTTCAATCTCCCGTACAATCATTTCCACGCCACGGATATCGTAGCTGATGCGGACATCCTTGCGTTCGGCGAGGAAATTCTTGAGCGCGATCGGGATGATGGATTGGCTGAGTGGAGGCGTGGCGGTAATGCGCAGCCGCCCGATCTTTGTATCGCGCGCTGCCCGGATCTGTTCTTCGATGCCGCGCATCATTTTGAAAATCGGCCCGACTTCAGTATGCAGCAGCATGGCCTCATCAGTGGGTATCAATCCACGGCTGGTGCGCTCGAACAAAGTCATTTTGAGCTGATTTTCAAGCGCTTTGAGTGCGTTGCTTACCGCAGGCTGGGAAATTCCCAACTCCTCCGCCGCGCTGATGGTTGTCTGATTGCGCATCGCCGCGCCGAATATTTCAAGAAGCCGAAGATTGAGATCGTTCTTGCGTTTGATTCTCAATTTGCGCCCCTAGAGCGAGATGGAATTAGATTGAATCATTTGACCGGGACGATTTTGGTCGCTGACAAGGCGGCTTGCACGCCGTGGTGCCAACCCACCACAAGTGCAAGCCAACGCAGTCAGGGGGCAAAATAACCCGGCCCATTCATCTCTGAGTATCAACATGCACTTTCCTTTCAGGGGTGGCGGACAATCGGCCCATCGGCGTCGTTGCGCCGCTTGCCCGATGCACCACATCGCGCTGCGCGACGCACCTACCCGAGTGGGCCGACTGTCCGCCATCAAATGCTGCAATCTAATCCCATCTCGCTCTAGAGCAATAAAACGATACCCAAAGCGGATGCCACAGCGGCCTGAACCGGGTCAATGACGGGTACACCAAGCTCAGCTTCCAGTCCTGCGCGGTGGCTGGCCATGCCGGCGCAACCCAATATGATTGTGTCAGCGCCGTCATTGTCACGCAAATCCCGTCCGACTTCAATCAGTCGGCCAAAGGTTTCATTGCCCGAGGCACTTTGGGCCACGGTCAAGTTCGCGGCTCTTTCTGCGGCGAGACGTGCCATCACATCCATCTGGCGCAAATAGCGCAAATGACGACGAATAGAGGCCTCCTGAATTGCAATCACTCCGAATTTCTCGCCACGGGCCAGGGCCGCAAGCACACCGCATTCTTGTATGCCGAGCACGGTGGTGTCGGTTGCCTCACGGCATACATGAATTCCGGGGTCCGAATAGCAGGCGATGACAAAGCAATCCACATCGCCGCGCTCCTGAACCAAATCGCGTAACGGCAAGGTAACGGCCTCAATATCTGCCTGCTTTTCAATTCCGAAGGGACCATTGCTGAGGGTCATGCATTCGATTGCGACACCTGCGGTTTTGAAAGGATCCAGGGCCTCGTCCAGGCCCCCGGTCACGACCTCGTTGGAGTTTGGGTTGATCACCAGAATTCGTCGGTCTTTCTGCATCATCTGCTGCATTCCTGTCTGATAGCGCGGGCTTTGGAGCGTGTCTTGATTATACGCTCTAGGACAACTCCGCTCCAAAGATCCTGTCCGGCGCTATGGGCGAGGCGGTTGAGAGACCGGTACCGTTTTCAGTGTCCGGCTGCCGTTCCAGAAAAGTGCCGGATCCGCGTTCGGCATTGAGTTTTTCATCCTCGACGATGACGCGGCCACGGCTGATGACCATGCGCGGCCAGCCGGTGACTTCCCTGCCTTCATAGGGTGTGTAATCCATGGCGTCGTGCAACATTGTCTGGCTGATTGTGCGCTGCCATTCGGGATCCCAAATGGCGATATCCGCGTCGGCCCCAATCGCGATTGTACCCTTGCGTGGATGCAGGCCATAGATTTTGGCAGCATTGGTCGAGGTCAGCGCAACAAATTCGTTCAACGACAACCGCCCTTTGCCAACGCCCTCCGAAAACAGCAGCGGCATGCGCGTCTCCAGACCGGGCACCCCATTGGCTATTTTCTTGAATGTCGGGTTTGGCCCGGCATTGAACTTGCCACTCTCATCATAGCGGTAAGGTGCGTGGTCGGAGGAAAAGACCTGGAACGTTCCGTTGGTCAGGCCGAGCCAGATGGCGTCTTGACCTGCCTTGTCGCGCGGCGGCGGCGAGCAACAGAATTTGGCACCCTCCATGCCGTCGCGATCGAGATCATCCATGGTAAGAAACAGGTATTGCGGACAGGTTTCCCCATAAATCGGCAGGCCCTTGTTGCGCGCGTTCAAGATCGCCTGAGCGGCTTCCGGTGCGGATACGTGGACGATCAGCAAACGGGCATCGACCAGGCGGGCAAGATCAATAGCCCGTCGAGAGGCCTCGCTTTCAGCTATCTGTGCGTGCGCCACCGCATGGAACTTCGGCTCCACATGGCCGCGGGTCAGCAAGCGTTCGCTGAGCCACGAGATGACATCATCATTTTCAGCGTGAACCATGGTCATGGCGCCGTGGGTCCGCGCCAGCGACAGCACATCCAGCATTTGCCGGTCGCTTATTTTAAGCATCTCGTAGGTCAGATAGACCTTGAACGACGTATAGCCCTCATGAATGAGCGAGGGCAGCTCCTGACCGAGAACGCTTTCGGTGGGATCTGAAACAATCAGATGAAAGGCATAGTCGATCACTGACTTGGGTCCTGCCCGTTCATGGGCAGTCTTGACCACTTCACGAAGGCTCTGTCCGCGGTGCTGCGCGGCGAATGGCAAAAACGTCGTGTTACCGCCAAATGCGGCCGATACGCTGCCTGAATAGAAATCATCGGCGGTCATGATATTAGTCGAGGATTCCTGTTCGATATGGCAGTGCGCGTCTATGCCGCCCGGCAAGACAAGCATTCCGCCGGCGTCGATGGTTCTGTCTGCTGTTCCAAGGTTGGTGCCAAGGGCGGCGACGCGACCACCGCTGATCGCAATGTCGGCGTCAAAGGTATCGACGGCTGTTGCAACAGTTCCACCTCGGATCAAAAGATCAAAATCAGGCATTGCAATAACTCTCCTAGTTAGACCGAACGGATCAAGCCGCCGTCGCAACGTACAACACTGCCGGTCAGGTATCCGGCCGGTTCGCTTGCCAGAAACGCAGCCACCGCCGCAAATTCCTCCACTTTGCCGTAGCGCCCCAGCGGTATGGTCGCCCGAGACGCCTCGGCCACCTCTTCCACCAATTTGCCCTGACGTTTCGCCGCAGCCGCGTCGAGCTGATCGACCCGATCGGTGTGAATACGACCCGGGATCAGCATGTTGACGGTGATATTGTCGCTGCCCACTTCGCCGGCCAGAGACTTGGTCCAACCGACCAGGGCCGAGCGCAGCGTGTTGGACATGGCGAGATTGGGAATGGGCTGCTGAACGCCGGAAGAGCCGACTGTGATGATACGGCCCCATTTCTCCTCGCGCATGCCCGGTAGTACGAGGTCGGTCATTTCCATGAGCCGCATGACCATGACTTCAAATTGGGCGCGCCAAACGTCCCAGTCACCGCCGGTTGTACCTGCAGGCGGCCCGCCGGTATTGTTGACGAGAATATCGACCCCGCCAAGTTCCGTTGCCGCGGCGTCGATCAGTTTCCCGGCAGCGTCCGGCACCGCCATATCCAACACAATGTAGCTTGCCTTGCCCCCGTTGTTGCTGTTGATTGCCGCAACGACCTGCGCCAACCGTTCTTCATTGCGGCCCGTCACGAGCACATCGGCACCTTCAGCTGCCAGCGATTGGGCAATGCCCGCGCCGAGGCCACCGGATGACGCCAGAACAAGCGCGCGTTTTCCATTGATCCTGAAATCCATCAGTGAAGCTCCGCTAGTCTTTTTTCTACCCGCGCCACAATCAGATCCAGTTCAGCGTGGTCGGTCGAACCCAAACCGGGTCCGGGTGCCCGCGTGGCGGCACTGGCAACGGCACCGCGCCGGCGCAGTAGTTCTTTTCGCACCGCCAGGCCAAATCCGGGTTGCTGCTCGTGACGCACCAGCGGCAGGTAGGCATCGTACAGGTCCTGCGCCCGCTCCGTGTTGCCGGCTTTGAACAGCGAGACAACCTGTGTCAGCATTTCTGGATAGGCAAAACCAGTCATGGCTCCGTCGGCGCCTCGCGCCATTTCCTGTGGCAGATAGAGCCCGCCGTTACCAACCAGAATTGAGACACGCCGGCGATCACCTTCAAGTGCCGTGGTCCGCACAGCGCTCAATTTGCCAAGTCCCGGGCAATCTTCATGCTTGAGCATCACCAGCGAACCGAAATCGTCAATCATCCGGTTGAAACACTCAACCGATATGTGAATTCCGGTCGACTGCGGGTAATCCTGATAGCAGACAGGCACATCGGCTCCCAGCGCATCGAAAACCTGGTGAAAATATGCGTAAATCCTGGCTTCTGTAACGAGGCCTGAAATTGGTGCGATCATGACGCCGGCTGCACCGGCATCCATGCTTTCGTTGACCAGATCAGACAGGTTTTTCAGGCCGGCATTGGACACACCGACCACGACAGGGACCCGGCCATCGATGCGTTTGAGCATATGCCGCATGAAAGCGCTTGATTCCTCGCCTGTCAGTTTCGGCGCCTCACCCATCATGCCCAGTAACGTCATGCCGCTCACGCCGTGTTCAACATAGAATTCGACCAGGCTGTTCGCACTTTCGAAATCGATCGATCCATCATCGGCAAACGGCGTGGCGGAGATGATGTAGACGCCATCGCTCTGTTCGTTGAGAAGGTTGGACAAGAATAATTCCTCTTTTGACTAGGTGATCGGTTATGGTGTGGCGTTACCGATTTCCTCCGGCGATGGAATCGTCATGGAAAATCGGTCGCGGGTGCGAATATATTGGTCGGCGTACAGACGCCCGACCGGTTGATAAACATCCCAGTCCACCCTCAATGACTGTTTGTCGACAAGGCCCTCGCGTGCTGTAAAACCAAGGATTTCGCCAATCGCCAGATCTCTTATTTTCGTAAACTGTAAAACCGTCACACGCCTGCAGGCAAAGCTGAAGGGCGCTTCAACGATGCGATCAACATCAATTTTGGGCGATTTTTGCAATGTGAATCCAGCGGCCGGAATTTCACTCACATCCGGGGCAAAATCTGCACCGCAAACAACCATTGCACCGGCGATGGACTCATCCACCAGATTGACGACAAATTCTCCGGTCCTGCGGATGTTCAGCGTCGTGTCCTTCAATGAAAAATCAGGCCGCGACTGCAACCCCAGCACCACAAGGGGCGGGTCTTCAGAAAAGACGTTAAAGAAACTGAAAGGCGCGGCATTCGTGCTTCCGTCCTCATTGCGCGTTGTCACAAGGGCAATGGGTCGCGGAACTATTGTCGCCGTCAGCAGCTTGTAACGCTCCTGCCCGCTAAGTTCTTCAAAATCCAGAAACATCTGATCCCTCCGGGGGCTCGATCACACCGGTTTGTTCGACGATGCGTCCATAATGTTCCGTTCTCCGGTGCCTGGCGAAATCGAAAATTGTTGTCTTTCCGAATGTGCAGGCATCCAGATCACAGGCATGAAAAATGATCTCATCTTCTTCAGTTGTCGCTTCCGCGACAATTTTGCCATCCGGATCCACAATCAGACTTCCGGCAATCAGCGGATGGCCGTCCTCATTCCCGGCTTTCGCGACCGCGATCACCCAGGCACTGTTTTGATAGGCGCCCGACTGAACCACGAGGCGGTTGTGAAACAGACGCTCTTCAAGGCCTTCGGCAGGTTTTTGAGAATTCACCGTCGGCGTATTGTAGCCAAGGGTGATCATCTCGGCGCCCTGCAGTCCCATGACCCGAAAGGTTTCCGGCCACCTGCGGTCATTGCAAATGCACATGCCGAACAGGCCGCCCATCGTCCGGTAAACCGGGAACCCCAGATTACCGGGTTCGAAATAGCGTTTTTCCAGATGCTGGAATGCACGTTCCGGATCGAACTCGGAGTGCCCCGGAAGGTGAATTTTGCGATACTTGCCGACAATCTTGCCAGTCGCATCCACGTGGATCGAGGTGTTGAAATGGTGGCCGTCTGGCGTCAGTTCTGCGTAGCCAAACGACATTGCCATGGCATAATCGCGTGCCCGCACAAATAGCGGCGCGGTCGCCTCGTTTGGCATTCGTTTCTCGAACCAAATGTCGCTCTCGCTTTTATCTTCCATGCAATAACGCGGGAAGAATGTCGTCAGCGCCAGTTCGGGATAAATAGTGAAGTCGGCACCGGCTCGCTTTGCCTCGTCCATCAGTGCGAGCATGCGGGCGACAACTTCATCTCGGCTGTCTGCCTTCTGTATTGGTCCCATTTGGGCGGCAGCAACGTTTATTGTACGCAAGTTCGAGCTCCAACAAATTTCACCATCAGACCAGTCCGTTTCAATTAATGACCGACCCGGTGCTCAAGCCTACTGAGCAGGCGGACACTCGGCCATAAGATCAGCAGATAAATACCCGCGGCCAACACGATCGGCGATGAGTTATAGGAGATCGAGCGGGCCATATCGGCCGAGTACAAAAGTTCCGGTAAGGCGACAACGCTGGCAATGGACGTGAGTTTGACCACTTCGACTGTGTTGCTCAGCAAATCCGGCAGGACGTTGCGGGTCGCCTGGGGAAGAATGACGTAGATCATGGATTGCAGCGGGTTCAGACCGGTGGAACGGGCGGCCTCCATCTGGCCGGCGCCAATGCTTTCGATCCCGGCGCGGTAGATTTCAGCGTAGTAGGCCGAGTTGTTCAACAGGAAACCGAGACACACCGCCACAAAGGGTGACAACTGTATGCCTGCAAAAGGCAACCCTGAATAGATGAAAATCAGCAATACCAGTGGCGGAACCGCCCGAAAGAAGTCGATCAAGGCTATGACCGTGAAGCGAAGAACCCGTATGTGCGTTCTTGCCATCAGGGCAACCACCAGTCCACCGATCAAACCCAGTGGAATGACGGCGAGGCACAGGAGTGCGGATGTGCCCAGGCCGCGCAGCAACAGCGGAAAGGCCTGCCGCATGATCTCGATGTTGAAAAAGTTTTCAACGATCAGGTCCATCAGGCACGTCTCCAGGCAAAACGTGTTTCAATCCAGCGTCCGGCAATGACAATGGGAATGAACAGCACAATATAGGCGATGCCGCCCATCATGAGTGGCGTGGCGCTTCCCGAAAAAGACTGGGCAGTGGTCGCCTGGTTGAGAATCTCGGAAACGCCTATGACTGTTCCAAGCGCCGTATTCTTGGTGATGGCTATGGTTCGGTTGGTCAGCGGTGCGACGGTCATGCGCACGGCTTGCGGCACAATAACAAAGGTCAATGTTTGTGAAAAACTGAGGCCGGTAGAGCGGGCTGCTTCCCATTGCCCCTTGCGTATCGACAATATTCCTGCCCAGAAAATCTCTTCAGCGAAGGCCGCCAGCACCAGCGAGAGGACAAGCCACAGAACCGCAAAGCTCGGCAACAGGATGCCCACGGAAGGCAGGCCAAAATAGAACAGAAGGATGAGCACCAGGGGCGGCAGCGATCTCATCACGTCGACAAACACGACAAGTACCAGATTGACGCCCCTCAGACTGTAGGAGCGGATCATTGCCAGCAGCAGACCCAGTGCAATGCCGGTCAAGACCACAAGCACGGCGACCTGAACCGTGACCACGACACCGCCGGCAATGTCGGGCCAGTATTTCTCGATCAGGTCCGGCCTGAAAAAAGTCTCAATGAAAAGGTCCCAACGGTTCATGGCGATACGCTATCGGGATATTTCGGCGACAAATTCTCTTGTGCGCCGGTGTGAGGGGTTCTCAAAAATCTGATCCGGCGTTCCCTCTTCGATTATTTCGCCGTCGCTCATGAACACAATGCGGCCCGCAGCTTCACGGGCAAATCGCATTTCATGGCTGACCACCACCATGGTCATGCCACTGTCGCGCAATTTCCGCATCACCTGAAGAACGCTGCCGACCAACTCGGGATCGAGAGCACTGGTGGGTTCGTCGAACAACATCACCTTCGGTTCAAGCGCGACAGCGCGGGCTATCGCCACCCGTTGCTGCTGGCCGCCGGACAATTCGCCGGGATAGGCATCAGCTTTTTCCTCAAGGCCCACCATTTCCAGCATCTCCCGCGCGGTCTCTTCGGCTTGCGAGGCGCTTCTCTTCAGCACCTTGCGCAGAGCCAGTGTGATATTGCGGGAGACAGACAAGTGGGGATAGAGATTGAATTGCTGAAAGACCATGCCGATCTGACGGCGCATGGAATTGATATCGACGCCTGGAGCCATCAGATTAACACCATCGATCGTGACGGACCCCTCAGTTGGTTCTTCCAACCGGTTGAAACACCTCAGCATGGTGCTTTTTCCGGAACCGGACGGGCCGATCACAAAAACCAGTTCGCCTTGTCGCAGACTGAAATCGATGCCCTTGAGAACCTCAAGTTCACCGAAGGATTTGCGTAATCCGCGCGCAACAAGGATATCCGTAGTCTGGTTCACGGCTTAACCACCAGAAGTATATTGCCGGTCCGGAAGTCCGGACCGGCACGTTTCAGAAATTTGGCAAATGGATCGCGTTACTCGCAGCTGGGCACGTGCGGCGTTGCTTCATGGCCGTTGAATCCGGGTTGACCGTAGCCCGCATGCACTGTCACGGCGGCCGAACCTGGCGCCGGAGTAACGCCGAACCATTTTTCGCTCAGGGCGGCCATTGTTCCATCCAGCTTCATGCACTCAATGGCCCCTTCAACACGATTGCGCAATTCAACGCTGTCGGTACGGAACGGCATGGAAAATACCCGGCCTGTCGGATGCAGGAAGGAAAGCTCGATCTGCGGGTTTTTCTTTACTGCCCACGCCGAGACAGTGTTTCCAGCAACGTTGGCAAAGGCGCGCCCCGAGATGACGGCCTGCACTGCATCGGTATTGGTGCCGTAGGATTCGATCGTCCAACCGATTTCATCGGTAAGGCCACGCGCCCATTTGTCATAGGCCGAGCCCTTGTTGACCGCAATCACCTTGCCCTTGAAATCTTCGAGGCTGTTGATTTCAGGCGCGCCTGCCTTCACCACAAACTGAAAGTCGGTGTTGAGATAGCCTTCGGTGAAGAGCATGCTGTTGCTTCGCTCCTCGGTCAGCGTGGTCGGTGCGACGATGAAATCGTAGGTGCCCGCCTGCATGCCCGGCAGCAGCCCGGACCATTGTGCAGCGGTGATGTCCATATCAGCGCCCAGTCTTTTGCCAATTTCGTTGGCGAGATCAACGTTGAAACCTTCAACCCCTCCGTCCAGTTTCGGCATGGCGTGCGGCGCAAATGTGCCGTCCAGAGCTACATTATATTTGTCTGCGGCTCCGGCCAGACCGGCACCCAGAACCAACGCGGTAATTCCAACGATACTCGCATGCAAAATAGTTTTCATGACTCATCTCCCTAGCTGTCCCAATGACTGGTCGGGTGTTTTCCTCATTCCCAGCCTGGGTTGTCCGTCGACCACAAACGACGGACAACGGCATCCCGAACTGATTGTCCAGGACAAACTCCTGGTCATGAAATGCCGAGATGGCTGTCTCTGCAATAACAAAACATATTAATAAGTGAAGTTCGATATAACCAATAATTATAGTAATGTGCTGGAGTATTGCGAATTGCGCGGCCTGGGCACAATCCGGAAATGCCCCGGTATTTCTGAGGGCGCGTAACCCCGCTCATGGAACACATTTTGCATGTCGATGGCCAGCTGAATAATGAGGAAATCGAGCGCGTGGTCATGGGGTGAGCCCGCAACCCGTGTGCAGTCCCGCCTCAGGCGACGGCCATCACCCACACTTCACAGTAGAATTCAGACTCAGTGGTCGGCATCATCTGGAACGGGTCGTTGCGCTCGATCAGCGAGAGTTTTCCCGCCGCTTCCAGTTCCGCCTGGATGGCTGCCCATCCGCAATCCTCCCAGGCCGGTGGCAGAACCGCGAAAACGATCTTGCCGCCGGGACGAACGACCCGGACGAATTCCCGAAGGCTGGCGCTCGGCATCTGCGTGCTCGTTCCGCAGCTCACGACGCCGTCAAAACGATCGCTTTCAAGGCCGGTCGGCCGGCTGAGGTCGCATTCATGGATTTCGGAATAGAAGCCCTTGGCGCGGGCGATGTCGAGCATCTGGGCGGAATAGTCGACGGCGACGAGCCGCTCGAAACCCTCGCGCCTCAAAGCCTCTCCCACCAGACCGGTCCCTGCCCCGGCATCCATCAGCAACGCGGAAGCGTCGAAATGCGCCTTCGCGACACTCACCGTCTCGAAGGGTCCGACATAGTCGTCGATGGTGCCGATATCCGCATCGTATTGCGCCGCCCAGATATCATAGCGGCGACGCATTTCGGCGTTGTCCGGCGCCCGGATAACCCAGTCGACGCGGGCTGATTTTGAGTCTGGAAGTTCGTTGTCACTGGTCAAGACGCCGCTCCGCAAATGGATTTGTGTGGAAGTATACGCGATGATGTGACGGTTGCGACTGAATTCGGGAGGGCGTGAAAACCGCACCAACAAGTCGGTGACTGTCTGTTCAATTTCCGCATGATGATCCGGTAAAACATCACCGTAATTCGCCTTCTGAAGGGATCGGTCCTATATACCGGCAGCACCCTTGTGCGGGCCGGCCCCGCAACACACAAAACGAGTGGAGAAATATGCCCAAAAGCAAAGCCTATGAGCCGCCCGAAGTCTGGACCTGGGAAAACAAGAACGGCGGGGAATGGGCATCGATCAACCGTCCCATCGCCGGGCCGACCCATGAGGCGACGCTGCCGCGCGGAAAGCATCCGCTGCAGCTCTATTCCACCGGCACGCCGAATGGCCAGAAGGTCACGATCCTTCTGGAGGAGCTGCTGGCACTTGGCGAGAGCGGGGCGGAATATGATGCGTATCTCATCAATGTCAGCGATGGCGATCAGTTTTCCAGCGGCTTCGTCGCGCTCAATCCGAACTCGAAAATTCCGGTGCTGCTCGATACCGAGACAGGCAGCCGGGTGTTCGAATCCGGCGCGATCCTTTTATATCTGGCGGACAAATTCGGACGCTTCCTGCCTAAAGACCCGGCCGCCCGCACCGAAGCCCTGAACTGGCTGTTCTGGCTGCAGGGTTCGGCGCCCTATCTCGGCGGCGGTTTCGGGCACTTTTACGCCTACGCGCCGGAAAAGCTCGAATACCCGATCAACCGTTTTGCCATGGAAGCCAAGCGCCAGATGGATGTGCTGGAGCGTCAACTGGCCGACCACCGGTTCATTGGCGGTGACGAATACACCATCACCGACATGGCCATCTGGCCGTGGTACGGCAACCTTGCCCTCGGCAGGGTTTACGATGCCGGCGAATTCCTCCAGGTCGAAACCTACACAAACCTGCGCCGCTGGGCCGAGGAGATCCTGAAACGCCCCGCCGTCGTGCGCGGCCGCATGGTCAACCGCGCCTGGGGCGAGCCTTCGGACCAGCTGCACGAACGCCACGACGCCTCGGATTTCGAGCTGCGGGCACAGGATAAGCTGGAGGTCGAGGAAGAGGCGGGCTGAATTCAGTCCTCCTCCTCACCCAACACTCCGAAATAAACATCCAGCCGGTGCAACAGCTGCAGCACGGAAATCCAGGTCATGATCTCGACCGTTTGCGCGGGCTCCAGGGATTCCCTGACCAGCCGTACTACGTCCGGTTCCGGGGTAGCCGGGCTTGGGGCCGCTGCCTGGGCCAGCAGCAGGCAGCAGGCTTGCGCGGGCGACAGGGACATACGCCCCTGAAGGAACTCCAGGCGCGATTGCGCTGTTCCCGACTGCGTTGCAAATTCGGCGAGCGCCTCGAAATCCTCGATCTCGCCGCAATGGCGTTTTGCCAACGCGCGCGCTGCCCGTTCAAGTTCCTCATCCTCGACGATCGCGGCGTAAAGGAATGCGACGAGTGGTTTGACGGCCAGGCCGCAGGCGCTGGATGCGGCATCGAGATTGTCCCGCAGGATCGTCGTCGTTGCACGAATGGCGCGCTTGTGCGTGAGTTTCGACAGAACCGGAAAGGCATAGCCGGTGTGCGTTTCCAGATATTTGCCGGCCTGCGGCCAGGAAGACAGAACACCCTTTGTCCACCGGGCTTCCTGCCGTATGGCGGTCGGCGCCATGCGAAGGATCCGCAGATGGGTTGCAAGGTTGTCCACCGGTGGCAATTTACCGGCAGCAATAGCCTGACCGCTTTGGTGTTTGCCGGGCTTCCAATTGGTCTGCGCCAACAGGCCGCCGACATCCGACACGATCTGGCCTTCGAGCGCGATGCCGGTGGCGTCCATGAATTTGTTCAAAAAAACCCATCATCGCAACACCAAGCGCAAGCCATTCGGCGTCTTTGTCGGAAACAAATTCCCGCACCTTGTCCAGGTCCTGTTTCGCCAGGTCCGCAGGCACGCGCGACAGACCCTCGGCAAGCCGTGCAACGGTGATTGACCGCTCCGATCGTTCGCAGGTCATGTCTTGAGGCCTAGCGCCACGGCGCAGCGCAAAGGTTCAGGAATTTGCCGTGCAATAGGCGCATCCGGCCGTTCGGCTCGCCTCGAACATCGCCAGGCCGAGCAAATCCCTCGGCGGGCCAAGTCCGAAAAGACTGAACGGGATATTGGTGAAATTCGGCACGATCAGATTGTAGGTGCGAAATCCGACCGGCCAGATTTCCATGAGGGAAAAGCCGTTGGCATAGACACCCAATACCTCGCGCGCCAGACCGATCATCGCCGGATATCTGCTCTCGAGCAATTCGCGGTCGACGGCCGCGGGAAGCAGTTCTTCGTAAAGCGTCGCAATCTCGGTCATGCTTTTCCTTCGCCCGCACAATGACCCATGCCATTGTCTGACATCAATACTTATGGAACTGATGATCGTGATCGCATAAGGGCAAATTTTAGCTCATCGTAGCCACAGAAACGCCGCTCAATACCTATGGGGGAATATATTGTTCGACCCGCAATTCATCGATCTCGTCATCACGCCCATCCTCGTGGGCGTCGGATCTGCATTTATTCTCTGGTTTTTGCGAAGCAGACCGGGAATGGGGATTTTCCGCAATCCGTTGGCCTGTGTTGCGGCCGGTGTAGTCCTCGGCGTCGTGAACTACACCTGGAAGGCCTCGATCTAGAAGCTTTTCTCAGCACCAAAACGTCAAAAAGAGCATCCCTGGCTGCAGGCTGACGATCTGAGCATCCGCCACAAGAGCAGCGGCACTGCACCGGTTCTTGAGCAAGTCTGGTTTAGATTGAAGCATTTGATGGCGGAAAATCGGTTCACTCGGCCAGGCGCGTCGCGCAGCGCGATGTGGTGCATCGGGCAAGCGGCGCAACGACGCCGATGGGCCGATTTTCCGCCACCCTTGAAAGGACTATCGTTTTGATACTCAGAGATGAATGGGCCGGGCGACTTTGCCCCCTGACTGCGTTGGCTCGCCAGCGACCAAAATCGCCTCGGTCAAATGATTCAATCTAAGCCAGGTTTGCTCTAAACAGCCCCGTTCCTGATCGCCTCCAAAAACATTGCGCCATACTCCTCCAGCTTCTTCGGGCCCACGCCATTGATTTCAGCCATCGCATCCAAACCCGCCGGCCGTTCCTGCGCCATTTCGATCAGCGTGGCATCGGGAAACACCACATAGGCCGGCACGTTGCGGGCCTTGGCGAGCTCCAGCCGCAGGGCTTTGAGCTGGGTCAGCAGGCGGTCCTCCACTGAGGACAGGTTGGCGGCAGACCTTGACGACTTTGCCCTGCGCTTGCGTTCGCGTCCTGCAGTCTCCTTGATCTCGCGGAATTCGAATTGGCGATTGCCGCGCAGGATCTCTCCGCCCAACTTGGTGATTTCCAGGCAGCCATATTTCTGGATGTTGATCGACAAGACGCCACCGGCGACCATCTGGCGGACGAAACCCTGCCAGTACTGCTTCGACTGGTCGGCGCCGACGCCGAAGGTGGGCAGATTGTCGTGTCCGCGTTCCAGCACCTTCTGGTTCTGCGCGCCGCGCACCACGTCGATGACATGCGCCGCGCCGAAGACCTGGCCGGTGCGGTAGACCGCCGACAGGATCATCTGCGCATGGCGGGTGCCGTCGATGCGTATCGGCGGGTTGAGGCAGTTGTCGCAATTGCCGCAGGGCTCGATCTCCTCATCGAAATAGGCGAGCAGCACCTTGCGGCGGCAGGTCGCCGCCTCGCAATAGGCGAGCAGCGAATCCAGCCGCTTGTGCTCGCGCAGCTTGTGCTGTGCGTCCTCGCCGTCCTGATCAATGAACATGCGGCGTATGCGGATATCGTCGAGGCCATAGAGCATTAGCGTTTCGGCCGACGCACCGTCGCGTCCGGCGCGGCCAATCTCCTGGTAATAGGCTTCGACGCTGCCCGGCAGGTTGAGATGGCAGACAAAGCGGATGTCGGGCTTGTCGATGCCCATGCCGAACGCAATCGTCGCGACCATGACAACCGCGTTTTCACTCATGAACCGGTCCTGATTGCGCTTGCGCAGTTCACTGTCCTGACCGGCATGATAGGCAATGGCGTTGTGGCCCTCTTCCGCGAGGAAGGCGGCGACTTCTTCCGTGTATTTGCGCGACAGGCAGTAGATGATGCCGGATTGGCCGTCCTTGTCTTCCATAAACGCCGTCAGCTGGCGGCGCCAACTGTCTTTCGGGCCGACCGACAGCCGCAGATTTGGCCGGTCGAAACCCTGGACGATGGTGGTGCCCCGCCCCGGAAACAACTTGCGGGCAATGTCCTGGCGCGTCGCGGCATCAGCCGTTGCGGTGAATGCGCCGAAAGTGCTTTGCGGAAAGCGCTCTTTCAGCTGCGACAGCATTTCATATTCGGGGCGGAAGCTGACGCCCCATTTGGACACGCAGTGGGCCTCGTCGATGACGAAGAGACCAACCGAAACTGCCGACAGCGCTTCGAGCATGCGCTGCGTCATCAGCCGTTCGGGGGACAGGTAGATGATTTTCGCGGCGCCGCTCTGCACTGCATTCCAGGCGTCGATCTGGTCATCGCCGTTCATGCCCGAATGGATGCTGACGGCATTGACACCGCTGGCGCGCAGGGCTGCCACCTGATCGTCCATCAGCGCGACAAGCGGCGAGACGACAACGGTGACGGTTCGGCTGAGGATCGCCGGGATCTGATAACAAAGCGACTTGCCGCCTCCCGTGGGCATGACGGCAAGTACGTGTTCGCCGTTCATCAGATGATCGATGATCTCGCTCTGACCCGGTCGGAATTCGCTGTACCCGAAGACATTGTGCAGCACGTCTGCCGGATCGGCATCGGTTTCAACCAGGGGGATGTCGTGCTGCACGGCCATGTTGCTCTTTGCTCAAGCGGGGAATCAGCGGCAAGTATGGACAATTCGGCGCCCGATTGCAGCCGCTTGCCCCATGTATTTTGCAGCGCGTGCTGAAACGCACGGGCTGCCCACCGTATCAATTTGATTGACATCAAAGAAAATCCGGTCGTTTTGCTACAATAATTCCGGCTGCAAAGGTGTTGCTCATGGATAATGCCGTTTTCCGAACCCGTGATCTGACCAAAATATACCGCACCGGCGAAGTCGAGGTGCGGGCGCTGAATGGCGTCGACAGCGAACTCTATGAGGGCGAGATGACGGTGCTGCTTGGCCCGTCCGGGAGCGGAAAATCGACCTATCTCAACATTGTCGGCGGGCTCGACCGGCCGACCAGCGGCACGGTGCATTTCAAGGACCGGGAACTGACAGCCTATAGCGAGCGCAAGTTGACGCTTTACCGGCGCGATCATGTCGGCTTCGTCTTTCAGTTCTACAACCTCATCCCGAGCCTAACGGCCTGGGAGAATGTCGCGCTGGTCACGGAAGTCGCACGCGATCCTATGACACCCGACGAGGCGCTGGCGCTGGTCGATCTCGGCGACCGCATGACGCATTTTCCGGCGCAGCTTTCCGGCGGCGAACAGCAGCGCGTGGCGATCGCCCGTGCCATCGCCAAACAGCCGGAGGTTCTCTTGTGCGACGAGCCGACCGGGGCGCTCGATTCTAAAACCGGCATTCTGGTTCTGGAAGCGCTGGCGAAGATCAACGACGAGCTCGGCACGACGACGGCGATCATCACGCATAACGCCGCAATCCAGGAAATCGCCCACCGGGTCATCTCCTTCATCGACGGCAAGATATCGCAGGTGCAGGTCAACGAGACGCGGATCAAACCTGCAGAAGTGGTCTGGTAGCCATGCGCGTGCTCGACAGAAAACTCTACCGGGATCTGGGACGGCTTTGGGCGCAGGCACTGGCGATTGCGCTTGTCATGGCCTGCGGTGTCGCAACGCTGATCCTGTCGGTCGGCGCCTACCGGTCGCTCGAAGATACCCGCTCGGCGTTCTATGACCGCTACCGGTTCGGCACCGTCTTTGCCTCGGCGACCCGCGCTCCGAACCATCTGAGATCACGCATTGAGAATATCTCCGGGGTTGCTTCGGCGGAGCTGAGGATCGTCAAGCCGGTGCTGATCGATGTCATCGGCATGCGGGAGCCGGCTTCGGGCATCGTGGTCTCCATTCCGGAATTTCGCGATCCTTCCGTCAACCGGCTTTATCTTCGGCAGGGCCGGCTGCCGGAGGCCGGGCGCGAAAACGAAGTCGCTGTTGTCGAGACCTTTGCCGATGCGCATGAGTTCCGGCCAGGCGACACGTTCGAGGCGATCATGAACGGCCGCAAGCGTCCGCTGAAAATCGTCGGGACCGTGCTTTCACCGGAATATATCTACGCCATCGGTCCGGGCGACATGGTGCCGGATCCACGCCGATACGGCGTCTTTTTCATGTCGCAGAAGGCACTTGGCGGCCTTTTTGACATGGAAGGCGCGTTCAACGACGTCAGTCTGGCGACCGTCCGAGATGCGGAACTACGTGCGATCATCGACGATCTCGACGCGCTGCTGAAACCCTATGGCGGAACCGGTGCGCACGATCGCGAGGATCAGATATCGCACGCCTTTCTCGATTCCGAACTCAATCAGCTGCAGGCCATGTCGTCGATCATTCCGCCGATCTTTCTTCTTGTGGCGGCGTTCCTCGTCAACATGATCATGTCGCGGCTGATCGCGCTGGAACGCGAACAGGTCGGTTTGCTGAAGGCGCTTGGATACGGGAACCTGACAATTGGCGGGCACTATGCCAAGCTCGTTGTCGCCATTGCGCTTGTCGGGCTGGTGATCGGATCGACTGCCGGCCTGTGGCTCGGCCGCGGCCTGACGCGGCTTTATGCGGAATTCTTTTCCTTCCCCTTCCTCATCTTCCGTCAGAGCATCGATCTCTACATCCTTGCCGGCAGCGTGACGGTTGCCGCGGCGCTGGCTGGCGCTGTCAAGGCCATCTGGTCGACCGTTGCACTGCCGCCCGCCGTGGCGATGAGCCCGCCGGCGCCGACGACCTATCGTTCTTTTTTCTTCGGCCGGCTGCAGCGTCTCGGCATCTTGTCACAACTGTCCGTCATGGCCGTGCGGCATCTCATCAGGTGGCCGGTGCGCTCGTTCCTGACCACGCTCGGCACGTCCCTGTCGGTGGCGTTGCTGATTACCTCGCTGTTTGCCTACGATTCCATCGATTTCATGATCGACACGATCTTTTTCCAGGCGGATCGCCAGGACGCGACGCTGTCCTTTTCGCAGGATCTTTCACCCAATGCCCTCTTCGCCGTCGCGGCCCTGCCGGGCGTCATCAAGGCGGAACCGTTCAGGCGAACGGCCGTCAAACTGCGCAATGGCCATCGGGAGTTGCGGATGGCGATCCTCGGCGTTCCGGAGAACGCCAACCTGTCGCGCATTCTCGACCTCGATCTCAACCCCATGCAGGCGCCGCAGGCCGGAATGGTCATATCCGAACGGGTCGCTGAAAAACTTGATCTGCGACCGGGCGATTTTGTCGAGGTCGAGCTGATGGAACGCAACAACCGCATCGTCGAAGTCGAGGTCGGCCGGCTGGCGCAGGGTCCGGTCGGTCGACCCGATACCGGCGGCCCTGCAACGCCGGGTGCCATCGCGGTCAGCGGCCTGGCGCAAAGTTACGTCGGGCTGACGGCCTATATGCGCTCCGAAGCACTCGACCGGCTGTTGCGGGACGGACGGCAGGTATCGGGCGCGCGCATTCAGGTCGACAGCGCACGCCTTCCGGCGCTCTATAGTGAAATCAAGCGCACGCCGGCCATTGCGTCGATAGCGTTGCAGGGCGTTTCGCGCACACGTTTCCGCGAGACGATCGAGCAGAACATCACCACCAGCACAACCGTCTACATAACGCTCGCCATCATCATCACCTTCGGTGTGATTTACAATTCGGCCCGCATACAGCTATCGGAACGGGCGCGCGAACTTGCCAGCCTGCGGGTCTTTGGCTTCACCCGGGCGGAAGTCTCCAGCGTTCTGATGATCGAGCTGTCGATCATTGTCCTTCTGGCTCAGCCGCTTGGCTGGCTGCTCGGATATGGCCTTTCCTGGATGGTCGTGCAGGGCTTTGCAAACGATCTGTTTCGCATCCCGCTCGTCGTCAGCGCCCAGACTTTCGCCTATTCCAGCCTGGTAGTTGTCGCAGCGGCGCTCGTTTCGGCGCTGATCGTTCGACGCAGGGTCGACAGGCTCGACCTAATCCGTGTCCTTAAAACAAGAGAGTAAGTAAATGCGCGTGTGGTTTAGACGGATCGGACTTCTGGCGCTCGCCGCGGTGATAGGCGCAGGCTTTTATCTGGCGTTGCGCGAACGCCCGATACCGGTCGACACTGCAATCGTCTCCAAAGGCTTGCTGCAGGTGACAATCGACGAGGAAGGGGTCACCCGGGTCAAGGACGTCTATGCCGTGTCTTCGCCGATCGCCGGTTATCTGTCCCGGACGACACTTGACGAAGGAGAGACGGTGAGAGCGCATGAGACCATCATCGCTTCCATCCATCCCCTTGATCCGCCTTTTCTCGACGAGCGCACACGGGCAGAACTGATGGCGGCGGCGGAAGCCGCGCGCTCAGCCGTTGCCCTCGCCCAAGTTGAACAGCGGCGGGCGCAGACCACACTCGACCTTGCACAATCGAATTACGAGCGCGCCGAAAAGCTGGCAAAAACCAAGACCATCTCCATCAGCCAGCTGGAACACCGCTTCAGCGAACTGGAGCTGAAAAAAGCTCAGGTCTCGAGCACCGAGGCGACAATCAACCTGCGCAAGGCTGAGCTCGCAAGCGCCGAGGCGCGCCTGCAGCAACCCGGCGACCGCAGCGTTTCCCACAGGGCAAACGATTGCTGCGTCAACATCACCGCACCCATCGACGGCGTTGTCCTGGAGGTTCTGACACGCAGCGAGCAGGCCGTTTCACCGGGCACGAAGATCGCCGAGATCGGCGATCCGCGCAATCTGGAGATCATTGTCGACCTGCTCTCGAGCGATGCGGCAAAGATCGAACACGGCGCAAGCGTACTGATCACGGACTGGGGCGGCGAGGAAGATCTTGAGGGCACCGTGCGCATGATCGAGCCGGCGGCCTTCACCAAGGTATCGTCGCTTGGCATCGAGGAGCAGCGCGTCAATGTGGTGATCGATCCGGCGAGCGTTCCCAAAAACCTCGGCCATGGCTACCGGGTGCTGGCACGGCTTGGCATCTGGCAGCAGGACGATGTATTGCAGGTTCCAATCGCCGCGCTCTTCAGAACCGGCGGCAATTGGTCGGTCTTTGTCATTGAAAACGGGCGCGCCAGGCTTCTGCAGATCGACATCGGACAGATGAACAGCACCGATGCGCAGATCCTCGGCGGAATCGAGGCCGACGACAACGTCATTTTATACCCCAGCGACGTGCTGGAAGATGGAAGCCTCGTTGAGGAAAGACCCGGTTAGACCGTTTCATGGCCAGATTGAATCATTTGACCATGAAACTGTCTATAGCCTGTTGCTTTTCGGTCCATAGGCAAGCCTGTAGGCGAGCGCCACACCGCCAGCGCCGCCGACAATGTTGCCAATGGTCACGAAAACCAGATTGTAAACGAAGCTTCCCGCGGAGACCGTTGCCCCGGCAAACATCCCTTGCGGAATCAGATACATGTTGGCAATTGAATGCTCAAATCCGAGCATGACGAAAGCCGCAATAGGCCAGACGATGGCCAGGATTTTGCCTGTCACGGTCCGCGCGGCAAGAGACAGCCAGACCGCAAGGCAGACGAGGACATTGCACAACACCCCACGCGTCAACGCTTCCAGCCAGCCGAGCGATGCCTTTGCTTCAGCAATATTGATCGCAGTAATCCCCGCCGGGCCGTCCACAATGCCACTGGACGCGACGGCGGTCACGACGCAAACCGCACCCAGAAAATTGCCCGCATAGACCACCATCCAATTCTGCATGAGTTCGCTCGGCGAGACCAGACCATCGACGGCGGCCATGACGATGAGCGCATTGCCGGTAAAAAGTTCGGCGCCGCCGACCACCACGAGGATCAGGCCGAGCGAAAACACGATGCCGCCGAGGAACCGGGAGGTACCATATCCGGGATCGACTCCGGTCATCACCACCGTATAGGCGACGGCGCCAAATGCTACAAATGCGCCGGCCAGCACGGCATGGGTGAACATATTGACGAGCGGCAGATGAACCTTGGCAACACCGGCGACCCGAACCATGTTGGCGATTTCACCGGGTTTATAGGCGTCGATACCGGTTGGGTGGATTTCATTCATCGACTGTCCTCCCGTGAGCGTGTGGCTGCCATTAAAAACCATTGTCTCGCGCAGATATTTGATCTGCCGCAATGCAGGCGTCGGCAGCGACGGCGTAAACTGGTGGCAAGCAAAGGTCAGGAGATTTTGATGTACGCATTCCAAAAAGCAGCGCTGAGTTCCATGTTTGTTGTTCTTTGCGTTTTGTCCGCGCCCGAAGCATTGGCGCAGTCCTCCGATCCGGCCTGGCTTGACGACCTCGGCATGCAGCTCAGATCTGAAAAAGCCTGTGAGCCCAACCTTTATATCAATATGCGCGAGGGCGAGATCGGGACGAGCAAATATTATGAAGCCCGGGTGCAATGTCTCGATGGACGGATGTTCGATGCCACACGAACAGAGCCCGATAAAGAGTTCACAATCCGGGCATGCGGCGTTGCGGTATGCTGACCGCCATTGCAAACGCTGTTCCGGCGCACCGGTGTTCAGTGCGCCATAAACACCGGTAATTTTGTCTTTGACAGCAAATCCCGCGTTGTGCCCCCAAGCAACCATTCGCGAAGCCGGGAATGGCCGTAGGCACCCATCACGATGATGCCGGCATTGATCTCTTGCGCATGCTTCAACAGGACGTCGGCAACATCGGCGGGCTTTGCCTGTAGGCTGTCAACCTTCACGTCCTTTTCGTGCCGCTCCAGAAAACGCTGCATCTCCTGTTCGGCCCGTTTGTGCGATGACGGATCATCATGCTGCACATGCACGAGATTCACGTCCGGCGTATTTTCCAGGAGCAGCAGACTGTGGTGAATCGCCGACGCGGCCTCCGGCTCGCCGTTCCAGGCCATCAGCGCGGTTTTCAATTCCGGAAGCGGTTTGTTTTGCGCCCCGAGGATGAGAACGGGCCGCGCCGCGTCAAAGAGCACACCGTTGAATGCCCCTGTTGCAAGATCGTGGTCTGGGACCGTGTCGTTTGCAAAGACCGTCACATCGGCACAAAGCGCATGACCGGACATTGTCCGACCGATCATGCCGCGATCAACGCACTCGACCATGATCGATGTGGAGACATTGCTTTCCTGTATCAGCGCATCAACCGTGCCCGCCTGCTGCTCGGCTTTTTCCGCCGCCTCCTTGTAGATGTCCGCCGACACGAAATCGGGCACGCCAGGATAGGCTGAGGGATACACTGGCACGAGAACCCCGAATACCACGAGGTTCAGGTGGGCGCCCATCTCGCCGGCCAGTTCTATGACCGGTTTGACGTTGCCCAGCGGTTCATCGGTCGAATGGAATGCAAGAAGTGTCGTGATTGCCATGATAAAATCCTCAATCATTGCGACAAACAGTTCGAAATTCTGCTTTTTCCCAGTCTATCCCAAGCGGGTTCCGGCCTTTTGCGCTAGATCAAACCAATCGCTTCCAATGTGGGCTTCAATGCCGTGCAATGAGCCTGCACTTCACATTGCTGACGATCGGGTGTCTGATTCTGGTCGGTCTGTTAGCCGACACGATCGGCCGGCGGACAATGGTACCGCGTGTAACGCTGCTAATTCTGTTCGGCGTAATCGCCGGTCCGTCCGGGTTCGATGTGCTGCCCAGCGCGTTTTCCAACTGGTACGAAACCCTCGCAACCATTGCTTTGACCATGGTGGCTTTTCTGCTTGGCGGCGTGCTATCGGCCAAAAACATGCGCGCCAACGGGGTGCAGATCCTGACCATTTCCCTGTCGGTCGTCTTTTTGACGATATTCCTGGTTGGGGGTGGATTGATGATGATTGGCGTCACGGCACCTCTGGCGCTGTTGCTTGCCGGCATCGCGACTGCGACGGCACCGGCCGCAACCCAGGATGTCGTGCGGCAAACAGGAGCAAAGGGTCCCTTCACAAAAACTCTGCTCGGCATTGTCGCGGTCGACGATGCGTGGGGATTGATTGCGTTCAGTTTCATCCTGGTGGCCGCCAAAGCACAGCTTGGCGGAAACGGAATCGGTATTCTCGGCGACGGGATGCGGGAAGTCGGCATTGCCGCGTTGATCGGCATGGCAGTCGGTTTCCCCGCGGCCTATCTGACGGGCCGTTTAAGGCGGGGCGAACCGATGCAGGCAGAGGCTATCGGCATCGTATTTATCTGTGCGGGCCTTGCTACATGGTTCGGGGCATCTTTTTTGCTGGCGGGAATGATTGCCGGCGCGATTGTCGTCAATTTTGCACGGCATCACGAACGGGCGTTTCATGAAATCGAACAAATCGAATGGCCTTTCATGGTTTTGTTCTTCATTCTTGCCGGCGCTTCGCTAGAATTCAAAATGGCGGAGCAGATCGGTATCATCGGCGTGGCGTGCCTGATTTTGCGGTTTGTTGCCCGCGTTTGCGGTGGATGGACCGGTGCTTGGCTGTCGGCGGCACCTTCCGAATTCCGCCGGTGGATCGGCGTCGCGCTTATGCCTCAGGCCGGCGTCGCGCTCGGAATGGCGCTTGTCGCCAGCAGCCACATTCCCGAATTCCGAGAAGTGCTGCTAGTGACGACCATCGGGACAACGGTTGTCTTCGAAATTATCGGACCGCCGATGACACAAATTGCCCTTCGCGCGGTGGGCGAAAACAACTGAACCCCGATTTCGACGCGAAACCAAAGGATAGACATGTTCGAGACCGCAGAACTGGGCCGCACCATTTCCAAGGCCGATTTCAAGCGCACAGCGCCTGTTTTGCGTCAGGAACTGCTGGAACTGCAGGACACGTTGCACAAGAACAAGGATTTTCCGGTGATCCTTGTATTTGCCGGTGTGGATGGCGGCGGCAAAGGCGAAACCGTCAGCCTGCTCAATGCCTGGATGGATCCGCGCTGGTTGATCACACGTGCCTATGATGACCCGGCCGACGGTGAACGGGAGCGTCCGGAGTTCTGGAAATACTGGCGCGACCTTCCCGCCCGGGGCCGCATTGGCATGTTTTTAAGCGCCTGGTACTCGCGACCGCTGCTCGACCGGGTGCGGGGCCGATCCGACGAGGCCGAGTTCCTGAAGCAACTGGAACGGATTGTCGGTTTCGAGCGGGCACTGGCGCATGACGGTGCGCTGATCTTGAAGTTCTGGATGCATTTGAGCCGCGACGCCCAGGAACACCGGCTGCGCAACCTTGAAAACGATCCGCTGACAAACGCCAGGGTGAGCGAACGCGACTGGGAACACTGGCGCATGTATGACCGGTTCATCGGCGCGGCGGAACAGCTGGTGTCGAGGACAAACCGGGGCCTGGCACAATGGACAATCGTCGAGGGGACCGACCCGAACTATCGGGCGATAACCGTCACCAGTCTGGTGCGCGATGCTCTGATCCGCCGCATGGATGCAAAGCACGGAAATGGCAGAGATGGAAAAAAACCTGCGAATGGGACCGCGCCGTTGCCGGACCAAAAGACCGATGGCTACTCAGCTGCCAAATCGATAACGGTCCTGAGCGGCCTCGACATGTCCAGACAACTGGAGAAGCAGCCTTACAAGAATCAGCTTGTGGAGCTGCAGGCCCGGCTGCATCGGCTGCATTTACAGGCAAAGGCGCAAAATGTGTCGAGCGTACTGGTTTTCGAAGGGCCGGATGCTGCCGGCAAGGGCGGTGCGATCAGGCGCATCAACGAGAGCCTTGACGCGCGCAACTATCAGGTTCACGGCATTGCCGCGCCGACGGAAGAGGAGCTTGCGCGGCACTATCTATGGCGCTTCTGGCGGCGACTGCCGCGTGACGGTCACATCGCGATATTCGACCGTTCCTGGTACGGGCGTGTGCTTGTCGAACGTATCGAAGGCTTTGCAAGCGAGGACGACTGGCGCAGATCATACGCCGAAATCAACGATTTCGAAGAACAGCTGATCGAGCACGGAACAGTGCTGGTCAAATGCTGGGTCCATATCACCAGGGACGAACAGCTGGCGCGTTTCAAATTGCGCGAAAAAACGCCCTATAAACGCTGGAAACTGACCGAGGAGGACTGGCGCAATCGCGACAAATGGAGCGAATACGAAGCCGCGGTCAACGACATGGTGCAATATACCAGCACGTCAGTCGCACCCTGGTCACTGGTTGAGGGGAACGACAAGCGATACGCCCGGGTGAAGGTCGTCAGCACATTCTGCGAGCGGCTTGCGGCTGCGCTCGGCGATAGGGAAGGCTGACTTTGCCAGCACGGGCAATATCCGGCTTGATTAATGAGACGTAAACTAACGCGTCCGCTTGCCAAATCCAGACATGGCGTGGCTCACCTGTGGGGCGGGTCTTGTGACGCGTTGTACCCTGGATCCCGGCTCAGAAGTGGATTGTAATTTCTGCATGCGTTTTTCCAGCGGCGTCCGGTATGCTGCTTTTTCGAGCTCCACCATCACCTGCGATCGGGGATTTGGCCCAAATTCGTTGGAACCGGGTTCAGGCGGCAGATAGGCGAGAAAAGCCCAGACAAGGAGAAGCGGGATGCCGGTTATGTCTGCATTGAAATCACCCAATGTGAAACCGCCAATCGAAATCACCGCCAGATAGAGCGCAGCCAGAACCGGGTAAATCCATTTCATAATGATGAATCTGGGTTGCAGATCCTCATCGACGTCGTTCAGGCGTTTCCACAGCACTGCGTAGCTGGACCACAACAAAACGGCGGCAACAACGGCAAAAGCGGGTTTGACCTGAGGTGCCATTATCCGGTTGAAGGGGTCATCGAATACCGACACGCCAAGGTGCCTGGCCCACAGATACAGAGCCAGGGCACCCAGTGACTGCAATGCCACTGTTCCCAGGAATGCGCTTGTTCGACGCACACGGCCATTCAGCCCAAAGTAGAAATTCAACATCACCACTTTCCAGATACGGACATAAATCCTGCCATATACAGGGATGTCCGACACACCGGCGAATGTTATCGATGCCCGGTTGCATTCTGGTTACCAGACAATCTAAACAGAGACTTAACGTGGGGCGTTGTTTATTGCGGGATACCAAGATCTACAAAACGGGTAATTAAGAAATTCCTGACTTCCGGCTTTAATCCGGACAACATGTTTTTTATATTGTCTGCGGACAAATCAGGGCGCCTGAGGACGGCTTGCCGCACAGCCTCCTGCGCTTCCTCCATGCGGCCCTGGCGGCTCAGGGTTATAGCAAGTGTAAGCAGTCCGATCATATGACCGTGGCTGACATCCATCGCCTGACGAGCCAATCCCTCGGCCTTTTGCAGGCGACCAAGCAGCATAAGTGCGGCCGCTTTGACGCAGAGCTTGTAAGCCAGACCCTGATCGAAGGGGTCGAGGCGCATTGAAATATCGATAACCGGGATAGCTTCCGCCGGCTTTCCAGCCCAAACCAAAGCCATCGCAAGGTTCCAGTGCGCTCCCGCAGAAGTCGGATTCAGGGTGATGGCGGTTTCTGCTTCAGCAACGGCTATCGCAGTTCTGCCTTCGAACAAATAGGAACGCGAAAGCGATTCATGGGCAAAGCTGCTTCCGGGGTCGAGCGTAATCGCCTGCCGGCCGTGTTTCACTGCGTTGGCAAAAATGTCCGCGCCCGGCTCGGCCCATTCAAAGAATATCGATCGGATCTCCATCTGGGCAAGAAGCGCGTGGGGATCGGAGAAACTTGGTGCCATTTCGATTGCATCGAGACAAAGTTTTCGCGCGATCACATCGTCCTCGCTGGTATATTGGAAGAAATGCCAGCGGGCCCGCATGAACATGTCCCAGCTGTCCAGGTTTTCCGGAGGCTTGCGCATGGCGCGTGCGCGCTCGCTTTGAGCCAGCTGCGCATCGACGCGGGATGCCACCGCGTAGGCAATCTTGTCTTCAGCGGCAACAACATCATCGGTATCCATATTGATCCGGTACCTGTCGGACCATACCTCTTCGCCGGATTCCGTTTGTACCAGACGCACTGCCGTTTGGACCTCAGAGCCGCTTTGCCGCGCTGTTCCCAGCAGCACGTAATGAGCGTGCAGCTGTTTGCCGACCTGCTGGGGATCTGGATCCCGATCGCGATATGCAGAAGTGGCGGAACGTCCAATCGTGGTGAACCAGTCGGTCCGCGACAGCTGCGCGATTATTCGATCGGTCAGGTTTTCTGTCACATTTTCCCCGGACAGCTGATCATTGAGGCCAGCCAGAGGAAGAACCGCGACGGCCCGTTTTGGCGGACGTGGGACCTGAACGTCTGTTTGTTCGTGGGTCTGGGGTTCGGCAAAATCCGGTGCCGCCTTCGAAGAAGCGGACGCAACGGGTTCTCCATTAAAAAGCGCATCGAGCCCGAATTCGGGCCCATGTTTCGGCCACTCGAATTCATGCAGGGCGAGATAGTCCTTGAGATTGTGGGCGGCATAGAGAAAAGCCATGGCGCGTATGGCGTCCTCGCGCCTCTGGTGGGTAATTGCCAGTCCCGCGGCAAGACGCGCCAGAAGATACTGACTGTCAAGAAACGACAGCCGGTTTGGCTGATGTCTGTCGACCCAGGCCTTTGGCCGATCGCGAAATTGCAAAACCAGCTGAAGAATCCCGATATCCTCACCAACCAGACCCGCCGCCTGCTCCCGTGGCGGTATGCGCGTGAGATTGCCGAGAAGGGTTTTCCAGTTCTGTGGTCTGATCCTTTCACGCGACGTCAGCAGGTAGTCGAGTTCAAATATTCCGTGGTCATAAAACAGGAAACCGTCGTCGCGATAGAAATCCAGGTCGATCAGGTAATAGCGCAATTCCTGTTCAGACTGTTTTGTGACCAGCACATTCTTGCCGTGCAGGTCGCCGTGCTGATTGCCCCTGACCGCTCGCAATCTGGCAGTTTCCTGCAGCGGGACCCCACGGTTTGCAAACACAAGCGGATTGGGAAACCAGTGGCCATCATAAGCGAATGCCGGCGTGTCCGGTGGCAGGGTACATTTTGTACTTAAGAAATCATGAATCCGGCCACCGCGATCCCGGTCGATGCGATAGTCCAGCCAGCTGTCCAGGAGATCCTGCGGCGTGAGCATTTCCGGATCCAGGCTGTAGTTCGCATTCCAGCGCTCAAGCAGATCGTCCGACAGGCGAAGCGCCATTTCACGCTGCGGTCCGTAAGAGCAGGCGGCCCAGGCAACTGCGTATTCCAGGCCTCGTGCCGCAATTGTCGTCAGCGCAGCCACTTCATTTTCGTGCTGAACCGCACAAACCAGCTTCGGCAGATATTGCTCTGCATAGTCCGGCGCGGTTTCGATGGCATGCTTGTGGCGCTCAAACTCCATCGCTTCGAGAGATTTCGAACCGACTGCGCGATCCAGTTTCAGTATTGCCTGACCAGTGAACTTTTGACTGATCACATCAGCGACCATCACGCAGGCACCCGATTTTCCTTCGCTGATTGTACGGTGAATATAGATGCGGCTGTCGCCACCAAGTTCAGCAAGCAGCTTTTCTTCAAGCACTGCATAATCTTCCGGCCAGGGAATGGCAGACTGGTTGTTTGACTGCATATGCGCTGCGCCAATCCTTATATTTTGGTGCCGCTCTTAAGAATACCGATATTAAGCCGGTTTTCGGCACAAACCTCGAACTATTCGAATTGCGGCAATCGTAGGAGTGAATATGGCCGGATACAAGCGCGTAGGTCGATCGGTACGGATGCTGGAAGGCAGAACAATGCCGGTTTGTGTCTTCGGACATTTCGAATACAACTATAGCAACTACAAGTCCCCAATTGCCCACGGTCCCAGATGAGTCGCCACCGAGCCATATTATCCGCAATTGTTATTGGCTACTCCCGATTGATGCGCGTCGAGCCAGCGCTGACAAAGGCGGCGCTTGATGACATAGACGCAGACCTGATCCGGCCAAACCTTGCAAAGCATGGCGGCCGGACACTGGAAGTCGCCGAAGATCGCACAGTCCTGGAATTTGCCGACGCAAAACAGGCAGTGCTCTTTGCCATAGTCATTCAACTGGCGATGCAAAGCCGCAACAAAAATCTCCGCGAAGACCGGCAGATCCTTTATCGGATCGGTATCGAAACATTGTCGACCGCAGATGGCGCTACGGATAACGATGAAACGCAGAACATTGCATCCGGGCTGTCTGAGCTTACGGAACCCGGACGTATCTGTGTGTCCAGCCACGTTTACAGCGATATTTCCGATGCACTCGACCTGACCGTGGAACCCATAGAAGAACGCCCCCTGAATCAAGTGCCGGAGCGTATATTGTCCTTCGAGGTCAAGCTTGACGCCACAGCCGGTGCAGCCGTTGCGGCAAGCGCCAAACCGCCTCAATTGAATCGCCGTTCGGCGGTTCTCGGCGCCCTGATCGCGGCACTGGTGATATTGGCTGCAGGAACGTCGCTTTATTTCTATCAGACCGGCCAGCGTCAATCCGAGGCAAACACGCCATCTGTTCCGCAAAAACCGACGATCGCGGTAATGCCTTTTGAAAACCTGTCGACGGATACCAAAGGTGCCATGTTTGCCCATGGCATAACCGCCTCGATCATTTCGGCGCTGGCACAGGTTCCTCAGCTTTTTGTCATATCCAGCAGCTCGGCTTTCTCCTTTGCACAACAGTTCGGCGGAACTCGGGAAGTCGGCCGTGAATTCGGGGTCCGCTACGTTCTCGTGGGATCGGTGCAGATTAACAACAACATAAGGGTTATTGCCGAGCTGTCTGACACACAGACCGGCGAAACCTTGTGGACAGAGCGTTATGACCGCAGTCAGGACGATGTTTTCGCGGTGCAGGATGAAATTACGCTCAGCGTTCTGGTATCGCTTCAGGTCGCGCTGACGGAGGGGCACAGAGCGGTCGTCAGGGGCCATGGTACGCAAAATGTCAGCGCTTATCTCGGACTTCTCAATGCCGAGAAGGAATTCCGCAACTACACGCGAGCCTCAATGGTCGAAACCAGACAGTTGCTGCAGGATGTCCGCAGGCTCGATCCCGGCTACTATCATGCGATGCTGCTGGAGGCGCGGACCCACACGTTCGATGCGCAATGGGGATATAGCGACGATGCGGAAGCATCCTTGCAGACCGCCTCCGAAATTCTGCAGGAGGCGGCACTTCTTGACGGCAATATGAGTGAGGCTGACAAAGCCGAAGTGCAGATAACCCAGGCCTATATCGAGCAAATGGACGGAAATTTCGGATCGGCGCTTTCCCTCGCCCTCGCTGCTGTTGAAGCAAGTCCGAACAATTCGAATCTACTGGCAACCGCAGGATGGGTCGCATCCTTTGACCGCGACTACGAACGGTCCATCCGGCTGCTGAAAAGTGCCATAGCGCACGATCCGATCTATCCAAGCTGGTACGCAAATTTTCTGTCCCGTAGTTACGTGTTCCAGGGACAGCCGGAGCGGGCAATCGAATGGGCAGAAGACGGCGTCAACCGCTCCGAAAACGACCGGCGGCGCGCATGGGCGCTTGTCAATCTCGCCTTTGCATACGAAGCGGCCGGCCAATCCGAGGAGGCAAGAGGCAGCGCCGACGAAGCGCGGGCTTTGTGGCCGGACATTTCGATAGCCACCCTCGAGCGGGCGCAACCGTTTCAGCATCAGGAAGACTGGCAGATATTTGCTTCTGCAATGCGGGCAAACGGCATTCCGGAATAATCATGTTTTCGTCCGGCAATTGTTGTTGACGATCCTGCCTCGTTGCCGGAAACGGTGATGCCGACAAGTGACAGACAGCAATGTCGATGTAAAAGTCGGAACAGGGCAATTGCCCGGCGCTGCAAAGTGACCAAGTCGGAGGACAAGAATGGCGGAACTGCTGTCGCATGTGATTAATGTTGTCGGGCCGGTCCTGCTCTGCGCTCTCGTCGGCTATATTCTGGCACTCAGCAAGTCGCCATTCGATACAAAGGTCATCGGCGCGCTGGTCTCCAAGGTCGGCTATCCGACCCTGATCATCTCGCATCTTTCGCAGCACCACGTCGCCTTTGGATCTTTTTTGTACTTCATGGGCGCAGCAGCCACGGTAGTCGCGCTGTTCGGCATCATAGGTTTCATATTCCTGCGCATCATGCGCCTGCCCTACCGGGCATTCCTGTCGCCGATGATGATGAACAATGTCGGTAATATAGGCCTGCCGGTGTGCCTGCTGGCATTTGGCGATCAGGGACTTACCTATGCGCTTGGCTTTGTCGTGGTGGTTCTGGTTGCCATCTTCACCATCGGTATGTGGCTGCCAAGCGGCGAAATGAGCCTGAAGAGCCTGGTCAGCCAGCCGGTCATTTATGCGGTCATCATCGCGCTCTACCTGATGGGATCCGGAATGAAGCTGCCCGGCATGGTTAACCAGGCCATGTCGATCCTCGGCGGGTTCGCCATTCCGCTGATGCTGATCACACTCGGATATACGCTTGCGACGCTGAATATCGGTTCGATGCTGCGGGGAACCTATCTGGCGGCATTTCACGCGGTCATGGCAATCTGTGTTGCCTTGGTTCTTGTGCCGGTTTTCGGCCTGACGGGCACCGAACGCGGGGTCTTTATCCTGCTTTGTCTCGCCCCGGTCTCCGTGGCGACCTATCTGTGGATTTCAATCTACCAGGAAGACTACGCGGCAGACGTCGCCGGAATGATCCTTGTATCAACGCTTTTGACGATCATATTGCTGCCGCTGGTGCTGACGTTCTGGATTTGAGCCGTCATCGGGCAAGAAAAGCAGGCAATTCGCCAATGGACGGCAGAACGACATGCGCGTGCGGCTCAAGGTCTTCGACCTGCGCCGGGCCGGTCAAAACGCCGACGAGGAGGCCGGCACCTGCATTTACCCCGCAATCCATGTCGTGCTTGCTGTCGCCGACCAGGATGAGTTCGTCGGGCGTAATGCCCACCTCTTCACAAAAACCGCGGACCATGCCGGGGCCGGGCTTGCTGCCGTAACCGCTGTCGGAACCGCATACAAAGTCAAACAGGGACAGCGCGCCAGCCTGGTGGAGATGGCCAAGGGCGCCGGCCACATAATCATTGGTCGCAACGCCGAGAACAAAGCCCTCTTCACGCAGCGCACCCAATACCGCGTGCAGATCGCAGGTCGGTACGATGGGCAGATCGGTCAGGATTTCGCGGTTTACCGCATCGAGCCGCGACAGGTTGATTTCCGGAAGCAGGGCCAGCCAGGCAGCATTCACCTCGTGGGCGCTGCCATTAACGATCAGGGAACCGGTTTTGAAACGCCGCCTTGCGCGGTCGTAACCACAGGCGGCTGCCAGCGCATCTTTTTGCGCCTCGTCGGAACCCACCAGTTTGTCGAATACGCGATCGCAGAAATTTGCCCAGGTTTCGGTAAAGGCAAAAAGCGTCCCGTCCTTGTCGAACAGAACGGCCTTGAATTTACGGGCGGGTGTCGGCGTAATCATGATATCTCCGGCTTCAACAGCGCCTGATAGCATGGTTGGCGCCGATAGCCATGCCTTTGTGGCCATGTGCCGAAGTTGCTGAAACTGGCCGGTTGTTAACCCTGCTCCAATCATCATGGATCAGGGACTGAAATTCGCCGCACCGAAGGGTCAATATCGTGGATCTAAAAAAAGTCGGCACTTGCCAAGGAATTCCTAACGGCAAGCGTCTAATGAACTGACATGTATATGGACACCGGCGATCAAGACCTCGCGAAATCCGCGGCGCGCGGCGATGCGGCCTCTTTCCAGGCGCTGCTGGAGCGCCACTACGATTCCATATACGCCATTGCATACCGTTATTGCGGCCTGCGCGAGGATGCCGAGGATGTCGCTCAGGAGGTCTGCGCGTCGCTGGCGACCAAGTTGCACTCCTATCGGGGCAAATCGCAGTTCAAGACATGGCTCTACCGGATCACGGTCAATGCTGCGCGCGATCTGCATCGAAAGAGAGCAACAACCGGAAGGCTCCACCAGGCCTATGCGGAATTATCCGACCTTGCCCGCGGAGAGGCTGCACAGACAGCCAGCGATGTTGCCTGGCTCTACCAGTGCCTTGACCGGCTGGCGGAATCGTTGCGTGAAACGGCCATCTTGGTGCTCGCCGAAGGCATGAGCCACAAACAGGCCGCCGACATTCTGGACGTGAAGGAATCGACGATCTCCTGGCGGATGCACGAATTGAAGAACCAATTGAAAGCCTTTGCAACAGAAGAGGCGCAGGCATGACCGACGAACTGGAAAGGGCAAAACGCGCATTCAAGGCGCAGGAGCCGATCCGGCCCGACAGCGAGGCGCGCCGGGCGGCGATTGCTGCCGCCATGACGCGGTTTGACGAAGAAAATGCGCGCGCGTCCAAAGGAAACAACGTTGGCGAACGTCTCATGAAAAGCGGTGGCGCTTTGCTTGCCGTTTTCAAAAGGAGACGCACCATGAATTTCGCCCTTTCCAAACGCAACGGCATACTTGCGGGCGGCGTGAGCCTCGCCGCGATCGCATTTGTCGCATTCAACATCGGAACATTTCAGGGCCCTTACCGCTTTGAACAGCCGCTTGCCACACCGGCGGCAAACAAGCCCTCAAAGGATGATATATCGGCTTCACTTACCGATGCGTTCACGAAACACTCTGCAGATGAAACAGCGGTCGTGTCTGAACTGGTGATTTCCAATGCCGAGTCGGCGGAAGCAGAAGCCGCGCCGAGTTCGACTGCGCCACAGGTTTTGCAAAAGCTCAACGGAGGTGATCGGACCAAATTCAAGGCCGAACGCCGGCTCGAACCCGCGCGTGGCCGCATCGCCGGGCAGGCGCTCGAATCCGACGGTCTTACAATCGTGGCGCCGAACGACTACCCCACCCAACCCACTTACCAGGATGAAGGCCGTGACAAGTTTACCGACATTACACCCAATCCTGTGAAAATCGTGGACGAAGCACCGGTTTCCACTTTCTCCGTCGACGTCGACACCGCGTCCTATTCCTTTGTACGCTCGTCGCTCAACAACGGGGTCCTGCCGCAAAAGGATGCCGTGCGCGTCGAGGAGATGATCAACTATTTCGATTATTCCTATCCGATTCCGGGTGACCGGGCGGTGCCGTTCAATGCTGATATCTCGATCATGCCGACACCGTGGAACGCCCAAAGCAAATTGCTGCGGATCGGCATCAAGGGCTACGACATAGACAAATCCGAAGCCCCGAGCGCCAATCTGGTGCTCCTGGTGGATACATCCGGCTCGATGAATGCACCGGACAAGCTGCCCCTCTTGCGCAATGCGTTCAAACTGCTTGTTTCCTCGCTGAAGCCGGACGATACGGTGGCGATCGTTGCCTATGCGGGCAGCGCGGGTACTGTTCTTGAGCCGACCAGGATTTCCGAGAAGGCTAAAATCCTCTCGGCGCTCGACCAGCTGAGTTCCGGGGGTTCGACAGCCGGGGCTGAAGGAATCCGCCAGGCCTATCAGCTGGCCGAAAGCACATTCGACAAGGATGGCGTCAACCGGGTGATCCTGGCGACGGATGGCGATTTCAATGTCGGCATCACCGATACGGAAGAACTGAAGAGTTTCGTTGAGCGTAAGCGTGAAACCGGCATCAGCCTGTCGGTGCTCGGTTTCGGCCACGGCAACTACAATGACGAGCTGATGCAGACGCTGGCCCAGAACGGCAATGGCAACGCCGCCTATATCGACACGCTGAACGAGGCCCGCAAAACGCTGGTCGCGGAAGCCGGATCGACGCTCTTCACCATCGCCAAGGATGTCAAACTGCAGCTGGAGTTCAATCCGCAGACAGTGAAGGAATACCGGCTGATCGGCTACGAGACACGCCAGCTCAACCGCGAGGATTTCAACAATGACAAGGTCGACGCGGGCGATATCGGCGCCGGCCACAGCGTCACGGCGCTCTACGAGTTCACGCCTGCCGGTTCCGGCGGCCTTGTCGATGATCTGCGCTACCAGAAGTCGGAGAAACAGACAGCATCCGATGTGAGCGGCGAATACAGCTTCCTGAAGATCCGCTACAAGCAGCCCGACAGCGACACCAGCGAGCTGATCGAGGTACCGATCACCGCCGATGCCGAGGTTGCCGAGATCAACCAGGCTTCGAAGGACACGCGCTTTGCAGCCGCGGTCGCCGGCTTCGGCCAGGTCCTGCGCGGCGGCCGCTACACCGGCACCTATTCCTATGACGACATTGTCGCGCTGGCGCGAGCGAGCAAGGGCGACGACCCCTACGGCTATCGCAGCGAGTTCATCACACTTGTCGAGCTGGCAAAATCGGGCCAGGCCCTGGAGCCACTGAAACAATAGCGGCGGACCTGCAGCGCCACCGGATCGAACAGTCCGGTTCGGTGGCGCTGCATCTTTTCAAACGCTCGCATTGAAGGTTTCAATCTAAACCAGACTTGCTCTAAACTATCCCGGCCATGGAAAAAGCCACCTTCAAGATTGAAACAATCTATGTGCCGGTCAAGCGGATGAAAACCCTCGATGCCGCCGTGGTTGACGAGATCGCGGAAAGCATGCTGGAAGAAGGTCAACTGACACCCATACTGGTGCGCGCTGACGGTGACCGTTATGTTCTCATCGAAGGCCTGCATCGCCTGGAGGCCTGCAAGGCTCTCGGAGAAGACACGGTTGAGGGAATGGTCGTTCAAGCGCGGCGACACTAGTCACCTGGAACTGTAATTCGTATCATTGATTGAATTGGAATTCAGGAGATGATGCGATGGTTGGACGTGTGGCGGATGCGGTGGTGCTTAGCGAAGATGAGCGCCGTTTTCTTGAAGGTCAGGTCCGGCGGCA
>JAAEOH010000048.1 GCA_024244645.1 Hyphomicrobiales bacterium
TGATCGCCTCAAGAATGAAGTCACGATGGGCCTCAAGAACGATTTTGCGATACCCGCCCATCTTGGCGGGAGCCACACTTCCCGTTGCCCGATAACGTTGCTGCCACTTGACCACCGATGAAACAGCCACGCCAAAGCGTCCAGCAACAACACGCGTCGTATCTCCAACAACCACTGCCGCAACTGCGCATTCTCGAAGATCGTTGGAATAGGGCTTGGTCATACATGCTGGCCTCCTCATCCCAGCAGCCTTCTTGAATCATAAATCAACCGAAAAGGGAATCCTCTTGATTCAAAGAAAATGTGACCAGCTCTAAAGTCGGTGTAGCGAATTTCGCCGCGCACTTCGAAGTTGTCGACCGGATACCAGACCAACACACCTTCAACTGCCCAGGAGTCGGTGCCGGAGCTTGCAGATCCGAGGGGGGCGTTGGTAGCCACAGTGGTTACATAGTAATCCGAAGAATACTGACCACCGATCGAACCCTTGAAGTTCGGAGCGAACTGATGCTGGTAGGAAGCCAGAACAGACCATTCCGGTGTATACGGAGTGGCTGCAACAGCCGTGGCGGAAGCATTGTTTGCGCCGTAGCGGGTCGGGCCGTCAGCGTAGAAACCCTGAACGATCAGGTTGCCGGCTGCACCGATATCGGCGTTGAGGCCAAGCTTGACGCCAAAGTTTTCAGCGGACTGGTCGTAACCGGCTGCCAAGTAAATAGTCATGCCGCCCAAGACGCCACCGATACGGCCGGTGAAGTCAGGCATGTAGCTCGCGGCATCGCCATCATCATTGGCAGAGATCGCTGCGAACCAGTTACCACCGGTGAAGTTGTAACCGATCTGGTTGGCCTGTGAGTAACCGTAGGCAAGACCGTTATCGGAGTGCGAGCCGAAACCGGATGCACCGCCGTTTTTGGACATAACCCACGTTGTTTCCGTGTAACCGAAGATCAGGCCGCCGAGTTCGGCATAGGCCTGGTCGATAACAGCGTTGCCGTCATACGAGCTCGCATCGTTAAGATCAGGTGTATTGTCGCCCTGGATACGAACATAGGCATGCAGGTCGCCAAGTTCCGTGCTTTCGCGGGCCTGGATGTTCAAACGGCCACGAACATATGTGCTGTAGCTGTCATCGTTGCTGTTAAAGCCAACATCCATCCGGACTAAACCGCTGATGCGCAGGCAGGTCTCAGTACCCGGGATGTAGAAGTAACCGTTGCCGAACGCGTCGCAGACGCGCACATATTCGACGGGTTCCGGCTCAGCAGCGACAATAGCGTCGGCTGCGGAGGCACCGGAGACTGCGAACATCGCCGCAGCGGAGCCGAGAAGAAGGCTCTTGATTTTCATTTTCTGACCTCCAGTCAGATTACCGGAGATCATCAATCTTGGATCGTGATTTCAGGCGAGGTCCAAGACGTTCAGACAACGCCGAGATTTGGTGAATTTAATGTGTCGAACCCGGGCGTGCCCTTGCGGCACGCGCGCCAACATCCGACCGACCGCAAGATCAGTGCATGGTCATCCATTCACGCGCCGAGCGAAGCGCCTCGGCAAGATCCGTCTTGCTCATGCTCAAGGCAAGATCAGCCCGCAGCTCGGCCGCCCTTTGCGATCCCTTGATTGCGGCAATGTTCAGCCATTTATGTGCTGCGACAAAATCCAGCGGACAATCGCGCCCGGCTGCATACATCAGTCCCATTTCACAAAAAGTGTCCGCTTCAGCCTCGCCGCCCATTGTCGCCAATTGCTGATCCAGTATTTCAAAGCGTGCCATTTCAAGTCCCCGTCTCAATTGTTGATCTAACCCTGTCAAGCTTCCAAGAGCTTATGCGTGTCGCCGGTTTGCCGGCTTCGTTTTGATAGGGGAAGTTTGCCTCGGGCGGCTGAATCCGACGTTAAATGGCATGCTTAATTTCGAGCAAATAAAGTTCAAATGATTGGTAAATTTGAACTTTTGTTAAACATCGAATGTCCCTACAATCCGGGATTTACGGGCAATTTGACTAAAATTTTACCGATCGAAATTCAACCAATTGATAACCACAGCAAGCGATGACCAAATAAAATATTCTGTGGCTTTGCCCTAAAAAAGCGCCGGTTGACTGCGAATACGGGTAAATTCTATTGACGTATACGTAAACCGTGTTTTGCTCAGTCGGGCGCAACAAATTGCTGGAGGAACCATGTTCAAAAAAATTGCCGCAACGGCCATTGTGCTGGCCGCATTGGGCAGCACCGCGATGTCTGCCGATCCGATTGTCGGCAACTGGCGCACACAATCGGGCGAGGCTGCAGCCATAGCACCGTGCGGCGGCGGAAATTTCTGCATTACGCTGAAAACCGGCAACCATGCCGGCTCTGCCATAGGAAAGCTTGCAAATACCGGCGGACGTTACAAGGGCAAGATTACCGATCCGGCCACGGATAAGACTTACACCGGAAAGGCAAGTATCTCGGGCGCCATAATGAAGATGAGTGGCTGTGTCTTTGGCGGACTCATCTGCCAGTCCCAGACCTAGAACAAAAAATAGCGCCAGGGCGTCGAGCCGCGGAAACAGATATTACCGGCAAACCACCAGTCATTCGCCCGAACGGAACCTGAAGCAAACCGTGTCGCCGGGATAATAAGCCGGACAGCGGCCAGTTCAGCGAGCGCGCTGACCGAACAAGACCTTTTGTGCCTCCTTGTCGTCGGCAATGTTGTGCTTGGCGCGTTCTTCCTTGCCCACCTCGAGGCTCCTTTGAACCGTGGGTTTGGCCATCATCACATCGAACCAGCGCTTCAGATGCGGAAAGTCATCCAGGGACTGCCCCTGCCTTTCGAAGGGAATGACCCATCCGATGCAGGCCATATCGGCAATCGAATAGTCGCCTGCCAGATACTCATACTCCGCCAGACGCCTGTTCATGACCCCGTAAAGGCGGTTGACCTCATTGGTGTAGCGATCAATTGCGTATGTCACCTCTTCCGGAGCATATTGGCGGAAGTGATGCGCCTGTCCGGCCATTGGGCTAAGCCCGCCCATCTGCCAGAACAGCCACTCGTCTGCGGCGACACGCGCACGCTCATCCGCCGGGTAGAATTTTTTGAACTTTCGGCCGAGATATTGAAGAATGGCGCCGGATTCAAATACAGAAATCGGTTCGCCGTCCGGCCCTTCCGGATCAACGATGGCGGGCATGCGGTTGTTGGGAGCAATCTTTAAAAATTCCGGCTCGAATTGCTCTCCCCGGCCGATATTCACAAATTTAACGTCATAAGGAACGCCAAGTTCTTCCAGCATAATCGTAATTTTCCAGCCATTGGGCGTGGGCCAGTAGTAAAGTTCTATTGGCGAATTCTGCTCAGCCATATCCGTCTCCGTTTTCTATCAGCATCAGACATAGGGCAGACGTCCGCCAAAATGAACAGCGGCGGTCAGTTTTCATGATCAGATGCATCGCGCTGGTACGCGCCCTCAACACGGCAATCACAATCGCTTCACGATTGTGAACGGTCGATGAACATGACCCTCAGCATCGGTTCAGCGCTTATGGATCATGATCAGCCCATACACATTCAAGAACCGCAGAGATTGAAACCAAGAGGACCGCCCGATGATCGCAATTCTTACACGCCGTTTCATTTTGATCAGCCTGATCTTTGTGCTGATCGCCGGCGCTGTAGCCTTTGCGGTCGGCCGCCAGGACGCACCAAGCCGCTCCTGGGTTGCGGGTCAGTCCATACCCTGCGCAACCCTTGAAAACGATACCTGCACAGCGCCTCGCAATCACTGAACCCGGAGCAGAACGATGTTTGCCGACACAACAGAATTCTTTACCTCAATGCTGCGCATCACATTGGTCAGCATGTTGTTTATTGCACCGGTCGCCGGTTTTGCGGCCAGTCACGTGGGCTCGGAACGGGCCGCTCTGAAGGGCGCGGGGTTCGTTCTTTTCGTGAGCCTGCAACGCTATCGCTGATTTTTGGCGGCGCACGCCCCTTAACCGCGTCATGTGAAATCAGCCCGGTTCTGCGCGATGGTCGTTTTCTTGTCACGCCGGGGTGACTATATTGGTGCATGGACACACGAATCAGATCACAGAACCAGTCAGCAGTCGTAACGCCGCCGGCAGTCAAGGAAAAATCCTTTTCCAGCGCGCAAGACGCGGTGAAAGCACTGCTTGATCTTTACAATCGCAATACCTCTTTCCTTCAGGACCATTTCCGCGCATTCGGGAGCGGTGAGGCTACAGAAGGTACCCGTTGTCGCGCCTACTACCCACAGGTGCGGGTCACGACCTCGAGCTTTTCCCATGTCGACAGCCGTCTGTCCTTTGGCCACGTCACGTCGCCAGGCACCTATACGGCGACCATAACCCGGCCGGATCTTTACAAGACCTATCTTGAGCAGCAGTTGGGGCTGCTGATCAAAAACCACGATGTTGAAGTGGTCGTTGAAGAATCCGATACGCCCATTCCGCTGCATTTTGCGCTGGGCGACGGCGCCAATGTGGATGCATCCTTCGCCGACAACATGGCCGCACCGCTTCGAGACATGTTCGACGCGCCTGATCTGAACATCACTGACGATATGATCGTCAACGGTACCTACGATACTGATTCTGACGCTCCGCTGCCGCTGGCTGCCTTTACCGCTCAACGGGTCGACTATTCTCTCGCGCGGCTTTCGCACTACACGGCGACGCGGGCGGATCATTTCCAGAATTTTGTCCTTTTCACCAACTATCAGTTCTACGTGGAAGAATTCTGCGCCTATGCCAAAACACTCATGGCTGACGGCGGCGGCGGGTATGAAGCCTTTGTCGAACCCGGCAATGCAATAACCTGTGCGGGCGAAATCGCGCCGCGCCCGGATGTCGGCCCGGCCCGTATGCCACAGATGCCCGCCTATCATCTCAAGCGGCCGAACCATACGGGTATCACCATGATCAATATCGGCGTCGGCCCGTCCAACGCCAAGACGATTACCGACCATGTGGCGGTGCTGCGGCCACATTCCTGGCTGATGCTCGGCCATTGCGCCGGTCTACGAAACAGCCAGCAACTCGGCGATTACGTGCTGGCGCATGCCTATGTGCGCGAAGATCATGTGCTTGACGATGACCTGCCCGTCTGGGTGCCCTTGCCGGCTCTCGCGGAAGTGCAGGTTGCCATGCAGGAAGCGGTGGCAGAGGTCACCGGTCTCGATGGCTATGATCTCAAGCGGATCATGCGTACTGGCACAGTCGCGACAATTGACAACCGCAACTGGGAACTGCGCGATCAAAGCGGCCCGGTGCACCGTCTGTCCCAATCGCGGGCGATTGCGCTCGACATGGAATCTGCGACTATCGCGGCCAACGGATTCCGCTTTCGTGTGCCCTATGGCACATTGCTTTGCGTTTCGGACAAACCGCTTCACGGCGAGCTCAAGCTGCCCGGCATGGCGACGGATTTCTATCGCACCCAGGTCAACCAACACCTCAAGATCGGCATTCTTGCGCTTGAGAAACTGGCGGCGATGCCTCCAGAGCGGCTGCATTCCCGCAAACTGCGCAGTTTCTTCGAGCCGGCTTTCCAGTAGTCCGGCCCGCAGTTCCTGCCCTATTCGTTCTTTGGATCGAGCTTTGTCACCAGGCTCGATCGCCACACCGTGAAGATCAAGATCAGGGCGATTGCAAATGCGCCAAGTGAAATCATGAACGGCAGGTTGGGATCGGTTGCCATGGTCAGGCCACCGATGAGCGAGATCGATCCGGACCCGAGCGTAAACAGGGCGATGGAGACCCCCATGACCCACCCCTGCTCGGTGCTGTCCACCGATTCAGACAGCATCGTCAACAGCGTGGGATAGGTGATGGAAAAGGCCACCATTATCGGCAGCACCAAGACATAGGCCATATACGAATTCGAGTTGACCATAAACAACGCCACGAACACCGCCATAATGACAACCGTGACCGCAATCGTTCTGATCTGACGGAAACGGGTCGACACAGGTCCCATCAGGACCGAACTGCCAAATGCCATCGCCGCACCGGCAACCACGAGTATAGCGCTGCTTCCGAACGTGCCGAATTTGAATTTCACATCGACATAGTCGTCAAGGAATATGAAGAAGGCATTGAGACCAAGGATGGCAAAGAAGTAGACGAGGCCCACACGCGCAACGACGGGATGCTTGGCGATCCGCCAAAGTGTGAGAAACACTTCCGACAGGCCGAAGTCGATCTTGCGCCGCTGCTTTAGCGTCTCGGCGAAATAGAGCTGGATCAGCACAAGGTTGATAAGAACGACGATTGCCGCAATGTAAGCCGGAAGTTCAAGCGAGGCGTAACTTCCCAATATTGCCTTGCTGCCGAGGACGCCGACGATAACGGGCCCACCCATCAGGCCGAGCGCGGCTGCTGCAACAATATAGCCCATGAACCTGTCGCGTTCCTGCGTATCTGCCGCCTGGTCGATAAGTGCCGCCTGGGCTATCGGCTGGTTGCCGGCGGTAAATCCGGCGACGATACGGCCGACGACCAGGAGAATAAAACTTGAGGTCATGAGCGCGAGAATGGTCAGCATGTAACCTGCAAGCGTTCCGGTCAGACAAATGAGAATGCCGTATTTGCGGCCGATATAGTCAGACAGTTTGGATATGAAAGCTGCACCGAAAAACCATGATGCGAAGAACAGCCCGATGACGATCCCATAGCGCAGTTCGCGTCCCGCCTCAGGCATGTCGTGCGGAAGGAACGCCCGGTCGGTATTGAACAGGATCGAAGAGATCAGCGGGTACATGAGGCCCTGCCCCATGATGTCAATAAAGACCACCATCAGCAGCGCAAATCTCGAAATGCCCATAATATCCCCCGCGGTGAATCACGCCGTAACCGTTTTCAATTTGGAGTATCAGAACAGTTTATTGCCTAAAAAGCGAGTGCAGTAAAAAAAACCGGCAATCCAGGCCGGTGCTTTGATATTCTAACTCTGTCCGTAAGGTCGGATCACATATTCGGATAGACCGGTCCTTCGCCGCCCTGCGGCGGCACCCAGTTGATATTCTGGTTCGGATCCTTGATGTCACATGTCTTGCAGTGAACGCAGTTCTGCGCGTTGATGACGAATTTCGGTTCACCGCCGTCTTCAACAACCCATTCGTAAACGCCCGCCGGACAATATCGCGTCGAAGGACCCGCATAGACATCATATTCAGAGGTCTTCTGCAGCGTCGGATCCTGCAACTGAAGATGCACCGGCTCATCCTCCTCGTGGTTGGTATTCGACAGGAACACCGAGGACAAGCGGTCGAACGTCAAAACACCGTCCGGTTTGGGATAGTCGATCTTCTGGTGTTTCGAAGCCGGCTCAAGAGCCGCATAATCCGGCTTGGCATGTTTCATGGTTCCGAACAGTGAAAAGCCGAACAGGGTGTTCGTCCACATATCGAAACCGCCGAAGCCCACGCCGAGGACCGTACCAAGCTTCGACCACAGGGGTTTGACGTTGCGGACTTTCTTCAGATCCTTGCCGATCTCGCTGGCCCGCCATTCTTCTTCGTAGCCGACGATCTCATCGGCGGAGCGGCCGCCAGCGATGGCGGCGGCAACATGCTCAGCCGCCTGCATGCCGGACAGCATGGCATTGTGCGAGCCCTTGATGCGGGGCACATTGACGAAGCCGGCTGAACAGCCGAGCAAGGCGCCGCCCGGGAATGTCAGTTTTGGTACGGACTGATAGCCGCCTTCGGTAATGGCGCGGGCGCCATAGGAAATGCGCTTGCCGTCCTTGAATGTCGGCGCAATGGCGGCGTGCGTCTTGAAACGCTGGAATTCTTCAAAGGGCGACAAATACGGGTTCTTATAGTTCAGGTGCAGCACAAACCCGACGGCGACCATGTTGTCCTCAAGGTGATAGAGGAACGAGCCGCCGCCTGTGCTTCCATCGAGCGGCCAGCCGAACGAGTGCTGTACCAGCCCCTGCCGATGCTTCGAGGGATCGACCTCCCAAAGCTCCTTGATGCCGATGCCGAATTTCTGAGGCTGCCGGTTCTTATCGAGTTCGAAGCGGGATATGAGCTGCTTGGCCAGCGAGCCGCGCACCCCCTCGCCGATCAGCACGTATTTGCCGAGCAGTTCCATGCCGCGGGCAAAGTTGGGGCCGGGCTTGCCGTCACGGCCAACACCCATATCGCCAGTGGCGACACCGACAACGGCTCCCTGATCATTGTAGAGGACTTCGGTCGCTGCAAAGCCCGGATAGATTTCGACGCCGAGTTCTTCAGCCTTGGCGGCAAGCCAGCGGCAGACATTGCCCAGCGATACGATGTAATTGCCGTGATTGTTCATCAGCGGCGGCATCATGAAATTCGGAAGGGTTATCGAACCGGCCGTGCTCAGAAGCAGAAAATGGTCCTTTTCAACCGGTGTCTTGAAAGGGTGTTCCGGATCGTCACGCCAGTCGGGTAAAAGCTTGTCCACGCCGACAGGATCAACGACCGCGCCTGACAGAATATGCGCACCGACCTCACCGCCCTTTTCCAGGACGACAACGGACAGCTCCTCATTGAGTTGCTTAAGGCGAATTGCCGCCGACAGTCCCGCCGGACCGGCTCCGACGATGACCACATCGAATTCCATACTCTCGCGTTCGGGCAATTCGATTTCGTCACTCATAGTTCAACTCCTCCAGCAAATCCGGGCATTCAGGCGCGCATTCCGTATCGCCAATAGCCTTTCAGGAATTCCAGCGCAATCATTTAGAATCGTTCTGCCGCAAATTCCTTTTATTGACTTTTACGTAAACGTCAATATCCCTATGTGTCGCACCCTCCTCACGACGTCACCGGCCACCGTCTCGGGGGATATCCGCCCGCAACGCTTCTATTGGCCGCGCAGCTGATCTAAAATCGGAATATGGTTTCAAACGGCGACAACAAGGTTCAGGGCAAAACCCCCGGCGAATTGATGGAAATTCTGCATTTCTATGCCGATGCGGGGGTGGATTGCGTGCTTGAAGAAGCGCCTATCAACCGGTTCAAGCAAGCGACTGAAATCTCGAATGAGATTCCCAAGGCACGCCAATCCGAACAACCGCGCGCCGCGCATCATCAGGACGCACATCAGAAGCAGCCCCAAGCTCCGACCGTCCAGGCTTCGACCCCTCCACCTCTGGCGGCAACGGTTCCGGATGAAGCGGCCGTTTCGGATGCACGAGAGACCGCCCGCAATGCGCCAAACGTAGATGCGCTACGTGAAGCCCTTGCCTCCTTCAACGGATGCAACCTGCGCTTCGGTGCCCGAAATACGGTATTTGCCGACGGCAATCCTGCGGCTCAGGTCATGTTCATCGGTGAAGCGCCCGGGCGTGATGAGGACCGACAGGGGCTACCTTTTGTCGGACGGGCCGGACAGCTGCTCGACAAGATGCTGACGGCCATCAGTCTCGACCGCACAAGCTGCTATATCACCAACATGATCCCCTGGCGTCCACCGGGCAACCGCTCGCCGACACCGCTGGAGATCGAACTTTGCCGGCCGTTCATCGAGCGCCATGTGGAACTGGTCAATCCTAAGGTTGTTGTGCTGCTCGGCAATGTCTCGACAAAAGCCTTGCTGGGCACGACGCGCGGCATACTTTCGCTGCGCGGGACATGGTCGCAATATCATCCTAATAGCGACATCAGCATCCCTGCCCTCCCCACCCTGCATCCTGCATATCTGCTGCGAAACCCGGCGCAGAAGAAACTCTCCTGGCAGGATTTTTTGAGCATACGCGCGCATCTTGATCAGCCCGCAGGCGATCAATCCCAATAAACAGACACTCAGAACAATGCACCGTCTCAGACATTTGGGTGTCCGCATCCCGTTGAATCGCTGCCAAAAAAATTCGATTTCAATGTCGCTTCTAAGAACGCATACCGTGGCCATTCGTGGCAAAAAGGCTATCGGGAACCAAGAATTCCCGGCGCACGCCATTCAAGCGGGCAGCATCACACATTCAGTTTGAGACGAGTGTCGGTTAGCGGGAATTCGATGTTATGACGAGCAGCATTGTTCCGATTATCAGCCTTCTCATGTCGGCTTTTTTCATGCTGGCGGCCGGTGGCCTTGCCGGTTACCTGTTGCCGCTGCGTGCGGTTCAGGAGGGCTGGAGCACGTTCCAGATCTCGATGATCGCAACCGGCTATGCGATTGGTTTCACCGCCGGCTGTCTCGTTGTTCCGCGCCTGGTTCTTCGTGTCGGTCATGTACGCGTTTTTGCCGTTCTTGCCTCGGCAATGGCTATCTCCATGCTGATGCATGCACTTGTAGTCGATCCGGCAGCCTGGATCCTGTTCAGGGGCATCACCGGGTTTTCGATTGCCGGCGGCTACATGGTGTTTGAAAGCTGGCTCAACGAACGGGTCACCAACGAAACGCGCGGCACCGTGTTTTCGATCTACATGGTCGTCAGCATGATCGCAGTCATGGCGGGCCAGTTCCTGGTTCCGCTCGGCGATCCGATGACCGCGTCACTGTTCATGGTCGCCGCAATCATCTATGCGCTCGCGCTCATGCCGACCGGCCTGTCGAGCGCCCAGTCTCCGCAACCGCTGACGCAGGTTTCGGTCAATCTGAAAAGTCTCTTTCTCAAATCACCGGCAGCGCTCGTTGGCGCCGCACTCTCGGGTGTGATTTCAGGTTCGTGGACAAACCTCGCGCCGGTATTTGCGCAGGTCAACGGCCTTTCGACAGCCACCGGCGCGACCATGCTGGCGGTGGCCATGATCGGCGGGGCGGTATTCCAGATTCCGCTCGGCCGCCTCTCAGACCGTATCGACCGCCGTTACATGATGGCCGTCGTCGGTGTCATCGGCGTTACAATGTGTGCTGTAAACCTCGTGGTCGGAGCGGCCAACATCTACCTGTTCCTGTTCACGGTCTTCCTGCTCGGATCGGTGCTGTTTGCGATCTATTCGATCGTCGTTGCGCACGCCAATGACTATGCACAGCCGGATGAATTCGTCTCGACGTCCAGCGGGCTGTTGATCGTCTATGGCGGTGGAACCATGCTCGGTCCGCTGATTTCGGGCGCACTGATGGACAGGGTCGGCAGCTACGCGCTGTTCATCGTGATCGGCGTGGCGTTCGGCCTTTATGGCAGTTACGCCTATTTCCGGACCTTCCGCCGTGCGCAGGCGATGGAAGAGGATCGCGTGGACTTTCAGGCTATCCCGATTACACGGGCTTTGACGCCGCAAACCTACGAGCTCGACCCGCGCGTCGAAATGACGTCCGAAGACGAAACCGTCGGCGATCCAGCTTAGGACCGGCGCTCATCCCTGCGGCGTGGTGAACCGTCGGGCGCTCTTGCGTTCAAGGCCCAGCCTGTGCTCGCGCACGATAATGAACAGACCGGCTCCGGCGACAATGGCGGTGCCTACAAGCATTGACCATTGCGGAATATTGCCGAATACGAAAAAGCCGATCATGATCCCCAAGATGATCGACGTATATTCGAACGGCGCGATGGTGGACACTTCCGCGTAGCGGTAGCTCTGGGTCAGCATGATCTGCGCAATCCCGCCCAAAAGCCCTGCACACATGAGCAGAACCAGCGAGGCCGTATCAAGCGCCACCCAACCGAACGGTAATGTGGCAAGTGACACAAGCATCGCCGAGAGCGAAAAATACAAAACAATCGTCGGCGTCTTTTCGGTCACTACCAGGCGCCGGACCAGTATCATCGCAAAAGCCGCCAGGACGGCGGATGTGAGAGAAGCCATCACGCCGAGTGTCTGCGTGCTTTGCCAGAAGTCGCCGTCAAAGATCGACAGAAGCGGCCATGAGATGATCAATACCCCGAAAAAACCGACGATGACCGCCGACCAGCGGTAAATCCTGATTGTTTCACCGAGAAAAATGGACGCCAGAACCACCATCACCAGCGGCTTGGCGTAACCGAGCGCGATCGCGTCGGGGAGTGGCAGGTGGGTCAGACCGTAAAAACCGCAGGCCATGGCCGACACACCGACGAGGCCACGCCAGAAATGCGACAGCAGGTTTTTCGTTTTGAACGCCGTATATAGTTGTCGCCGCGCCGCCAGATAGGCAAGCACCGGAACCATTGCAAATAGGGATCGGAAAAACACGATCTGCCCTGCCGGCACGCCCTCCCCGGCGGCCTTGATACAGGTTGCCATCGCAACGAACACAGTGACAGACGCAACTTTGAGCGCAATGCCGGTCAGTGCACACGACTGACTGTCTTTCATTGCAACTTCGCTCATGGTTTCACGCTTCCAAGGGCACGCACCCAATCGTCGAGCGGGCCAAAAGGTCCGTCGATAATCGGAGCAAATGCGGTTTCAGCGAATAGATCGCTGGGCGAACGGCCGTCAGTTGCCGGTCGCATTCTGGATCGCCGACCATATGCGGTGCGGCGAAGTGGGCATTTCGATGTGACGTATGCCACAGGCACGGTCGAGTGCATCGATGACGGCAGGACACGCACCGATGGTTCCGGCCTCCCCTGCCCCCTTGATACCCATCGCATTGGTTGTCGAGGGGACGTTGCGCGTATCGAAGTCGAATGAGGGCATATTGTCGGCTCGCGGCATGGCGTAATCCATGAAACTCGCGGTCAGAAGCTTTGCATCCTCCGAATAGGTCGCGCCTTCCAGTAGGCACTGGCCAATACCCTGGACCACACCGCCACGGATCTACCCAAGCAGCAATGTCGGATTAACAATAACGCCGAAGTCATCGACAATCGTATAGGCAATAATCTCGGTCTGGCCGGTCTCCGGGTCGATCTCGATCTCGCAGATATGGGTTCCGTTGGGATAGGTCGCCTCATCCTGCCTGATCTCGCCGGTGGCTTTCAGTTGTTCCTTGTCCTTTGCGGCGGCTGCAAGCTGCGCATAGCTTATTGTCTGGTCGGTGCCGATAACCCGCGCCTCACCTGCAACAAGCTCGATATCGTCGGCCGCGGCTTCCAGTTGGTCGGATGCGATCTGACGCATCTGTTTGGAGAGAATCTCGCTTGCCCGGTCCACCGAGACGCCGCCATGGGGAATTGACCGCGAGCCGCCGGTGCCGCCCCCTTTTTTGAGGTCGTTCGTGTCGCCCTGCCTGACGGTGATCTTGTCGAGATCGATGCCAATGCGGTCGACAATGAATTGACTGTAGGCCGTTGCGTGTCCCTGACCATTGGTCTGCGTTCCGATCAGCAGTGTAATGCTGCCGTCCTCATTGAGCTCGAGAAAGGCGGGCTCTGCACCGGCAAATGCGCAGGCTTCGACATAGACGGACATGCCAAGACCGCGGATCTTGCCTCGGGTGCGCGCATCCTCAGCCCGTGCCGCAAAGCCGTCGCGGTCGGCATTTATAAGCGCCATTTCCATATGGCCCTCATATTCACTGACATCATAAAGCCTGCCGGCAGCGGTCTGATACGGAAACTGCTCGGGCTTGATGAAGTTGCGGCGGCGAAGTTCAACGGCATCAATTCCCGTCTCGCGTGCGCAGGCGTCAACCAGGCGTTCGATCAGCAATGCTGCCTCCGGGCGGCCGGCACCGCGGTAAGCGTCGACGGGCGTTGTATTGGTGTAGACCCCGGTTATGCGCATGTGGTGCCTTTGAATGTCATAGACACCTGTCGCCATCATCGCGCCAAGAAGCGGTACGCTCGGGCCGAAGCCGTTCAGATAGGCCCCCATATTGGCCTTGACATTGATGCGCAGCGCCTGGAAGCGTCCGTTCTCATCCATTGCCATGCCTGCCGTAACGAGATTGTCGCGACCATGGGCATCGGCAACAAAATGTTCCGAGCGGTCGGCAAGCCATTTGACCGGCCTGCCAAGACGGCGCGCGGCTTCCATCGAAAGCGGGAACTCACGGTAGTTGTGGAAACGCGTGCCGAATCCGCCGCCAACATCGCCGGATATGACCCTTATCTTTTCATGATCCATCTTGAAGATGTGTTTTGCCAGAGTGTTGCGCATATGGTGGACACCTTGCGAGCCCAACGTAACCGTGAAGCTCTCTTCCTTCGCGTCCCATTCCGCCAGCACCCCGCGTGGCTCCATAAAATTGGAGACAAGCCGGTTGTTGATGAAGGAGATTTCCGTCACGTAATGGGCACTTTCAAAAGCCACATCCGTGTCGGCCCGATCACCCTGCTCAAACAGATAGACCCTGTTGGAACCGAGTTCGGGCCAAAGCAAAGGCGCATCGCCACGGAGGGCTGCAGCTATGTCGGCAACCGCGTCCATGCCGTCCCAATCAATGTCGATCAGCTCGGCGGCGTCCTGTGCCTGCTTGATGCTGTCTGCAACGATAAATGCGACCGCATCGCCGACAAAACGAACCTGGCCGTCGCACAACAATGGTGTCAGCCGCATGATGTTGAAAGAACCGTCCGGTTGCTTGACCGGTGTGTGACAGTGGATATCGCCGAGATCAGTGACATCTGCGGCGGTCATGACCAGATGCACGCCATCTGACGCTGCCGCATCCTCGACAGAATTGATTGTAAAGGTTGCCGCGGCATAGGGAGATCTGAGCACATAGCCATAGACCTGACCATCGCGATTGAAATCGTCGGTAAACCGGCCATTTCCCCGAACAAGTGCGTCATCTTCTTTGCGAAGCGCAGATGCTCCAACGCCGAATTTCGGTGTCACAATATTCATCTATAAACTGCATGTTGGATGATCGGAACGGAACGGTTGCCCCACCCGTGTCTATTTATAGGGCTTGCCGGGCCCAATGTCATCACGGCCCCCGCAATTCAAAAGCAACATTTTGCATGCGATTGCGTTTGACGGCGTTGTTGGTTGGACGCTACAGCGTGCGCAACAGCAGGCGTATCGAAACAGGATTGATATGAGAACAGAAACCGGACAGGACGTGCGCCTCAAAGACTACAAGCCGACGGATTTCGAGATCGAGACCGTCGAATTGGCTTTCCGGCTCAATCCGGAACGCACGATTGTCACCAGCCGGATTTCGGCGCGGCGGCGGTCGGGCTCTGCAAACAATGCACCGCTTGTTCTCGACGGGGATGAATTGACATTCGCCGGCCTCAAAATCGACGGTGTTGCAGCCGACGAAGACCGATTTACGGCAACGCCCTCGAAACTTGAGGTCCGCGATCTTCCCGAAAGCGAATTCTTCACGCTCGAAATCGTGACCGAGATCGCGCCGGTGAGCAACGGCAAGCTGATGGGCCTCTACCGCTCCAGCGGCGTCTATTGTTCGCAGTGCGAGGCCGAGGGTTTCCGGCGCATCACCTATTTCCTCGACAGGCCAGACGTTCTTGCTATCTATTCTACGCGCATCGAGGCTTTGGTTTCGGAAGCGCCGCTGCTCTTGTCAAATGGCAATCTTGCCGAATCCGGCGAGCTTGGAGACGGCTGGCACTTTGCGGTGTGGCATGACCCGCATCCCAAACCAAGTTACCTGTTTGCAGTCGTTGCCGGCGATCTGGCGGTTGTGCGTGACAGTTTCACGACAAAATCAGGCAGACCTGTCGCACTTGAGATTTATGTCGAGCAAGGCAAGGAGCCGCAGGCCTCCTATGCCATGGACGCGCTGAAGCGTTCGATGAAATGGGACGAACAAAAATTTGGCCGTGAGTATGATCTGAGCGTTTTCATGATTGTCGCCATATCCGATTTCAATATGGGGGCGATGGAAAACAAGGGCCTCAACATATTCAACGACAAATATGTCCTCGCTGATCCGAACACGGCGACCGACGCCGACTATGCCAATATCGAAGCTGTCATCGCGCATGAATATTTTCACAACTGGACGGGCAATCGCATCACCTGCCGCGACTGGTTTCAGCTCTGCCTGAAAGAAGGCCTGACTGTTTATCGCGACCACGAATTTTCCGCCGATATGCGTTCAAGGGCCGTTAAACGCATCGCCGAAGTGCGGCTTCTAAAAGCCCACCAGTTTCCCGAGGACAGCGGCCCGCTTGCCCATCCTGTCCGCCCTGTCCGCTACAGCGAAATCAACAATTTTTATACGGCCACCGTCTACGAGAAGGGCTCGGAGGTTGTGCGCATGCTTGCCACCATTCTCGGCCCCGATGAATTCAAAAAGGGCCTTGATCTTTATTTTTCCCGCCATGATGGCGATGCGGCCACGATCGAAGATTTTCTTTTGTGTTTCGAAGATGCCACCGGTGTCGATCTGGAGCAGTTTTCCGTCTGGTTCCATCAGGCCGGCACGCCGGTCATCACAATCAGTGCGGAATTTGATGCATCGACCCGTGCGCTGACACTGGAGATCGAGCAATCCGTTCCGCCAACACCGGGCGAAAAACACAAAATGCCGATGCATATTCCCTTGCGGCTTGGATTGTTTGCGCATGATGGTGCGCAAATCCCGATAACCGGGATATCTGGTATTGCCTCACATGGCGATGTCTTGCACGTGAAAAAACGCCGCCACCAGGTTGTGTTCAGCGACATCAATGACAGACCCGTAGTGTCGCTGAACCGGGGCTTTTCGGCGCCGATCAATATTCGCTACGAGCAATCATCCTCAGATCTGTCGCATCTCGCCCGCTTTGAAACCGAGCCGTTCTCGCGCTGGCAGGCACTCAACGAACTGGCGATGCGGGAATTGATTGCGGCAACCAAATCGGTCCGGGCTGAAGAAACGGTGCGCTGCGGATCGGCGCTGGTCGACAGCCTGATCGCGACATTGGGCGACGACACGCTTGAACAGGCATTGCGGGCACAGGCGATCACGCTTCCAGGGGAAACGGATATTGCACGGGAGATCGGCAGCGAAATAGATCCCGACGCCGTTTTCACAGCACGGAACGCCATAATGGATGATGCCGCCCGCACCGCGGGCGATGCATTTGTTGCTGTTGTCGATTCCGCCCTGCCCGGCGGACCCTACACGACGGACGCCGCTGGCGCCGGCCGCAGGGCGCTCTATCTTGCGGCGCTCAACTACCTGACGCGCGGCGGACTGCATGCCGAGGACCTTTTGCCGATTTTCAGGTCGGCCGACAATATGACGGTGCTGAGCGGTGTGCTTGGCATCATGACCCATCGCTTTGCGCATTCCAGTGCAACGGAGACAGCGCTCGCCGAATTCGAGGAACGCTACGGCGACAACCCGCTGGTGATCGACAAATGGCTTGCCGTCCAGGCAACGATACCGGGCCACGATACCCTGGATCGTGTCAGGCAACTGATGACAACGTCCCATTTTTCGATCGACAATCCGAACCGGGTGCGCGCCCTGATCGGCAGCTTTGCCGCCGGAAATCCGACAGGCTTCAATCGGCCGGATGGTGCAGGTTTCACCTTCCTTGCAGAGCAGATCATTGATCTGGACGGTCGCAACCCGCAGGTTGCCGCGCGAATCCTGACAGCGATGCGTTCATGGAAATCGCTGGAACCGGTTCGCCGCGAAAACGCCCGAAAAGCGCTTGACCTGATCTCGGGTCAAAAGTCGCTGTCTCCCGATGTTCGTGACATTACGGACCGCACTCTCGGACAATAATCCGGCTCCGGTTCGGTCTTACCCGGCAACTGATTTGCACCTATTTGCAAATTCTGTTGCAGCGCGACAATTTGCTCGCAACCGCAATACCAAAAATTATGCAGTGATTTTAATAAGTTAAAAATGAATTAACGTTAGGGCTAGACAAGGCGAATCACCTTTGATTCATTAGGTCAGGTTCGGGCAAGCGGCTTCCGAATCACAAAATATAACAGGTGGGACACATGGCAGAAGCGCGGCGAGCGGGCGCTACTGAACGGGAGACTCTATCCGGCATTCAGGACAGCCAGGGATGGCGTTCTGATCTGGCTGGGCATGCGAAGCTGTTCGCAAAACCGGCACACAGCCGGCTGGTGAAAGCCGAACCATTTTTAAAGCATTCCATTCCGATATTGATCGTCGCCTTTCTGATTGTCGTGGCCGCAGCCCGCTTTACCGATCTTCTCAATGAACGCACACAAATCGAAAATGCCGCAAAACAGGCGACTGCACTGACCGCACTCGCGGGTGCGGCCGTGCTGAAATCGCAGGAAGAAGCCCTGCAGTCACAGCACCGATGGAAGATCGAACTCGAAATCAGCAATGCCCTGCCGGCAATGCTTGTTACCGATGGCCGTTTTGTGCTGGTCTCGAATGCCGAGGGGCGGATTTTCGCCGCAACGTCAAGCGGCACATCATTTGTCGGTTTTCAGTTGGACCGCCTCCTGCCGTCGTCTTCGCCCTTGCGCCTGTTCGGCGCGCGTGCCGGTGTGGAGACAGTGCGCTTTCGCGATCAGGTCTATTTTGCCTCGCAGGCCAACCTGCCCGGCAAGATCGGTGGTGTCACCGCCCTCACCCCGGCAGCACACATAATCGGCCCCTGGAAAAGAGAAGTCTCATTGAATGTGACGCTTTTTGCGGCCACGTCGAGCATATTGCTAATCATTCTCTATGCCTATTTCAGTCAGGCATCCAGAGCCCGCGACGCGGACGAAATCTACCTTGAGGCCCACCACAGGGTCGATACTGCGCTGTCGCGCGGCCGATGCGGTCTGTGGGACTGGGACCTCAATCGCGGACGGCTTTACTGGTCGCGGTCCATGTACGAAATTCTCGGGCAGGAACCGCGCGACTGCGTACTGTCCTATCGGGACGTGACCCACCTCATGCATCCCGAGGACAAGGGCCTTCACGAGGTAGCGCGATCCATCGCACGCGGCCATGTGGGCCAGGTCGACCACACGTTTCGCATGCGGCACGCTGACGGACATTATGTCCTGTTGCGCGCACGCGGCCAGATCACCGCCGACGACGCAGAGCCGTCGCACCTCATCGGTATTGCGATGGATGTCACCGAGCAGCAGCGGCTTGCCCAACGTTCGGTCGAGGCCGACCAAAGGCTGCTCGATGCGGTTGAGAGCACATCTGAGTCCTTTGTTCTTTGGGACCGCTATGATCACCTGGTCATGTGTAACTCGAAATATCAGCGCATGTACGGCCTGCCTGATGAAGCGGTCCGGCCCGGGCTTGCCAAGGACGTTGTGCTGGCTGCGGCAAAGCGGCCAATTGTCAAAAAACAGACGGCCGCAACGGACGGCAACAACGACGCAAAGAGCATGGAAGTGCAGCTTGCAGACGGTCGCTGGCTACAGATCAACGAACGCAATACCACTGATGGCGGGTCGGTGTCGGTCGGTACCGACATTACCCAGCTCAAGCGGCATCAGGACCGATTGCGCGATTCCGAGCGGCGGCTGATGGCAAGTATTGGTGATCTTTCAGCATCGGAAAGCAGGTTGAAGGACAAAGCCGTCGAGCTCAGCGAACTGAACGCAAAATACCTCGCCGAAAAGGACAATGCCGAGGCTGCCAACAAGGCAAAATCGGATTTCCTCGCCAATATGTCCCATGAATTGCGCACACCGCTCAATGCCATAATCGGCTTTTCCGAGATTTTGCAGAACCGCATGTTCGGCCCGCTCGGTTCGGCGAAATACGAGGAATACTCCAATGACATCAACAATAGCGGCAAGCATCTGCTGGGTCTGATCAACGACATCCTCGACATGTCGAAAATCGAGGCCGGCCGACTGCAGCTTTCCTGCGAGCGCATCGACATCGCCCCGCTGATCGAGGAAACTCTACGCCTCGTCGCCGTTCAGGCGGAGGCAAAATCCATCTCGCTGGAATCCAATATATCCGCCGGCCTGACGCTCTACGCGGATCGTCGCGCCGTCAAACAGGTGCTTTTGAACCTATTATCTAACGCCACCAAATTTACCGAAAACGGCGGGCGAATTTCGGTCCGGGCCCGCAGATATTCCGGCGCGGTTACGCTGACCATAGAAGACACCGGCATCGGTATACCCAAAAAGGCACTCAAAAACATCGGCCAGCCATTTGAGCAGGTGCAAAACCAGTTTTCCAAAAGCAAGGGCGGCTCGGGTCTCGGACTGGCGATCTCGCGAGCACTGGTAGCGCTCCATGGCGGGGCCATGAAAATCCGCTCCACCACCGATGTCGGCACGATAGTTTCGCTGCGCCTGCCGATCAATCCGCAGGAGCGGTTCCGCTAATTTGAGCGGCATGCCCTTGCCCTTTTACAAAAGCTGCCTGTCAACAATCGTTCGGTCAAATATTGCCCGAACATCCGATGAAGTCTCCTTGAGGTGCGCCTCCAGCGTCCCCATATCGGGGTAATCAACAACCCTCAACATCAGTTCCTTGAAGCCTTGCGGCGAGTCATCCGGTTCAAACTTGCCCTCGAGGCAAAGTCGAATAATCTGTGTGATCCGGGTGTAAAACGTCAGCGCTTCGACGAGCGTTGCTGCGGCATCCTCGCCGATCATGGACGGCCCCAGCGCCTCCAGAATGTCCTTGGTCTGTGAACCCAGTTCCAGACTGTCCCGGTCAAGACGCGCAGAATGCAGGCGCAGGAACTGGGTTATGAATTCAATGTCGAACAGCCCACCCGGTACCAGCTTGAGGTCCCAGATATTGACCGGCGGTTTTTCTTCCTCAATGCGTTTGCGCATATCTGCCACATCGGAGGCGGTCTTATCGATATCGCGTTCCTGAGCGAGGACATCGGCAAAGACCTGCTCGGCTTGGGCCTTGAGTTCCGGATCACCTGCAACGATACGCGCCCGGGTCAACGCCAGGTGCTCCCAGGTCCAGGCTTCATCCTTCTGGTATTTACGGAACGCGCGAATATGCGTTGCCACAGGCCCCTTGTTGCCGGAAGGCCTGAGCCGAAGGTCGACTTCGTAAAGCACACCTTCAGCGGTTGGCGCTGAAAGCGCGGAGATAAGCCGCTGGGTCAACCGGGCGTAGTAGCGAACCGGATCAATTGGTCTTGCGCCATCGGATTCCTGGCATTCCGGGTCATGGGTATAAAGCAGGATCATATCGATGTCTGATGCAGCACTCATCTCGCGACTGCCAAATTTGCCAAGACCGACAACGGCGACACGCCCGCCTGCAATGCGTCCGTGGGCTTTTTCGAGTTCGGCTTGCACTGCACCGATCGCGGCATTCAGGGTCAGATCGGCGAGGTCTGTAAACGCAATTGCGGCCCTGTCACCGGCGATGGCGCCGGTTATCAGGCGGACACCAACGAGGAATCTCTGTTCGGCTGCAAAAATCCGCAATCGGTCGAGCACCTCCTCATAGTCAAGTTCGCCGTCGAGAAATGCCTCAAGCTGCTCGGAGAGCCTTTCGCGGGTCGGAAGCTCGGCGAGCAGCGTCGGATCGAGCATGCCGTCGAAAACGTGCGGCTTGCGTGCAATGACCTGGGCCAACCTCGGCGCGGAAGCCATAATCGTGACAAGCAGCGACATCAGTCCGGCATTGTTACCGAGAAGCGCAAACAACTGGATACCGGAAGGCAGACCGGCGAGGAAGGAATCGAATTTCAACAGTGTTTCGTCCGCCCGGCCGGTATCGGCAAAGGTCTGCAAGAGTTCCGGCATCAGCTCGGTCAACCGCTTGCGGGCCACCGGTGTCTGGGTGGCGCGATAGCGTCCGTAGTGCCAGGTGCGGATGACGCGGGACATGTCCGACGGCCGCTCAAAACCCATCTGACTGAGCGTTTCCAGAGTGCCGGGATCGTCGTCATCTCCGGTGAAGACAAGATTGCCGGCACCGGATGTCAGACCCTTTTCGTTTTCGAACAGGCGGGCATAGTGCTTCTCGACAAGCCGCAATGTCGCAAGCAGCTTTTTGGCAAATGCGCTCGGTTCTTCAAAGCCCATCATCAATGCAATGCAGGCGAATTCCTCCTCGCTTTCCGGCAATACATGGCTCTGCTCGTCGCGCCGCATCTGGATGCGGTGTTCCACATCGCGCAGAAACCAGTAGGCATTGCGCAGCGATTCTTCCGTGCGGTCTGCAATCCATTGTGCCTCGGCCAGGGCCGCCAGGGTCTTGTCCGTTGAGCGTGTTCTGAGCGCCGGCATTCTGCCGCCGGCGATCAATTGCTGCGTTTGTACAAAAAACTCGATTTCGCGAATTCCGCCGCGCCCCAACTTTATGTTGTGCCCATAGACCGAGATTTCACCGAACCCCTTGTGCGCGTGTATCTGACGCTTGATGGAGTGGATATCGGTTATGGCGACATAATCGAGATATTTGCGATAGATGAAGGGTGTGAGTTCGGTGCAGAACGCGCTTCCGATCCGCAGATCACCGGCCGCCACGTCCGCTTTAATATAAGCAGCGCGTTCCCAATTCTGTCCCCGGCCCTCGTAATAGTGCAATGCAGCGTCATAGGGCAGCGCCAGCGGTGTCGATCCTGGATCGGGCCGCAATCGCAGATCAGTCCGGAACACATAACCGTCGCCGGTGCGTTCCTGCAGAATGTGAATCAGCTGCCGCACGATACGCGAAAAGACCTCCGTGGCCTCATCCCAGTCTTTCACGATATCGGCGCGCGGGTCAAAGACGACGACCAGATCGATATCCGAAGAATAATTCAGTTCGCTCGATCCGAGTTTGCCCATGCCGATAACGGTCAGTCCGGAACCCGTGCTGGGATTTTCAACATCGCGCAGTGCAAGCTTGCCGTTGTTGTGCGCCGTAAGCAGCAGATAATCGATTGTCGACGATACGCTGGCCCGCGCAAATGCACTCAGCCACGCCGTAATGACGGAAGTCTCGAGAATTCGTCCCAGATCGTACAACGCAAGCGAAAACGCCAATTGACGTTTCAGCCGCCTTAACGTGCTCATAAGCTCGGCTTGATTTTGACAATCCTTCCACGCGTTACGCGCGCTTTCCACCAGCTCATCAAGCAGTTCCTGGGGTGGCGATCCAATTGTCGTGACAACGCATTGTGGGTGATAGATGGCAATATTGCACAGATAGGGCGATAGCGTCATCGATGCCAGAAGCAGTTCTCGCTCGGCAGATTCGGTCTCCAAAAACTGCTTTAATTCAGGCAGCTCTTCGGATGCTTTAAGAAGGTCGTTTAAGACGTCCTGCAATGCTTCCTTCGAAGATGCCTTGATCGGCACCGGACTACCAGCAACGAATGTCGCATTCGTCGGTTGTGTGCTGGTCAATATCTAACCTCGTCTGTCAAACACCATCCTGGCGCGCAATCCCGAGTTCCCGTCGCCATTGCAGACGAGGTCAAGACGGCCCCCATGAAGGGCCATGATAGCATCAACGAGGCTCAACCCCAGCCCCGTCCCCGGTTTTGTACGGCTTTCATCGAGTCTGACGAACCGTTTTTTGACATCGTCCCGCCGATTTTCCGGAATACCCGGTCCGTTGTCGCTGACGGACAGGATGATTCCATCGCCGCCGTTTTCCAGCGCCACCTCAACCCTGGCTTCGTTGTCGCATCCGGCTGTGTATTTGATCGCATTGTCAATCAGATTGGTCAGTGCCTGGCCAATGAGTTCGCGGTTGCCGGACACTTCGATACCGTCCTGGATGCGCGAAGATAGACAGACCCCGGCCTCGTCCGCAACGGGCTCGTAGAGCTCCTCGGCATCATGGGCGATCTGCGTAAGGTCGACCTTGTTCATTTCTGCTACCGCCGATCCGGCCTCGACACGGGAAATCATCAACAGCGCATTGAAGGTGCGAATGAGCTGATCCGATTCGTCGATCACCTCCTCCATGGCGGCGCGGTAGGCCGGACCGTCTTCGTTGCCGGCAAGCGCTGCTTCTGCACGGTTACGCAATCGTGTCAGCGGCGTCTTGAGATCGTGCGCGATGTTGTCCGATACCTGCCGCAGCCCCTCATTGAGCCGCTCTATCCGCCCAAGCATGGCATTGAGCGATTCCGAAAGACGGTCGAATTCGTCGCCGGATCCGCTGACCGGCAATCGCTGGCCGAGGTCGCCAGCCATGATTTTCTGGCTGGCCTGCGACACGCGATCTATGCGCTGCAAAGCCCTGCGGCCGATGACAAACCAGATGACCAGGGCTCCGATCACCATGATGCCGAGCGCCATGACAAGGGAACGCTGGACCATTGAGCGAAACTTCGTCGGCTCGCCGAGGTCGCGCCCGACAAGAACACGCATGCCATTGGGAAGAAATATCACTTCGGCCAGGGCCGCATGGCCCGGGGTGCCTTCCGGCTGATAGAACCTTCTGTATGAAAACGGCCGTTCCGTCCAACCTTCACGCTCCAATATGCCGGACTGCAGGCTTTCAACATTGCCGGCGAGGATCTGCCCATTGGACGCGGCGATTGTATAAAGATTGGCCCCCGGTTCCCTCGAGCGCCGGTCGATATGTCCGATCAGCATGGAAACACCGCCGCGGCGGTAAAAGTTGCCCAGCACCTTCAGCTCGTCCTGAACCACCTGTTTGGTCTGATAGGTCAGGAGGCTCGAGGTCAGATCCGTGACGTAAAATACAAGTACGACTGCGCAAATGGCGAACAGGCCAAGATAAAGCGCCGACATGCGCACCGCGGTGGTGCGTAACAGAATTCCAAAACGGCCTATTGTTCTAGCCATCGGCTTTTAGGATATAACCGGCACCCCTCACGGTGCGCAGCAGCGCCTTGTCAAATCCCTTTTCGATCTTCGATCTCAGCCGCGAGATATGGACGTCGATAACATTGGTCTGGGGATCGAAATGATAGTCCCAGACATTTTCCAGGAGCATGGTGCGGGTCACCACCTGTCCGGCGTGTTTCATCAGATATTCCAGCAGCCTGAATTCACGCGGCTGAAGCGTGATGCGCTGGCCGGCGCGATGCACTTCGTGGGCCAGCCGGTCGAGTTCCAGGTCGCCGACCCTGTACACCGTATCATTGTCACGCATGCCCTTGCGCCGCCCGAGCACTTCGACGCGGGCAAGAAGCTCGGAAAATGAATAGGGTTTCGGCAGATAGTCATCGCCCCCGGCGCGCAAGCCCGTGACCCGATCATCGACCTGGCCCAGAGCAGAAAGGATCAGCACCGGCGTATCGATCGACTTTTCGCGCAACTCGGTGACGATCGAAAGACCGTCGCGTTTTGGGAGCATCCTATCGATGACCATGACATCATAGTTGTTTTCAGTCGCCAGATAGAATCCAAGATCGCCGTCGCTGGCATGGTCGGTGACAATACCCGACTCATTAAAGGCTTTCACCAGATACGATGCGGCTTCCAGATCATCTTCTATAACCAGAATCTTCATAACCGGCATATTAGGCGAATATTCTGACGAAAAACAAACCATAAGATCTCTGTTCAACTATGTCCCAAGTAAAACACGTCCCTTAATAAAAGAGAGACAGCGGGCCGATGGGAGACCCGCTGTCCACAGAATCGGGCGGTTGGCCGGGGGCGACATTAATGACCGCCCACCCGATCTGTTCAACCAACGGCAACCGGTAATGCTACAAACCGATTGGTTTTCTGGTTGGTTAACTGGAACAGTACAGCCTTGCGACCTGCGTCACTTGCGGCCTTTACCGCCTTTGACAGATCTTCGGCCGACTGCACGTCTGTGTTGTTCACAGCCGTAATGATATCGCCCCCTCGCATACCGCGTTCCGCGGCAATACTGTCGGGCTCGACTTCGGTAATCATCAGGCCTTTGCCGTCATCGGCAGGTTTGACGGTCATTCCGAATTCCTCGAAGTATTCACCCTTGTCGGTCTTCTTGGTGTTGGTCTGCACCGCCGCCTTCTTGGGCTCCTTCAGCGTGCCGATTTCAACCTGAATGGAACGGGAGTCTCCATCGCGCCACACTGTGATATCGGCATTCTCGCCCGGGTTGACCCTGGCGATCTTGCGGGCCAAATCACGCGGGCTTTCGACTAGCTCGCCGCCGACAGCTGTCACAACGTCGCCGGATTGCAGACCGGCCTTCTGCGCCGGAGAGTCCTCCTGCGGCTCGGTGATCAGAGCGCCTTTTGTCTCTGCAAGGCCAAGTGATTCGGCAATATCATCCGTAACCGGCTGAATCTGCACGCCAAGCCAGCCCCGTTCGACGGAACCGCTGGTCAGAAGCTCATTGACAACCTCATTGGCAAGCGCAGCGGGAATGGCAAACGCAATGCCGACATTACCGCCCGACGGCGAGAAGATGGCCGTATTGACGCCAATGACTTCGCCTTCAAGATTGAATGTCGGGCCGCCGGAGTTGCCGCGGTTCACGGCCGCGTCAACCTGGATGAAATCGTCATACGGGCCGGCGCCGATGTCACGCCCACGCGCCGAAATGATGCCTGCGGTCACAGTCCCGCCGAGGCCGAAGGGGTTGCCGACGGCAACCACCCAGTCGCCAATGCGGGTTTTGTCGTCCTGATCAAAGTCAACATAGGTGAACTTCTGATCGCTTTCGACTTTCAAAACCGCAAGGTCGGTACGGGCATCCTTGCCGATCAGTTCGGCGTCCAGCTCGGTGCCGTCGTGCAAGATGACGGTGAATTCCTGACCGTTGTCGACAACGTGGTTGTTTGTAACGACGAGACCGTCATCGGAAATGAAGAAGCCGGATCCTTGTGAAACAGGGCGCGTACGCGGCTGACGCTGCTGCGGGCGGTTTTCATCACCGCGCTCCGAGAAGCGGTCACCGAACGGATTGCCCTTACCGAAATCACGGAAAAAGCGTTTCATGGGGTGATCATCCGGCAGGTCATCCATGCCGGGTGCCTGGAAATTGTTGCCACCAGATGAGACGGGCCTGATGTCGGATTTAACGCGGACGGAAACAACAGCTGGCGTTACGGCTTCAACAACGTCTGCGAATCCTGGCTCCTGAGGTGCCTGAACCCTTACAGCATCTGCATAGGCAGATTGAACGCGAGCCGGAACGCCACTGGCCACCATTGCTGCGGCCAAACCAAGTGCGGCCGTAGTTGTCAGCAATCCATTACGGGTAGCAAGGAATTTTCTCTTGGGCATTTAGATGTCCTTATAACGGTCTGTTCAGTCCCCTCGCCCAAGAGATAGTGAATGCCACATTACGACCGCCTAACTAAAGCATGAATATTTTGTAATCTTGGAGGATTCCGGCCAGCGTTCACGGCCGCCTTCCGGCGAACCGCATATTCAATGAATCCCCACAATTGCAGGCTTTCGGGCCTGATGAAGCGCCCGACAACACTGCCGTGTTGGCCATGACGTTCGAGGGATTCAGACAGCAGGCTGAACAGTAATCAAGCTTTGTTGATCGAAACCTGGGTGACAATCTTGGAGGAGGCTTCAAGCGTTCGGTGAACCGGGCATTTGTCGGCGATTTCCTCAATCTTTCCACGCAACTCCTCCGACACCGGCCCATCGACCGTTATGGCGCGTTCGAATTGATCGATCCGGCTGCCCTTTTCCTGTTGCTCTGACGTGCATTCAAGACAATCCGCCGCATGGATCTTGGCATGGGACACGTCAACGGTGATCCGGCCAAGCGCGGCCTTTTTGCGATCGGCATACATGCGCAGCGTCATCGAGGTGCAGGCGCCAAGCGCTGCGGACAGAAAGTCATAGGGTGACGGACCCGAATCAAGACCACCGACGCTGACCGGCTCATCGGCAAACAATCGATGCTTACCAGCGTGCACGGTGTTTTGAAATTTGCCCTCGCCGGTTTCGGATACACGTACCGCTTCGGTATCGGTCATGCCCTGCGGCGTATCTTCGGCGATATAGCGCGATGCCCAGCTGGCGATGATCGATGCCGCGTAGGAGGCGTCCTGCGCCTTGCTGACGAGGTGATCCGCATTGTCGAGCGAGACAAAGCTCTTCGGGTGCCTGGCGGCGCCAAAAATCGTTGCGGCGGCGTCGATCCCGACGGTCTGGTCTATCGGCGAGTGCAACACCATCAAGGCTATGCGCATGTTTGCGATGCGCTCGGTCAGAACACTCTCTCGCACGTCGTCGAGGAACTGCTTCTGGATGGTGAACGGCCTTCCGGCCAGGGTGACGGACGCCTCGCCCTTTTCCTCGATTTCCTCGATTTTCGAGCCGAAATTGTGCACGACATGGGCAACGTCCGCGGGGGCGCCAATGGTTGCCACGGCCTTGACCTCGGGTATGTCCCCGGCGACCGCCAGAACCGCTGCACCGCCGAGCGAATGGCCGATCAGGATCGACGGCGCTTCGAAATTCGCGCGCAGATATTCGACCGCAGACATGAGATCAGCGACGTTGGAGGAAAAATTCGTCGAAGCAAATTCACCTTCGCTCGAGCCAAGGCCGGCAAAATCGAAACGCAAAACGGCTATACCGGCGCGCGAAAGCTCCGCCGCCACCCGCTTTGCCGCAAGAATGTCCTTTGTGCACGTAAAGCAATGGGCAAAGAGCGCATAGGCGCGCACATGGCCAGCGGGCACATCGAGCCGTGCTACAAGCGTGGCACCGGAATGACCATTGAATTCGGATTTAATGGATGTTGGCGTCATGTCCCCGCTCCCGATTTAGAGCGCTTCACGACTAAAGAGAAGCATTTGACCGTGGCGATTTTGGTCTCAGACAACGCGGGTTGCACGCAGTGGTGCCATCCCACCACAAGTGCAAGCCAACACAGTCAAAGGGCAAAATCGCCCGGCCCATGCGGGTGGCGGACAATCGGCTCATCGGCGTTGTTGCGCCGCTTGCCCGATGCACCACATCTCACTGCGCGACACGCCTAGCCGAGTGAACCGATTGACCGCCATCAAATGCTTCTGTTTAATCGTGAAGCGCTCTGAAGCGAACCTATCAACTATCGTGATCACGCGAACTTAAAACTTTCTCGAGATCGGCTTGTTCTTGCTGTGACAGCAGCATGCCCGTGCGGGATCGTCGGTTTTTGCCGGCATTGATGATGAGATAGGCCAGACCACCGCACAACACAATGACCGGTACGGCCCACAACAGCAGTGTCTGCGCCGAGAACCGAGGCTTGAGCAGAACGAACTCGCCATATCTGGAAACGATGTAACCAACCACTTCCTGATCGCTGTCGCCTTCTACCAGTCTCTGGCGTACCAGAACGCGAAGATCCTTGGCGAGTGCCGCATCGGAATCGTCTATCGACTGATTCTGGCAGACAAGGCAGCGCAAACCGGCCGATATCTCTCGGGCTCTTTCCTCCAGCACCGGATCGTCCAGCACTTCGTCCGGCGTAACGGCCAAGGCGGGCAAAGCCAGGGACAACAGGCAGATCTTGGCGACTGCCATGAGTTTGGCCAGACGTTTCATGTTTCCTGCCCGGCGGAAACGGCCGTTGCCTTGCGCGTCGCCGGCGCGCCGATGCGCAACCGCCGGTCAAAGAGTGACGTGATGCCACCGAGCGACATGATCACCGCGCCGATCCAGATGAATGTCACCCAGGGTTTCCACCAAACCCGCACAACGGTTCCGCCATCGGGGGTCTCGTCGCCGAGTGCAACGTACAGCTGGCTGGGGCCCAGCGTCAGAATTCCGGCTTCCGTGGTCGGCATTCTGCGCGCCGTATAAATGCGCTTTGCCGATGTTATCGTGGCAAACCGGTTGCCGTCCCTGGAGACGATGAAGCGGCCCTGCAATTCGGTGTAATTCGGTCCGGTGTTCGGCTTCAGGCCTTCAAACTGCAATGCGAAAGGGCCGCTGACCATCGTTTCGCCGGGTTTGAGGGTGGTCACCTCCTCGGTTGAAAATGCAGTGACGGTGACAATTCCGATAACCGAGATTCCAAGTCCTAGATGGGCCAGCGCCGATCCAAAAGCCGAGCGCGGCAGGCCCTTGAAACGCTGCCACATAATGGGAACTGCGACCCTGCCGGCGCCTGAGCGCAGCGCAATATCGGTTATGGCACCCGCGATCAGCCAGATACCGATGGCAATTCCGAGCGCCGCCAGCACCGGTGCGCCGGTGGCAAAGTAGGTCACTGCCAGGGCTGTCAGGAGGGCAAGCCCGGCGGCAAAGTAAAGCCGCTGGCACACCGCCCACAGGTCACCGCGTTTCCAGGCAAGCAGCGGCCCAAACGGCACCGCCAGCAGCAACGGGATCATAAGTGGCCCGAATGTCAGATTGAAAAACGGCGGACCGACGGAAATCTTGGCGCCGGTCACGGCCTCCAGCAGCAGCGGATAGAGCGTGCCGACAAGCACTGTCGCCGTCGCCGTTGTCAGAAACAGGTTGTTGAAAACAAGTGCACCCTCGCGCGAAATCGGGGCAAACAGCCCGCCCTGGCTCAGCGTTTGCACGCGCAGGGCAAACAGGCTGAAAGCACCGCCAATGAAGAGCACGAGGATGCCGAGGATGAATACGCCGCGCAGCGGATCGGTGGCAAAGGCATGCACCGACGTCAGAACGCCGGAGCGCACCAGGAAGGTGCCGAGCAGCGACAATGAGAAGGTCATGATGGCAAGCAGCACAGTCCAGATTTTCAGCGCTTCGCGTTTTTCCATCACCAGCGCCGAATGCAGCAGGGCCGTGCCGGCGAGCCAGGGCATGAAGGATGCGTTTTCAACCGGATCCCAGAACCACCAGCCGCCCCAGCCGAGTTCGTAATAGGCCCAGTAGGAGCCCATCGCGATACCGGCGGTCAACGCCGTCCAGGCCGCAAGCGTCCACGGCCGCACCCAGCGGGCCCAGGCCGCATCGATGCGCCCTTCGATCAGCGCCGCAACGGCAAAGGAAAAGCAGATCGAAAAACCGACATAGCCGAGATAAAGCAGCGGCGGATGGATCGCCAGCCCGATATCCTGAAGGATCGGATTGAGGTCCCGGCCTTCGATCGGAGCCGGATTGAGGCGCTGGAACGGGTTCGACGTCAACAACACGAAGAAGAGGAAGGCCGCGGTGATCCATGCCTGGACCGCTAGGACATTGGCTTTCAGCGAGAAAGGCAGGTTGCCGCCGAAAAGCGCCACAAGAGCGCTGAAGAAAACAAGTATGAGAATCCACAACAGCATCGAGCCCTCGTGGTTTCCCCAGACGCCGGAGAACTTGTAGATCAGCGGTTTGAGCGAATGCGAATTTTCCCAGACATTCTGGACGGAAAAGTCCGAGGTAACATAGGAGACGGTCAGGGCGGCAAAGGCGAGCAGGACAAATATGAAAGATGCGATGGCAGCGGCCGGGGCCATTTCCATCAACGCCGCATCCGGCCGCCGGGCGCCGATGACAGGCAAAACCGACTGCAGCAGTGAAATGGCAAGCGCCATTACAAGCGCATAATGACCTAGCTCAACAATCATGGCGCGGTCCTATTCTTCCTCACCCTGCCAGACCCCCTGCTTTTTCAGACTGTCGGCAACCTCTTTGGGCATATAGGTCTCATCATGTTTGGCCAGCACCGAATCCGCAACAAACAGCGGATTGCCAGGCTGGAATGCGCCCTCAACAACGACGCCCTGCCCTTCGCGGAAGAGATCCGGCAAAATGCCGGTATAGGTGATGGACACCGTGTTCGCGGTGTCGGTGACTGCAAACTCCACGGTCGTTCCCTGTCCGCGCGCTACGGAATTTTCGGCCACCAGTCCGCCGAGGCGTATGCGTGTTCCGGGACTGACCTGTTTCTCAACAACGTCCGTCGGCGAGTGAAAATAGACAATCTGCTCCTGCAGCGCGAACAAAACCAGGATGACCGCAACACCGATGACGCTGACACCGCCGGCTATGATCGCCAGTCTTTTCTGCTTGCGTGTCATTGATTCACTTTCTCCGCTGCAAGTCCAAACTGTGTCGCTGCCTGCGTCAGCGCCTGACGGCCGGCGCTTCCGGCATCGAAATTCTCCAAGGCCCGGTTGAGCGCATCACCTGCCTGCTCGGCTTCTCCCAAGACCATGTATGAGCGGATCAATCGAAGCCAGCCCTCAAGATCGTCAGGGTTTTCCCTCAGCCGCTCGTCAAGACCGGCCACTATGCCGCCGATCATCTCCCGGCGTTCGTCATCACTCATCTGCGCCGCCGCGGCAACCTGTTCCTTGTCAGGTCCTGGCACGGCCTCTTCACCGCCCTGCCCGATGCGTTTGTCAAGTTCCTCAAGGTGCAAACGCACCTGAGGCATCCATGGAGCATCCGGCGTGGACCTGCCCGCAAGATCCGAAAATGCCGTGCGGGCTTCGACCAGTTTTCCCTCCTGGGCCATGCCAAGCGCCAGAAAGAACGATGACAGCGGATTGCCTGGCTCGAGGTCATCTGCTGCCTGGAATGCCGCCTGCACGTCGGCAGTCACAATACCGCCGGTCTGGGCGAACAGGGATTGCCCAAGTCCTGCCTGTCGCGGGGCCGTGGAACCAAGAAGACGAATGGCATTTCGATAGGCGATTTCAGAATCCTGCACACGCCCGAGGCTGAAGTAGACGGGCGCCAGAACATCCCAACCGCGGCCGTCCTCAGGATTGCTCGCAAGGTGTGTTTCGGCCTGCGCCACGAGATTGGCGATATCGCTGTTTTCATTGGAGGGCGGTTGTATCCGCGCGGCAAGAGGCTGGGAAGGCATTCCGGGCGAGCCGATTGCGAGATAGCCGGCAACCGCCATCAGCGGCAAAAACACGATCACCACATAGCGCGCTGCACCGGCGAGCGGAGACGAAGCAACCGTTTTGCGGGATGCGGCTTTCGAGGCTTTGATCAGCCGACGTCCAACTTCGGCGCGCGCATATTCGGCTTCTTCACCCGTTAGCAGTCCAGATTCTATGTCGCGATCAATCTCGCGCAGCTGGTCGTGATAGACCTCCGCGTCGAACTCCTTCTCGGCCGCCTGCAACTTTGTGCGCCGGGCAAGCGGTACGAGGAGACTTGTGGTAGCGGCCACCGTCATGATGGCAGCCATGACCCAAAACATCATGAGAACTGGTTATCTAACCCTATCCAATTGCCCGGCGGCACGGTGTTGCCGACCGTTTTGGCGTTCGTCACTATCTATTGGAAATATGGGCTCTAAACAAGCGGTGTCCAGTTGCCGTCTTCGCTGCGGCACGCGGTTCCACGCGCTGTCACGGTTTCCCCGCCCTGGACAATCTTATGGACGTATTGCCTGCAGTTCTGGGAACCAACTTCGTAGGGCTGGGCAGCATAAACTTCACCGGAAACGCCACTTTGGGTTCCGGACCATGCGACGATCTGTCCGCTGGGAGCGATTTCAAGCGCCCTATATTCGGCTTCAAGTGCCCTGGTGCGGTCATCCGCGCTCAACTGAGCTGATATTGCGGGATCGATTATACCGCCATTGAGAGCTTCGATTACCGTTGGCTTGCTTGCCGACTGGGGCACGAAGGAATTCAGGAAACTGGATTGCCCGCCGGTTTTTGCGCAGCCGCCAAGGGCAAGCAGAACCGCAACCGCAATAATTTGAACACGGGCTTTCATTGATTTCCCTTCTCCAATCAACCGCACATTGAAACGCAGGATGTGGCGTTAATGTGGCAGCGGTTTGATCACATCATGTGCGTCAATGATTAACGAACCGCAACCGGCAAGATCAGCGTCGCGCAAAGACCGCCAAGATCGCTGCGGCTGAGCGTGACGTTGCCTTTGTATTCGCCGACGATCTCCTTGATGATTGACAGCCCGAGACCGGTTCCCGGTTTGCTTTCATCAAGCCGCCGACCTCTTTTCATCGCTTCCGAGAGCTGATCGTCGGGCATTCCTGGACCATCGTCTTCAACGGATATGGACAGCATCCGCCGATCGTCACCTGTGCCGGCAGCCGGCGCAGTGGTGACCGCTTGGACGACACTGACGCGGACCGTTCCGGTTGCCCATTTCCCCGCGTTTTCCAGTAAGTTACCTAAGATTTCTTCTACGTCGTGCTGCTCCATCGCGATGTTCGGCACCGCATCCGAAACCGCCAGTTGAAATTCGGTGTCAGGGTTCAGCCGTTCCATTACCCGCAAAAGACGCTGCAGGGTTTTGCGCGTATCAGTGCGCACGAGAACGGAGTTCTGCTGGGCTGCAATACGCGCCCGGTCGAGGTAATGCTGGACCTGGTTCTGCATCGCCGTTGCCTGCTCGTTGACGAGGCGCGCCTGTTCCGGCTCCATGGCGCGGCTCTCGTTGAGCAGCACCGCAATCGGCGTCTTAAGCGAGTGGGCAAGGTTGCCCACTTGCATGCGGGCACGCTCGATAATGCGCCGGTTGTTGTCTATCAGGGCGTTGACCTCACCGGTCAGCGGAGCGATTTCACGCGGAAAACTGCCATCAAGTGATTCGGTCTTGCCGGCTCTGATTTCCTCCAGCGAACGGCGGATGCTGTCGAGCGGGCGCAGACCGAACAAAATAGCAATGGCATTGACGAGAAGACTGCCAATGCCAAACACCACCAAAAACAGCATCAGTTGGCGTGAAAATGCGGATACATCGTCATCAAGCGCATCCATGTTTCCGGTCACGCGGAACCGGGCAATTTCGCCGTTATCACCGAGCAGAACCTCGGTTTCGGCAATCATCAGTTCCTGCCCGGTGCTGTCGCTCGACCGGTAAATCCGCTCGTAGCGCTCGTTGAAAGGTGCGATCTGGGTGCTAACCGCATCGACCGTGCGGTCTCCGAGCGATACCGAGGCAATGCCGTCGGACGGTCCGTTTCCGATGATATTGACGATCCAGTACCAGCCGCTTCCGGGCTGGCTGAAGCGCAGATCGCCGAGTTGTGGCGCACCTTCGACCTTGCCGTCAGGGGTGAGAGAAACGGAATTAATCACATTGTAGAGCTGGGCGCGCAGCAGATCACGAAAACCGCGTTCGGCGCCATTGCGATAGAGTGTGAGGATCAGAAAACCAATGACAAAGAGCGCAATGACGGCCCAAACCGATGCAATCGTCAAAACCCGCGCAGCAAGAGAGCGGGGTTTATGAGAGCGCATCTTGGCCAAATGAAAGCCTTTGACCGCGGCGATTTTGGTCGCTGACAAGGCGGGTTGCGCGCCGTGGTATCATTCCACCACAAGTGCAAGCTAACGCAGTCAGAGGGCAAAATCGCCCGGCCCGATCAACTTTGAATATCAACAATATCGTCCTTTCAGGGTGGCGGACAATCGGTCCATCGGCGTCGTTGCGCAGCTTGCACGATGCACCACATCGCGCTGCGCGACGCGCTTAGCCGAGTGAACCGATTTTCCGCCATCAAATGCTCTCATTTGGCCAAGATGCGCTCTAGCCGCTAGCTTCCATCGCCGGGAGCCTGAATGCGATATCCAAGCCCGCGTATCGTTTCGATCATGTCGACACCGATTTTCTTGCGCAATCGTCCGACAAACACCTCGATCGTATTGGAATCGCGATCAAAATCCTGATCGTACATATGCTCGACCAGTTCCGTGCGCGAGACGACCTCGCCCTTGTGATGCAACAGGTAAGAAAGCAGCCGGAATTCGTGCGAAGTCAGTTTGAGCGTGGTTCCGTTGACGGTTGCCTTGGCACCGCGTGTGTCGAGCCGCACCGGTCCGCAGACGATTTCGGATGAGGCATGACCGGCAGCACGGCGGATAAGCGCACGGACACGTGCCAGCACTTCTTCGACATGAAACGGCTTTGCGACATAGTCGTCTGCGCCGGCATCGATGCCCGCCACCTTGTCACTCCAACGATCGCGCGCGGTGAGAATCAGCACCGGCATCGCCTTTCCGGCGGCGCGCCATTCTTCAAGCACCGTAATGCCGTCCATTTCGGGAAGGCCGATATCGAGAATGACAGCGTCATAGGGTTCCGTATCACCGAGAAAATGGCCCTCGGAGCCGTCAAAAGCCTTGTCGACCACATATCCGGCTTCTTCCAGAGCTTCGCAAAGCTGACGGTTAAGGTCCTGGTCATCCTCGACAACAAGTAGTCGCATCGGCTCTTGCCCCGTTTTCCTGGTGCCTTAAGGCCTGGCGTTGACGGTCATCTTACGCCGCCTTTTACCATTATTGTCATTGGCAAGCACGGTGATCTTGCAGATATCCTGGCCGCCATTCTTGGCGACCTTGACCGACAGAAGCTGACCGTTCGTCTGGTTGAGGACACGCTGGACGGCTGCCGAACAGTCAGCGGACTGCGCAGAGGCATCAACGGCTTCCAGCGCCAAAAAAGGCACAGCCATGATCGCAACCAGCAATATTCTTCTGCAACTGCTCATTTTGTCCTCAATACCGGCTCAACCAAGCCATTGCCTGCAGCAAGATCGGAAATTCCGACACAACATATATTTGGCCAACCCTGTTCGTCCATGGGGCGAAGCAACTGATTTGCCTTGTCGTTAATCTCTACACGAATGATGCTGAACTAAAAATGAACGGAGAATGAGGGTATTGTTCAGAAACCGCGTTAAATTTCCCGTTGCAGGGCCATAATGCGAAACTATTCACAGGGCGCCATTGATTTCGGAGTTTTGGATCAACATCAGGCACCGAAATATTGACCGGTTTGCGGTCTTTAAAAGCTTTATTGGAACGCGCTGTGAGGTTTGCGATTGCGTTGATTGTGATGCTGACAACGGGTTTGCCGGCTGCCATTGCCCGGGCCGATGATGCGTCAGAAATTGATGCCTATATCAGCCAAGTGCCAACAGCACGTTTGGTAGCTGAATCTGGAGAACAACAGTCTCGCATTGGCACGTTCTGCTGGACCCGGAGAAAATATTTGATCACCTCAGAAGGAGTATGTGTTGATGCCAGCGGCCTGGTCACATCATCTGAACCACTTGATCCAGAGCCTTCTGAGACCATTCAAATCGATCTACCGAAAGGTCTGGGGCGTGCTGATGTCAAGGTGTGCTGGATACATCACCCGACAGAGCAATTGGATGGTGTTGGCGACTCCCGCTTGATTTGGACGCAGCCACTGACAGATTGCCAGATAATCACGGGCATCAAGCAACTGACGGTTACATCACCAAAGCAACCGGGTTTGCACGCAATGAGCATGTTTGCTGTCTTTATCAACAGGCGAGATGCCGTTCACGGATTTCTGCTATTGGTTGAAAACCAGGATTGATCCGCAAGTTGCCGTTTTGTGACGCCCCCACTCATCCGCCGTTTCAAACGACCATTTGACGATGTGGCGCTCGTAGTCCTCGGGCTCCATACCGGCTTCCGGAACGGCGCGGCAGCTCATGGCAACACGGGCCGCGCATCCGTGTCAGGTTCGCCTGATACAAGGTGATGCCAGCAGCAGAGGTCCTTGCTCTCGGCTTCAGGATTCGGAGCCCAGCACCGCCCCACAATTCACTGGCCGAAGCACTCCATATAGGCATTGCGTATTGTGGTGTATCCGAGTGCGTTGGGATGATCCCAGTCCATTGGACCGTGTAAGGCGCGCCGCCGGCCGCTGTCTGTCGCATCGCTTGCGTCGCGTCACAGAATCGGCAAACACCGGTCGCTTCGCAATGATCCCCCAATTCTTCGCGAATTCTGGCACTTCTCTTCAAATTGAAAGCACTGGTGGTTTTGACAAAGTCCAAACCCTTTAGACGACGTTGCAATCAGCTCATCCTCGAAATCATATGTGCTGGCGGGAGACAGCACACACAAAACTCTCATATCCGCGTTTGGAAAGTCGCTCGACAGTCTTTTTATTATATCTGAGGCGATGGCCAGCGATTGTGAAAACTCCTCCTCGGTCAACTCAACCGCGGCGCTTTGCAGATCTATCCCGATCTCCAACCCCGTTGTCGTGATATTTTGGGGCTCAAGCGCATCAAAATCTTCTTTTGGCTGTTCTTGCTGTCTGAAGATCTCATGACCCATTCCCCGTATGAGGTACCTTAGAGGCATGAATATTTTTCATATTCTGCTCCAATTTAGGTCAGGATCATCTTTTAACTTTCGGCTTTCATTTATATTATCGTCTAAATCGTTCCCTTCATAGAAGATAAATACTAGTTCATCGACTTTTTCTTTATCAAATTCCAGATATGTTATCTTACTCAACAAAGGTAGACAGTTGTTACTATCGTTGTAAGCTGAGATATTTCCGTATCCGCTCTTTCCGGCAATCAAATATGCCTCACCGGCCTTGTCCAGTTTCTTGATCAATCCGTAGTTTGGAGTATTTGCAAGAAACTCGTCGCCGATCCCTTCTGCAGGGGAGTCGCCGACGACCAAAACACTTTTACCGGCACTCGAAAAGTTACTCGCATCATCCTGATATAGTGAACGATAACAGGGATCTAACATTTCAACTATTTTGGGCCCAACATGCGGAACAAGCAAGGGCGAGAAGTAGACCATCAAGATATTTACCAACGCCAAAAGGCAAAAAGTAATTGCAGTTATCCAGAACAGGTCTTTAATCCAGCTCAAAATTTTCTGCATGCTTGCCTCCAGGGGCGCGATCCTTTTGATCCTTGAAAAGAATGAAATTGCCTCACTCGTCCACGGTCTCGAACGGCCATTCGACGATGTGGCGTTCATAATCCTCGGGTTCCATCCCGGCTTCGGCGACGGTGCGGCCGCGCACGGAAACGCCAGCCAGATGGACCGTATCGGGATCGCCCGAGACCAGGTGATGCCACCAATAGAGGTCCCTGCCCTCGGCAATCAGCCGATAACCGCAGGTCGGCGGCAGCCAGGTCAGCTCATGCACCGATTTCGGCGTCAGGTTGATGCATTCGGGCACTTCGGCCTGACGCTGGTCATAATCCCTGCAGCGGCAGGTTTCGGAATTGAGCAGCTTGCAGGCGACATTGGTCCAGGCGATCTCTCCGGTGTCCCAATCCTCAAGCTTGTTCAGGCAGCAGCGGCCACATCCATCGCACAGGCTTTCCCACTGATCGTCCGACATTTCCTCGAGCGCCGTCGTTTTCCAGGATGGATCGGTGGTCATGCACGCTCCCATGGACGGCTCGCGGCGGTAACGATATCGCTCACTTTTTAATGCACCCCCTTGTCCTATTGCTCTAATATAGGCAGAACTTAACGGCGCGGTGGAAAACCCGATCGGTTCGAGGCGTTTTGGACGGCGCGGATCGGGCAGTCAAGAGACAGGAATCGGAAGGTGCAAGACCCCTTCAGTCAGGATCAAAGACCCAGAAAGCGGCGGCACCTGTTTCTGCGTCTGGATTCCTGGATCGATTCGACCCTTTGGTCGGCTGGGTTCAGCCTCGGCGACAAGTGGGAAGACCTCAATATTTTCTTCCGCCGGTTTACCGTCAAAGGCTACAAACGCGCCTTTTTCGAAGTGACCGGGGAAGCCATGACACTAGGCACCGCGGGCTTTGTACTGATGTTGGCGCTTGCCCTGCCCGCGTTCGACGAGACCTACGGCAACTGGCGCCAACAGGACGATTTCGCCGTTGCTTTCCTTGACCGCTACGGAAACGAGATCGGCCACCGCGGCATCATCCGCGAAGACTCCGTGCCGGTCGACGAACTTCCGGACCATCTGATCAAATCGGTCCTGGCAACGGAAGACCGGCGCTTTTTCGAGCATTTCGGCATCGACATTTTCGGCCTTGCCAGGGCAATGACCGAAAATGTTCGCGCCAATTCGGTTGTGCAGGGCGGCTCGACCATCACCCAGCAATTGGCCAAAAACCTGTTTTTGACCAATGAGAAAACCATTCAACGCAAGATCAAGGAGGCGTTTCTGGCGCTTTGGCTGGAAGCGAATCTTCCCAAGAAGGAAATTCTGCGACTTTATCTCGACCGTGCCTATATGGGCGGCGGCGCCTTCGGCATTGCGGCGGCAGCGCAATTTTATTTCGGCAAGGATGTCACCGACGTGACGCTGGCCGAATCAGCCATGCTTGCGGGCCTTTTCAAGGCACCGGCACGCTATGCGCCGCACATCAACCTGCCGGCGGCGCGTGGACGGGCCAATGAAGTTCTGACCAATCTCGTCCAGGGCAAACTCATGACCGAGGGTCAGGTTATCGGCGCGCGGCGCAATCCGGCCGATGTTGTCGACCGTGGCGACCGGGAAACGCCGGACTATTTCCTCGACTGGGCGTTTGAAGAGGTCAAACGCATAGCGGTGAGATATCCGGAGCACTCGCTGATTGTGCGCACAACAATCGATACCAGCCTGCAGGCAGCAGCCGAAGAAGCGCTCGAAGCAGGTCTGCGTCAGTACACAAAGCGCTACCAGGTGCAACAGGGCGCCATCGTGCTGCTTGAAAACGGCGGCGCCGTACGGGCCATGGTCGGCGGCCGCGACTATGGCGAAAGCCAGTTCAACCGGGCAACGAACGCGCTTCGCCAGCCCGGATCATCGTTCAAGGTATTTGTCTATACCACCGCCATGGAAAACGGATTTACGCCGGAGACGATGATACGGGACGGGCCGATTACCTGGCATGGCTGGTCGCCAAGAAACTACGGTCGCGGCTATGCGGGACGAGTCAATCTGGAACGCGCCCTGGTGAAATCGATCAATACGGTGCCGGTACGGCTTGCCCGCGATCATCTTGGCACGAAAAAAATAGCGGAGATGGCCAGGCGGCTGGGCGTCGAGTCACCCGTTAGCGAATTCAAGACCATGCCGCTTGGCACATCCGAGGTCACCGTTCTGGACCAGGCAACAGCCTATTCGGTGTTTCCGTCGGGCGGGCTGGAATCAAATCGCCATGGCATCACGCAAATCATGAACTATGCCGGCAAGGTTCTGTACGATCATCGCCGTGACTCTCCGGAACGCAAGCGGATACTCAGCGAAGAAACCGTGCGGTCCATGAACTCGATCCTGACGCAGATTCCCGAATGGGGAACAGGCCGGCGGGCAAAACTGGAGGGCATCAAGACCGGCGGGAAAACCGGAACAACGCAGGCTTATCGCGACGGATGGTTCGTCGGCTTCACCGGCAACTACACCGCGGCAGTTTGGTTCGGCAATGACGACTTCAGCCGTACGGCGCGCATGACCGGCGGCTCGCTTCCCGCCATGACGTTCAAACAACTTATGAGCTATGCGCACCAAGGCGTTGAAATAAGACCGATTCCTGGCCTTGATGCCCCGGAAGAAGACAGCACCGCCGGCGACACCCTTGTTTCCCGCTCCGAGCTGGTTGATGAAAGCGGTGCACCCATAATAAGGCCGCGTGTCCTTTCCAAGGAAGCCACGCGATTGCTGCGCGAACTGGCGGCGGCCTTCAGCACGGCACCGCCGGTCGACAGCCAGAAAGAACAATCAATCGCGCTGAAACCGACAACCACAGAGTAGTGTCAGCCCTCAATTGCGGATTGGCGAATTTGGCGGGTGCCTGTTATGTGTGACGAACGGCAGCACATGGGCTATCGGTCCGGTCAAATGATGCCGTGTAAACGAGAAGCGCTCTAGAGGTCAACACCCCATTGTTTCGCGTTCCTGCAACCATAGCGGCCATTTTTCTATTGGCTTTTGGCGGCGCCATGCTGACGGCGGTCTATGCACTGAAGGTGACCATCGGTTTTGGGTCCATAGACATTGGCCCCTGGGCGGCGTTTCCGCTGGCCCAGACGGAACAGGCAGATCCCTACGCCAAGGCACATCGGGCTCGGGCCGGCCGGTTGCTGCTTGGAGATGCGGAAGGACTGGTCTTTGTCGCCAGCGTTGACACCGCAGGTTCACGACTTATCGGCAATTGCGACTATACCGTTTCCGGTCAAACCCCGCCTGCCCGCTTCTGGACGCTGCACATAACGGACACCAACGACACGCTACTGCCGGTCGAAACGTCCTTTCCCGCGGCATTCCACTCCCAGAACGTCCTCAGGGCACAGAAAGGCGAATTTGCGATTGCCGTCGGCAAACAGCCAAAACCCGGAAACTGGCTCGCGACGGGCAATACGTCCTCTGCGTTCAAACTTGTCCTGACATTGTTTGATACACCGACCGCGGGCAGTTCACGATTGATTGAGCTGCAAATGCCCGAGATCGTGCGCGGGGAGTGTCACAATGAGTAGGCTCTTTTATGTCGTGCTTTCAGGAATTGCCGGCGCCGCGCTGCTTCATATTGTCATCATCCTGTCCATTCCGGCCTATGCAGACCGTGATGCCTGGACAAAAATCACCGCATTGGGACCAACCGAGTTTTTTCATATTCTTCCGGCAAACAAACCGGGCGGCCTGACATCGGCGAATCCATTCATTCGCACAGCCGTATGCAGGTTCGATATTTCCGAAGAGCCGGTTCGTGTAACCGCTTCGGAGCTCTCCTACTACTGGTCTCTAGCCATTTTCGATCCCGGCGCCAATGAAATCTACAGCATGAACGACCGCACGGCGACCGATCAGAATCTGGACATTGCAGTTGTCACGCCATTGCAGATGATCGCCTATCGCAAGAGCCTGCCGGAAACGCTGGCTGATTCCGTGCTGATCGAATTCCCTGGAACAACCGGATATCTTGTGCTTAGAACTGTCGTACCCGACTCCAGCTGGGAACTGATCGTCCGGGATTTTTTAAGCAATGCGCTGTGCCAAAGCGCCAATGCATTTTGACGCGCTCCTGCCCCCACAAACAGCTCATCACAAGAGGTAACGGCTAAAGTTTGCCGCTTCGCGACTGATCGGCGATCAGTTGCTTTTTTTCCTGCTTTTTCTCTTCGTAGCGCACGCCCGTAAACACAAGAATTTTAGCACTATCGCATTTCGCGATTCGCCGATACATGTCCGGCTTTTGTTCAGCCAGTCTGGTGCTGAGATCTATAATCACACCCATCGTATTCACCGTTCCCCTCTTCGGGAACGAAAAGCTGCGCTTTCAACCGTTCCCCATGGTCACTACAAACATCTCACACAACTCCATACAAATGTCCGCGCAGCACGTGGTGCGTCGGGTCTGCCGCATAGTTCGGCTTGCAATCCGACTGCGTACAATCGGATTAGAACCCCGGATAGTTAACAGTTTGCTAAATATTTACCCTTAGTTTGAAGGAACCAATTGTTTTGCGTAGTTTGGGTGGTGTATTTTGGATCGTTTCCGCGACCTTGAAAGAGCCGGAGAAACCGGTCGGAAGGACGCTGCCTTGCTTGCGGCGATCGCGGGTTTCGAAGCGCTGAAGCATCCGACCTCGCATGATCTTCGTCAGTTTTCCAATCTGTTTATCGGTCTGTTCGCGCTCACCCGTGAAGACACCAGACGTACGGCTGCCGCTGCGCTTTCCAGGATCCGACACCTGCCGCAGGAAGTTTCCATGATCGTCGCCGATCAGCCGATCCGCATTGCTGCTCCTTTCCTCGCCTTCAGCCCGTGTATTTCCGATCCGGTTCTGTTGCGGACGATTTCAAAGCATGGCGGCGCCCATGCGCGGGCCATTTCGCGGCGCAATACCCTGTCGGCGGTGCTCAAAGAGGCGTTGAGTGAACTCAACGATACAGCAGTCGCGCGCTCCCTGCGGCTCAGACACTTGAACGGCGCCACGTTGCGCGCACCCGAAGCAGAGGCCAGGAAAATTCGTGATGAAAATGTGCTGCGTAACCGCATCAAGGAGATGGCGCTTGCCCGCATGAATAAGCCCATGGGTCCAAATGCCCGATCGCCAGAGATCGGCAGGCCGGACCTTGGCCGGCTGGTGCACTATGCGCAGGCATCCCAGATGGTCAGATTCTCGCACCTGCTTGCCCGGGCGCTGGGCTCGGACCGCTCACTGGCTGATCGCATCATGCTGGATGTCTCCGGCACTCAGCTTGCCATGGCCCTGCAAGCGCTCAATATGTGTGATGCCGAGATCCTCCAGGTGCTCATCGGTATATATCCGCCGCTTGGACAACTGTCGTCCGGTGCTCAACATGCCACTCTGGTGCTGCAATCGACCAGCCGAAAAGAAAGCGTCGATCGGGTTGCCGCCTGGGTACGGGCCAACGCTCCGAAAACGAGCCAAGCAAGCGCAGTGTATGAACCGCACACCAACAACAATTCGGAGCGCACAGGCCGAACTAAACAGGTGCGGCCGAGCGATCAGACATCATCGCCAGCAACAATCAAACGCGCCATCAAGCGGGCATGATCGAAATATAGTGTTGGGGTTCGTCAGTCTCGATTTCAACCACCCAGAAATCCGGGTCGAATTTCTTTTCCCTCTCCAGCAGTGCGTCTATGTCCGCGCTTTCGCTACAGTCCAATCGCAGCTCGAAGCTCCGGTCTGATGGTTTGGCGCTGTCGAAATGGCTTTGTGGCGCTGGTGCCAGGAGGGATTCGAGACCGTTCCGCCCACGAATTCGGATAAAAATCGCCCCGGCTTCAGCGGATCCCTGTCGCTCTACCACCGCAAACCGCCCGTCACCGAATACCCGGCGCACCAGCGCTTTTACCCATAATTCAGAGGTCAGCCGCATGGCACTGACACCCGGAATAAAACAACAATGCCAGTTGAGACACCTTAAAGCGCACCGATCTCACGCAGTTTTTGCAGCACAATCCTGTCGGGTTGCCCGGTTACCGGCAAGCGGTAGTGCCGCTGAAAATCGGCAATCGCATCGGTCGTCTGCTTGCCGATAACGCCGTCCACCTTGACATCGTCGTAGGCAATGTTGCTGAGACCCTTTTGAATATTGAAAATCAGGTCGCCAACAGGATCCTCGGCTTTTTTGCTTGCAACCTTGACCGGCGTTTCCGCCTGCACGATCTCGGTAATCGCATCCGGCTTTGACTCAGGCTTCGGCTGGGGCACGGCAACCTTATTCAACTGGGAAATCAGCAGATGGACCAGCAGCGCATCGGTCGGTTCACCCGTTGCTTCCAGACCCCGCCGTTTCTGGTAGGCACGAATGGCATTCGCCGTTTGTGGGCCGAAAACGCCGTCCACATCGCCCTGGTACAGGCCTTTGGAACGCATTGCGCTTTGAAGATTGTAAATCGTCACATCCGAGGCTTTCGGACGTCTGTTCGGAATGCTGGCTGTGCTCTGCGGATCGCTGTGTTCTATCCTGAACGTGGTGATACGACTTGACGGGATCGGAACGTCTTCGAGCGCCGGTATCCGTACATTGTAGCCAGCTGGAGACCGGGTGTTGTAGAGAGGCGCCGGGTGTTTGCCTGGCTGGTAGACGAGCGCATTGATTGCGACAAATGCAAAGGTTACCCCAAACACAGTCGCGCCGCCGGCAACGGACGGGTGGCGGGAGATCGTTTCACCGGTAACCCGAACCAGGCCGGTGACCACCGCAAACCGGTCTTTTTTTGAATCAGGCCGTTTTCGCCTGGCCATGCCTTGTCTCCATTTTGCGTTCCGGCTTCCGCGTCAAACGCGGCGGAAATTCTATTGCTCCCGACGTATCGGTGTCTACGTCACCTCGGGTCTGCTGCGGCCCGTTGACCGGCAAGCTGACGGTGACGGTTGTGCCGATCTTTACGGCGCTTTCAATGTGGAACCGACCACCATGCAGCGCCACCAGCCCCTTAACCAGGCTCAGTCCAAGTCCTGTACCCTGGTACTGGCGTGCATACTGGCTTTCGACCTGCACGAAAGGTGCTCCTATCCTCTCCAGATCGGTTTGAGCAATGCCAATTCCGGTGTCCGAGACGGTCAGGTTAACCCAGCCGTCCTGCTCGGAAACGTCGATGGTCACAATGCCATCATCCTCAGTGAACTTTATGGCGTTGGCCATCAGATTGATCAAAATCTGCTGAAGCGCCCGACGGCAGGCCGTAATTTTGCGGTCGCCCCTTGCGACACGGGCATTGAGAACGATGTTCTTTCCACTCGCCTGTTGCGCCAGCATCGCCTCGCAGGTCTCGACCACCTCCCTGATATTGAAGGTCTCGAGATTCAGTTCGTATCGTCCGGCTTCAATCTTGCTCAGATCGAGCATTGAATTGATCACTTCCAGCAAATGCTGACCGGACTGCCTGATGAGGCTCACATATTCGCGCTGCTCAGCGCTCAGGGACGCGCTCAGGAACTCGCCGGATAGAAGATCCGAAAAGCCGAGTATGGCATTGAGCGGCGTTCTCAGTTCGTGACTGACAGCGGCCAGGAACCTGGTTTTGGCTTCATTTGCGGCTTCAGCTTCTTCCGTCTTGCGAACAAGGTCGTGGCGCAATTTGATGCCCGCCCCATTGTCCGTCGACTGTGCCATGAACCCGGAAAATACGCCGTTATCGCGAAGTGCCGCCAATTGCATCGACAAGTGCAGGAACTGGTCTTTCCCCCGGTCGTCGGCGTCCTTACGCATGCGCACTTCAATAAGCTGCGTGTCACAGCCCGTGCGCATCCGGTCGATGGCCTGCAGGAAACGGATGCGGTCCGAAACGTGCATGTGCTCGACCAATCCACGACCGGTAACGTCGCCAACGCTGTCGAGCAGGCCTGGTGCATGCGCACCGGAAACGGATACGACATGTCCTCGTACGTCATGCAGCGAAATCAGCCCCGGCAGGCGATCAAAAACGGCGGCCGCAGCATTATCCGAGGTGTTTTGCGTGTCCGCTTCCGACTGTGCGGCTGACTGCCTGGCCACGAACAACACACCGTAAATTCCAAGCACCGCAATCACAGTGATCGATACCACGTCGCTTGCGGCACCGCGCCACAGTTCAAGCGGGACAAACACCTTCGCGGCGGCAAGTAAGGCGACAACACCAGCAGCGGATGCAAAGCCAATCGCAAGCGCCGTCCTGTTACGCGTTAGCCTGTAGCACTCGGCGGGCAAAAGCAGCAGCAGCGGCAATATCGGCGAAGCCAGTCCGCCGGTTGCAATTCCGGCTGCGCAAAGTCCTGTTGCGGCGAACACCAGCGAGGCAATCTCCACAGCCAGGCGGCGGCCTGTCTGCATCAAAATTCCGGCCAGGCCCAGGGCACCCGCCGAAAGTCCGAGGATCGGAGCGGCGATGGCCTGTGCGCCAAATGCCGGTATGAGGGTAAAGGGAAAAACAGAAGCCAGTGCCGTACCGACTACCAGCAACAGCGCAAGCAGCCGGGACTGGTTTGTGCGCTCCGGATCATCGACAATATCGCGATGAACCCAGTTTGCGACCAGGCGCTCGGGAACCGGCACTATGTCCCATGAAAAATAACGCGTCACCCTGATAGCCACTTTTGTACTCAATACACTTGTTGTTCTGGCCCGTTGAAAATGCCAGAGCCTGCTTAAGGAATGGATAAAACAAGCAGGCATTTGGCCTGAAAATGGGGATATTCCGGTCTGTTTTCGACTTGGGCGTGAGCTTTGATGATCATGGTTAACGGGGCGTAACTGCCAGGCGAAAGGATATCTTCACAAATATTGGATCAGATAGGACCACATCGATGAATTCGGAACCTCACAATCAAGGCACCCATCCGACCCAGGCGGAATGGTGATCTGGAGAGTATCATGCGATTTATATTCAAGGCGGTATTCTGGTTCGCTGTCGTTCTACTGCTTTTGCCTGACAATTCGCCGAAAACATCAACAGACCAAGTTGACCGGTCTATCAGAACCGGCACCATCGGTTCTGCCTCAGAGATCCGCAATCTTGCGACAAGGCTTCAATCCGTCTGCGAAGAGAACCCTGAACTGTGCGTATCCAGTCTCGATAACATGAGTATGGTTGCTGCTATGCTCGGCTATCAGGCCGCATCGCAGAGTTTTTGCATAGACGACAATAATCAATGATATCGGTGCCGCCGTTTTTGCGTGCTTTGTTCCATCAACTTGCCTATATCGAAACATGTGGCGTCTCGGTCTGCTGGCCGGGCCGGACAATCGACGGGCTGTGGAGCAGCTCTACAGGTTGAGGCCACTACGGAAACGAAACAGGCTGAATTTGGCGATGCCGACGATTGAACAGATAATCGATGACTTTGATTTCCTGGACGACTGGGAAGACCGGTACCGCTACGTGATCGAACTTGGGCGGACGCTGGATCCGATGCCCGACTCGGACAAGACGGATCGAAGCAAGGTGCAGGGCTGCGTCAGCCAGGTATGGCTTACCTACACGATCGACACTTCGGATCCAGGTGACCCGGTGATTCATTTCAAGGGCGATTCGGACGCACATATCGTCAGGGGGCTTGTAGCCATCATGCTCGCAGCATGCTCCGGCAGGAAAGCCTCCGACATCGTGTCATTCGACGAAGGCGCGCTTTTTTCCAAACTTGGGCTGATCGAACATTTGACGCCGCAACGGGCGAATGGCCTGAGATCCATGGTGGCCCGCATAAAAAGCGAAGCAAATGCTGCTGCAGTGAGCCCGACAGTTTCCTGAGCCAACCACCTGCTTCATTGTGCCTCCCGGCATTTTGTGTGTATCAATGGGCTGTAATTAACAATCATGTTAATTACCTGCCGTTCCATTCATGGCAAATGAGGGAAGCGGTATCATGGAAGAAATCGCAGGTGGAATAAACTGGATCGCTGTTGTTGTTGGCGCTGTCGTGTCATTTCTGGTGGGCTGGCTATGGTATTCACCCAAGCTCTTCGGTCCGAAATGGGCTGAAGGCGTCGGTGTCGAAATTGGCTCGGCAAGCGAAATGCCCGTCGGCGCAATGGTCAGCCAGATCGTCGGCCTGTTTCTGCTCAGCTGGTTTGTCGGCGTCACAGCGGCGGTAAATGCATTGTTTACGGTCATTCTCGCTACATTGGCTTTCGCAATGTTGGGATATTCAGGAGGCATGTTCCGGCGAAATGCTGCTTATGCCGGGTCACCGACTTTGGCTATCTGGTCATCTCGGTCATTGTGATGGTGATCTGTCAGGCGTTGCTCTGAACTGACAACGGTGCAGACATAAAAACGGGCACTGATTTCTCAGTGCCCGAATATTCCGTTTACTCAATAGGCAGTTCCAGACGGGAAATCGTGCCTAACCAAACCGGCTTCGAACAATACTGCATCGGAGCCTAAGGAATAAAAAAATACTATTGTGCGCCGTTTTTACGCTTCTGGCCGAGACCCATTTCCTTCGCCAAACGCGAGCGGGCTTCGGCATAGGCAGGCGCAACCATCGGATAATCGGCGGGCAAACCCCACTTCTCCCGATATTCGTCCGGCGTCAGCCCGTGATAGGTCATCAAGTGTCGTTTCAGAGACTTGAACTTCATCCCGTCTTCGAGACAGATAATGTAGTCATGCTGAACGGATTTTCTGATGGGAACCGCCGGTTTCGGCTTTTCTGCGGGAGCCGATTCGGCCGTCGTGGTAGACCCAAGTGCCGAGTGCACATTTGCAATCAATCCAGGAAGATCGCCGGTCTGGACAACATTGTTGCTTACATATGCTGCTACAACTTCAGCAGTCAGTTCGGCAAGCAAGTCGTCTCTGGTATTCACCAATGTTTCATTCATTTTCGCGCCTCAAATAAATTTAGTTATTCATCTACCAAAATCCCATCTTTTTTGGTTTCAAATGTTGTTCAGCGTTCTTTTGCGAACGTCTACTTTTTTATCGCCCGATGCGGGCGATATCACTAATCAATTACATTTTAAACTAGAAAATTCAGTAACGCGCTATTTTTTGCACTATCGGACGCATAAATCCCGTTAAATCCGTGGAAATAGAAGTCTAAACAGAAATCCCGCAGCCGCCCCCGCAAAAATGCAGTATTACTCGCCGGTGCTATTTGTACGATCACCGCGCTTTGGCATTTCATCAACCACCGAGAGCTCGCTTAGCCGGTATCCGACGGCATAGGAGGCTTTGGCGAGCAGATGTGCAGAGATCGGAGCAGTCAGCAGGAAGAACGCCACACCGGCGAGCGCCCTGGTGAGCGTACCCGTATCGCCGGCCTCAATGCCGAGAGCTATAAGAACCACCCCCGACCCCACTGTGCCGGCCTTCGAGGCAGCATGCATGCGGGTATAGACGTCCGGAAGGCGAATCAGTCCAAGTGCGGCAACAAACGTAAATGCAGAGCCGATGACGATCATCAAAGCGATGATTATTGCCAGGAAACTATCCATCTTTTTTTTCCACTTCGCCGGAACTGGCGATACTGGGCTCCTCGTCGCCCGTATTGCCCCGCGCCAGAACGAAACGGGCAAAGGCAACGGTCGCAAGAAAGCCAACAAGGCCTAGTGCAATGGCGATGTCGACGTAGAGCGTGTAACCGGTCTTGATGCCGATCACCGCGATAAATCCGATTGCCGTTGCAACAAGCATGTCGAGTGCGAGGATCCGGTCGGGCAATGTCGGCCCGCGTATGACACGGAATACCGTCAGCACGAACGAGAGGCAAAGCAACGTCAGCGACACGAGGATAGCAGCTTCCAGCAGTGCAGCAGTATCAATCATCTGAACGCCTCCAGGATCTTGCGTTCGAATCCGTCGGCGATGTCCTTGCGCGTTGCTTCCAGATCCGAGCAGTCAATCGCATGCACATAGAGAAATTTTTTGTCTTCCGAGACATCTACCGACAGTGTCCCGGGAGTGAGTGTAATCATGTTGGCAAGCAAGGTGATTTCAAAGTCCCGGTCGACCTCAAGCCGATAGGCGAAAATACCCGGTTTCAGGTTCATTTTCGGCGACAGGACCATTATCGCGACCCGGATGGCCGACATGGCCAATTCGTACAGAAACAGGACAAAAAGGCTGGCAATGCGTCGCGCACGTGAGAAATAGCCGACCGATCCAACCTGTTCGCGAATCAGATAGAGCACGAAGGCGCCGAGGAAAAATCCGAAGGCCAGATTGAGGATCGTGAAAAAACCCGTGACCGCCGCCCAGGTCAGCGCCAGGAGCATATTGATGAGAAACAGTCTCATTGCTCACCTCCCTGCGGGAATACGGAGCGGATATAATCGACCGGGTTGAGCACCTGGTCTGACCCCGTTTGCGAGAGTTCAAGGATCTGCTGGGGAAAAATTCCGACGATTACCACCAGCGCCGTCAGAAGAACGAGCGGCAGGTAATCAACAAGCGGATTGAGTGTTACAGCCTCATCCTGCGCCGGGCCCCCGGTCATGGCCGGCCGCCAATAGGAAAGTATCCATACCCGACCGACGGCGATCGTTGTCAAAAAACCGCTCAACAAAATAGCGCCTGCCAACCACCAGGCGCCGACATCCAACGACGCCTTGACCAGAATAACCTTGGGCCAGAATCCGGAAAACGGCGGCAGGCCGGAAACCGCAAAAAACAGCATGAGCGTTATCGCCGCCAGGAATACATGCGAGCTGTAGACGCCGCTCGACGAGGCGATAGAAAATCCGCCGGCCGCCCGGGCCGCAAGACCCGATGCCAGATAAAGAGCCGTCATCACGATCATCGAATGGACTGCGTAGAATATGGTTCCGGCAACGCCGCTGGGGCTGGCAAGGGCAATCCCGGCAAACATGATGCCGATGCCTGAGATGACCAGATATCCCAATAGCCGCCTGAAATCCGTTTGCGCCAATGCGCCCATAGCGCCGATGATCATCGTTGCTGCAGCGATAATCGCAATAACGAAACCGAGCACATCGCGCTCGGCCGGAAACAGCATGAGGGTCACGCGCATCAGGGCATAGACCCCGACCTTCGTCAGCAAGCCTGCAAACAGCGCCGAGACCACAACCCGCGGGGTGTGATAGGACGCCGGCAGCCAGAAATTAGCGGGAAACGCGGCGGCCTTCATTCCAAATGCGAGCAGATAGAGGCTGACCAGCGTCACCAACGGCGCCTTGTCCGTCATTGCCGGTGCCTTCTGCGCAATATCGGCCATATTGAGCGTGCCGAAAATGCCGTAGAGATAGCCCGTTGCGATGAGGAAAAGCGTCGTCGCCACCAGATTGAGAAAGGCGTATTTGGTCGCACCGTCTATCTGACCGCGCTCCGAGCCCAGAATGAGCAATCCGAACGACGAAATCAACAGAACTTCGAACCAGACGTAGAGATTAAAGATATCGCCGGTCAGGAAAGCGCCGCTGACGCCGGCCATCATCAAGAACAGAAACGGGTAAAAACCATAGCGGCGGCCACTGTCGTTGACGTCCCCTGCCCCATAAAGACCGCCTGCAAACGCAGCTATCCCCGCTGTCAGACACAGGAGCGCACCCAATATGTCCACTGTAAACGAAATCCCGAAGGGCGGTAGCCACCGCCCCATGGTCATTGTCACCGGGCCGTTGACTATCACATGGACAAGCAGGCCCACATCCAGCAGGACGAGGACCGCCAGCCCCGGAATTGCGATGAATGGCTGGAGCCTTGTGTCCTTTCGAACCATAAGCAGCAGCGAACCCAGCACCATGCACAGCACCAGGGGTGCGATAACCAGCCAGTCGGCCAGCGCCGCCGGCTCGGTGATCATTGCCGCAGATAGATCGACAGGTGTCTTTTCGGACGATGCCATATTTCGTTATTCTTTTCTTTCAATATCCAAGCGGCGGCATTTCCTGGTCCTCAGGCTCAGCAAATCGCATTTCTTCCGTGTCGTCGGTTTCCAGTTCCTGGTAGGCGCGGAATCCCAGAACCAGCAAAAAGGCGAAAAAGGAAAACGAGATAACAATTGCCGTCAGGATCAGCGCCTGCGGCAGTGGATTGGCCGTGATGACAACGTTAGAGACCGGGTCGTCGGGCGACAGGATGGGTGGCACCTCGCGCGTCAGCCTGCCCGACGTGAAGATCAGCAGGTTGACCGCGTTGCCAAGGATGGCCGCGCCAAGCAGAATCCGGATGATGTGCTTGGACAGGAACAGATAGATGGCGACAGCAAAGAAGACGCCGACCAGAAGGGTCATCAGAGCTTCCATCAGTCCGTCGCCCTTTCTTCCAGTGCAAGCGCGATCGACGTGATCGCTCCCACCACCACAAAATAAACCCCGACATCGAAGAGCAGGACGGTCGAAAGGGCGAGCTCCTCGCCGAAGATCGGGATGTAGACCCACAGGCCGGTCATGAACGGTACGCCGGCGAGGATCGATACGAGGCCGGCGATCGACGCCATCATCAGGCCCGAGCCGGCGATCGCCATGGGGTGGAAAAACAGTGCCCGCCTGACCGGAGATACGCCACAGGCAATGCCGTAGATGGCAAAGGCTGACGCTGCGATCAAACCTCCGATGAATCCGCCGCCGGGTTCATTGTGTCCGCGCAAAAGCACAAACACGGAAAACAACACCATCAGGCTGCTCAGATAGGGGGCGACCGTGCGGAAGATCAAGGTGCGCATGGCTACCGTCTCTCCTCTTCGCTCGGATCATTGGTTGCTATCGGAACTGCAGGTCGCAGGCGGATGCGGATCAGCGACAGGATTGCAAGACCGGCAACCATGACAACGGCGATCTCACCCCAGGTATCCGTGCCGCGGAAATCCACCAGGATAACATTGACGATGTTGGCGCCGTGGGCAATCGACAGCGAGTAGCGGGTGAAGAAATCCGACAGCGATGCGTCGAACGGCAATTGCGTGACTGAGAGCAACAGCAGGACGAAGGCCGTCGCACAGACGACAGATATAATCAGATCGATCGCCGTCTTGCCGACGGATCGGTGATCGGTGGGCGTCAGCTTCAGTCGGGTCATGACCAGGGCGAGAATGACAACAGACAGCGTTTCGACCATGAACTGGGTAAAGGACAGGTCGGGCGCGCCGAACAGCATGAATATCAGCGCGACGGCAAAGCCCTGAATGCCAAGGGAAACAATGGCTGTCAGCCGGTCCTTGGCATAGAGCACGGACAGCAATCCGACTGCTGCAATCGCCATAATGGCGGTTTCGTAGAGCGACAGGTATTCCGGCATTTTTGGCATTGCCGGCAGTTCGTCGAACACGATCATCGGCACCATGACAGCGATGGCAAGCAGGATAAATGTCGCCTTCATATAGATTTCGAGGCGACCGGGCTGGACGACCTGCGTGACCCGGAACGACAGCCGCACAGTTCCGCGTATGAATTGGTCGAAGCCCTGATCCGGCCCCCAGCCGATGGCGTCGAGCAAGCGGGTCATGGCGGCTCTCAACCGATCAACGTTGCGATAGGCGACAACGCCGAAGGCGATTGTCACAAGCGACAGATAAAGCGGCATGCCGATATGCGGAATGATCGAAATGTGCACCGAAACTGCTTCGCCCTCGACCGCAGTCGACATGGGGCTCGAAATGTAGTGGTGGGTCAGTTCTGAAAACAGCGCCGTGACGAGGCTGCATATGGCAAGAACCGCCGGGCCGAGCCACAACAGCACCGGCCCGTCATGCGGGTGATCGCCCGGCGCTTTCTTTTCACCGAGGAACGGCTTCAGGGCGACGGCGAAACCGATGACGAACATCAGCCCGTTGCCGACAATCGCGACCAACGTGAGCAGCAGCGGCCAGGCCTCAACGTGCCACAGGCCGGCATAGATTTCCTCCTTGGCCAGGAATCCGAAAAAGGGTGGAAGCCCTGCCATGGAGAATGCCGAGGCAAATGCCGCGGCGAAGATGATGGGCATGGATGCCATCAACCCGCCGACCTTGGTGATATCGCGCGAGCCGGCCTCGTGATCGATGGCCCCTGCGACCATGAAGAGAGCGCCCTTGAACATGGAATGGGCAACAAGGTAGAGCACGGCCGCCTCGACGGCCTTTTCGCTGCCGAATCCGGTCAGCATCACCAGCAGCCCCAGTGACGAAACGGTCGTGTAGGCGAGCATCAGCTTCATATCGGTCTGGCGAATGGCAAGCAGCGTGCCGACAATCAGCGTCGTGCCGCCAAAGATCGGCAGCACCGTTTCCCAGGCAACCGTGTCGCCCAGCACCGGATTGAGCCGCATCAAGAGATAGACGCCGGCTTTGACCATGGTGGCGGAATGCAAGTAGGCGGAGACCGGCGTCGGCGCCTCCATGGCATTGGGCAGCCAGAAATGCAGCGGAAACTGCGCCGACTTCGTAAATGCGCCGCCAAGGACAAGCACAAATATCGCGATATAGAACGGGCTGTCGGCAAGTGCAGTATGGGAGCGCAGCAACAACGACATTTCCGATATGCCGGTCACGTTCCAGATCAGCAGCAGACCCGCCAGAAGGAACAGACCGCCGCCACCGGTGACGACCAGCGCCTGCAGCGCCGCGCGCCTCGACGCCTCGCGCTTGTGGTCGAATCCGATCAGCAGAAACGAGGTGATCGAGGTCAGTTCCCAGAAGACAAAGAACATCAGGAAACTGTCCGATGTCACAAGCCCGAGCATCGAGCCCATGAACATCAGAATGAAGGAAAAGAAACGGCCGAGATGCGGGTGGCTCTTCAGATAACCGCCGCTGTAAAGAACGATGAGCGCACCGATGCCGCTGATCAGCAGCGCGAATGTCAGCGACAATCCGTCAATTAGCCACGAAAAGTTCACCCTGAATGCCGGAATCCACTGATAGCCGCCGGTGACAACTTCGCCATTTGCGACATCGGGAAGGAAGGTGGAGAAATGCCAGAAAATGGCGGCTGGAACGATGGCCAGCAACCAGGCCGCATTGTGTTTGAAAAGCCGGGTGAGCGCCGGAGCAAATAATGCCGCAATAAAAGGTGACAGCAGGACAAAAAACGTCGTGCTGGGCATATAGGCGTTCATTTAGTCTCCCGGAAGGCATATCCCTGCATGAATTGGACCGAATCTAATGATGCGCTGCATCAACGGCAAGGTCGCAACGGCCGATTTCCACCCGAATCGGGCCCGCACGAGGGATTTACTGCAATTTGATCGACCATTTGTTGCACGTCGGCGTCGGCGACATTACAGAAATGGTGACAGGAATTGCTCTCATGACCGATATGAAAATCAAAAAGATCCAGAAATCAGATGAAGAATGGCGTGCGCAGCTGTCTCCCGAGCAGTTTCACATCACTCGCAAAGGCGGCACAGAACAGGCATTCACCGGACCCAACTGGGACAACAAGGAAGACGGCCACTATCACTGTGTGTGCTGCGGACGGGCGCTGTTCCACTCCGGCACCAAATTCGACTCCGGCACGGGCTGGCCAAGCTACCACCAGCCGGTCGACACAGACGCTGTGACGTAGCACAAGGACCGCTCGCTGTTCATGACGCGCACCGGAATCAAATGCGCCGATTGCGAAGCCCATCTCGGCCATGTTTTCCCCGATGGTCCGCAAGCGACGGGCCTGCGCTATTGCATGAACGGAACCGCCCTCTCCTTCAAGGCCGAAGCAACGGACGACGACTGAGATGGTCTATTGCGGCCTGATATAGCGGCCGTATACCCATCCGGTCTGCCAGTCTCCGGTGTTGGTCGGATCGTGCCATACTTCGCACCAGGTTTGACGGACCATTTCGGCCTGGTGCGATTTCGGCTGCGCCGCAATGTCCTTCAGGTTGACACCATTCATGCACCGGCCGGTCATCATCAGGGGTGTAGCATTGGGATAGCCAGCGCGAATGGCTGATTTCGACGAGGGCCAGGCCCGCACATTGAGGACATCGTCCCAGTCCACATTGGCGACCTCCCAGGCTGCAAATGTGGCGGCGTGTGCTGATGGCACCGACATTGTGCAGGCGACCATCAGGGCTGCAAAAAGGTTGCGGGATGCGATCATTGTCGCATTCCTCTGTGTTTGGCGTAAGGCAGGTCCGTTGCAGGCACAATGGCTCCCTCCGTGTTAACCGGCGCTGACAATTGAGTTCATCCAACGTTCATATGCATCTTGAACCGGTGGTCTCCGCCCTTTATCTGCGAAACAACCGATTACCGATCTGATCACAAGGGAACTTACATGTTCAAGGATCTTCCTTCTGCCCCTCTTGCTCCAAAGCGCCCGTTCACCGACACGCGCCACGGCATCGCGCGCACGGACGATTATGCCTGGCTTCGGGCCGACAACTGGCAGGAGGTGTTTCAGGATCCTTCGGTGCTGGATGCCGATATTCGGGCGTATCTGGAGGCTGAAAACAGCTACCAGAAAGAAGCGATGGCCGACACGGAAGAGCTTCAGAAGGTGCTCTTTGCCGAAATGAAGGGCCGCATCAAGGAGGATGATTCATCCGTCCCCTCCCCCGACGGTCCGTTTGCCTATGGCACTTCGTTCGTCACCGGCGGCGAACAGCCGCGGTTTTTCCGCGTGCCGCGCGACGGCGGCGATGAAGAACTGTTGCTGGACGGCGATGCAGAGGCGGCAAACCACGGTTATTATCGCCTGTCGGGCGCCAATCATTCGTCCGACCATAGCCGGATGATCTGGGGTTACGACGACAAGGGGTCAGAGTTTTTCAAATTGCGGGTCCGCGATCTGTCGGGCGGAGAGGATCTGGAGGATGTGATTGAAAACAGCGGTGGCGGCGGTGTCTGGTCACCGGATGCGAGCGGATTTTTCTACACGCTGCTCGATGCCAATCACCGTCCCTCAAAGGTCTACTATCACACGCTCGGAAGCGAACAGTCACACGACCGGCTTGTATTTGAAGAGACTGATCCCGGTTTCTTTGTGAGTGTTGGCGGCAGCAAGCTGAACGATTTTGTCTTCTTCAATATTCATGACCACGAAACTTCGGAATATCACATCCTGCCTGCCGGCGATGCCGCGGCTGTTCCGAAACTCGTTGCGGCGCGTGAGACGGGCGTCGAGTACGACATGCATGAGGGCGGCGACGTCTTTTACATACTGACCAATGCCGACGGCGCCAAGGATTTCAAGATCGTCGAGACACCGATCGGCGCACCCGGGCGCGAAAACTGGCGTGAGGTCATTCCCCACAAACGAGGCCGGCTCATTCTCGCACACTCGGTTTTCTCCGATTACCTGGTCTGGCTGGAACGTGAGGAAGGATTGCCGAGGATCGTTGTGCACAACCGCAAAAGCTGCGAGGAGCACTCGATCGCATTCAACGAGGACGCGTATTCGCTCGGCCTGCAGGGCTCAATGGAATACGATACGGATATCATCCGGTTTTCCTATTCCTCGATGACGACGCCATCGCAACAGTTCGACTACAATATGCGCACGCGTGAGCGTGTTCTGCTGAAAACGCAGGAAGTACCTTCGGGGCACAAAGCCGAGGACTACGTCACACGCAGGGTCATGGCCCCTTCGCATGATGGTACCCCGGTTCCGGTCAGCTTGCTTTACCGCAAGGATACGGCACTGGACGGGTCGGCGCCTTGCCTGCTCTACGGCTACGGCTCTTATGGCGCGACAATTCCGGCATCCTTCAACACCAATTGCCTGTCGCTGGTCGACCGGGGATTTGTTTATGCCATCGTCCATATTCGCGGCGGAAAGGACAAGGGATTTGCCTGGTACGAAGACGGCAAACGGCTGAACAAAATCAATACGTTTGTCGATTTCATCGCCGCTGCGGAGTTTCTTGCGGCAGAAAAGTTCACCTCATTTGACCGTATCGTCGCACAAGGCGGCTCTGCCGGCGGCATGCTCATGGGCGCGGTCGCCAATATGGCACCGGATCTCTTCGGTGCCATCATCGCGGCCGTGCCGTTTGTCGACGTCCTGACCACGATGCTCGATGACACGCTGCCGCTGACGCCGCCGGAGTGGCCTGAATGGGGCAATCCTATCGCGTCAAAAGCCGACTATGATTATATTGCCTCCTATTCTCCCTATGACAATGTGAGCGACCACGCCTATCCGCCGGTCCTGGCTGTCGCTGGACTGACGGATCCGCGTGTCACCTATTGGGAGCCGGCTAAATGGGTGGCCAAATTGAGGGCCGTAAAATCCGGCGATGCGCCTGTGTTGCTGAAGACCAATATGGAAGCCGGCCATGCAGGCGCGTCGGGCCGCTTTCAAAGGCTCGAGGAAATCGCATTCGAATATGCATTTGCGCTGAAGGTCACCGGCAAGGGCTGACCAGCGCAGCAAACATATATTCACAAACCGGCACTGGACGTCCGCGCGACAGCCGCTATAACATGACTGAAATAATCAATTTTATTCATAGCCGTAAATCGTACCAAGAACTTATACCGGAAAGCGTTGATCCACATGACACAGCAAAATACTGGAAGGCGCACGCGCATATTGAACGTGGTGCGCAGCGAACGAATAACACCGACCATGCAGCGCGTCACACCCTGCGGAGATGATCTCGGCGATTTTCCCGCCGGTCAGGAGAGCGCGCACATCAAGCTTATGATTCCAAATGACAATCAGGACTTCACCGAGTTCCGTGAGCTGATTGAGAGCGGCTCGAAAGCAATACCCAGGCGCACCTTTACGATTCGTCATCACCGGACCGATACAAGGGAGATGGATGTCGATTTTGTCGTCCATGACGGCGGAGGCCCTGCCTGCAGCTGGGCACTGGCTGCCAAGCCCGGCGATTTCATCGGCGTGGCGGGCCCGGGCCCCATCAAGAAACCGGTCAGCGGTGCCGACTGGTTTTTGTTCGGCGCCGATATAGCGGCAATCCCGGCGGCAGCGGCGGCGTTTGAGGCGCTTCCGCAAGATGCTGTTGGCCATGCCGTATTCGAGATCACCAACGATGACGACATTCAGCCGGTGAGCGCACCGAAAGGCATCAAGCTGCACTGGCTGGTGCATGACGATCCGCACACGAGCAGCGAGCAGCAGCTGGAGTTCTTCCGGTCACTCGACTGGCCGAAAGGCCTGCCCGGCATATTCGTGGCGGGGGAATCGGGTGCCGTGTCCGGCTTGCGCAAATACCTCATCAACGAACGCGGCCTCGACAAGCGGGCAATGTATATCAGCGCCTACTGGAAGATCGGCCTCGTCGAAGACCAGCACCAGGAGCAAAAGCGGGCGGAAGCCGCCTAGTGCGTTTCGTGTTTATACGGAATCATTTGGTTTTGGCCGGATAGCCGTTCGGACGACCGGGTATCGCCTTCAGATAGGCGGCAATCGCTTCACGGTCTGATGCAGGGAGCTTGGCCATATTTTGCTGGACCGAAACCATGGAGCCGCCGACGGAATCGAAATCCGGCGTAAAACCGCTTTCGAGTTAGTAGGCAATGTCTGCGGCGCTCCAGTCCTTGATGCCGCCATCGGGCGTGATGTTCGGAATGATGCCCTCGCCATCAGGGTTGGGCGCGCCTGACAGCCATTGGTTGAGCTTCAGGCCGCCGATGAGGGTGCGCGGCGTGTGGCATTCGCCGCAGTGTCCGGGTCCTTCGACCAGATACTGCCCGCGCTTGATCTGATCAGACGCTGAATCGAAAGTGATAACCGGTCCCTCTTTCAGGTACAGCAGGTTCCAAAGACCAACGGCCCGGCGAATATTGAACGGAAAGCCAAGCTCATGGACCGGTGCGACATTGTCGCTGGCCGGAAGCGTCTTCATGTAGCCGAAAAGGTCGTTCAGATCCGACGCCTCTACACGGGTATAGGACGTATAGGGAAATGACGGATACAAATGGGACCCTTCGGGAGACGTGCCCTGGTTCATTGCGTTGGCGAATTGATCGAATGTCCAGCCGCCGATGCCGGTGGTCGCGTCGCTGGATATGTTCGGTGCGTAGAACGTGCCGAAATCGCTCTTGATCGACAGGCCGCCGGCAAGCACCAGCTTGTCGTCGCCCTTCGCTCCGGGCGCGGCGTGGCAGGAGGTGCAGCCTCCCGCCCAGAACATTTCTTCGCCACGCGCCAGATCAGGATCGCCCAAGGGACCAAACTTCACGAAGGTTGGGGCAGTCAGGAACCACAGGGCGATTGCGGCAACCACCGCCAGAACAAATACCACTCCGATGAGTTTGCGCATCATATTCTTGCCCTTGCGGTTGGAACCCGGTTGTCAGATACCTGAGGTTCGTTCGACAACGCGTTGCGGCAAAGCCACACTTCAGCTTTTCAACACTACTCCTTTTTGACGCGATAGGTCTCGTGGCAGGTCTTGCAGTTTTCTGCAACCTGACCGAACGCGGCCTTGAATTCATCGATGTTTTTGGGAGCGGCTTTCACAGCGCTGTCGGTGTCGGCTTCGAATTCCTTGACCGCCTTTTCAAAGCCGGAACGGTCGCTTCAGATTTTCGGGCCGGCCTCGGTCTCATGACCGGTTTCTGCGCCATCGGGGAATTTGTCGAGGAAGTTCTTTGAAGCATCGTTCATTTTCTGGAACGAATCAGCCACGGCGGCGGCGTCATAGTCGATTTCACATTTGACGGTTTTGCCCAAATGGCCCATGGCCTGCCCGACGCCCTTCATGGTCTCCTGGCGTTCCTGCTGGGGGTCGGCAGCGTAAGCTGCCTGGCCAGCGATGAACATGGCGGCCAGAGCCAGTGTGACAGCGTTCTTCATGTATTTCTCCCTTGATTGGAATCAGAACGGTTACAATAGAAGACGGTACAATTAACAAAACTCAAAGATAGTTGACTAATGTAACGGCCATCAAAAAACCCCGGAATGCACCGGGGTTTCTCTTTGAATTCAAGCAAATGGCGGAAGGCCTAGGCGGCTTCGTACATCTCCAGCACGTAATCCCAGTTGATCAGGTTGTCGACAAATGCTTCGAGATATTTCGGGCGGGCATTGCGGTAGTCGATGTAATAGGAGTGCTCCCAGACGTCGACGCCGAGAATGGGCGACGCGCCGTGGACCAGCGGATTTTCACCGTTGGGCGTTTTCATGATTTCAAGCTTGCCGTCCTTGACGGCGAGCCATGCCCAGCCGGAGCCGAACTGCGTCATGCCGGCATTGATGAAGTCGGCGCGGAATTTGTCGTAGCCGCCGAGATCGGAATCGATTGCCGAAGACAGTTTTGCAGGCAGCGAGGTTCCGCCGCCGCCGTTTTTCATCCAGTTCCAGAAATGAACATGGTTGTAGTGCTGGGCAGCATTGTTGAAGAGGCCGGCATTGCTGCCGAATGACTGCCGCACAACATCCTCCAGCGCGAGGCTGTCCATGCCGGCGTCGGCCGCAAGCTTGTTGCCGTTGTCGACATAGGCTTTGTGGTGTTTGTCGTGGTGATATTCTAGCGTCTCACGCGACATAAAGGGCGCAAGGGCTTCATAGTCGTAAGGAAGTTTCGGAAGTTCAAAAGCCATGTCGCTCTCCTCTTCAGGCATACGGCCAAATTTTACTGTGGCGTGGAACATAGGCGCGGCCCGCGCTCGCGGCAAGGCGTCGCAGCAGGACTATTTGGCTGCTTGGCGGCGCCGGTCGGCGGCTACCACCACAATCAGATCTTCACGCCCGCATGCGCCCAGTCCCAGTAAAGCTCACGTGCGCGGCGCGCGACGGGGCCGGCCTGCAGTTCGCGGTCCTCTATCCGGGTGATCGGCACGACCTTGGAGTGATTACCGGTGGAAAAAATCTCGTCGGCATCCATGAAATCGGCCACGTGCAGGCGCTGTTCGATCACCTCATGGCCGTCTTCGCGCAACAGATTGACAATGCGCGCGCGCGTTATACCGGCGAGGAACGTGCCGTTCGGAACGGGTGTGGAGACAACGCCGTCCTTGACGATGAAAACATTGGACGTGCCGGTTTCGGCGACATTGCCGAGCATGTCGAGCACAAGCGCATTGTCGAAACCGCGTGATTTGGCTTCGAGGATCGCCCTGCCGTTGTTCGGGTAAAGACAGCCGCTCTTGGCGTTTGTCGGCATGGTTTCGTGTGTCGGGCGGCGGAACGGCGAGACTGTAACGGAAAAACCCTCGGATGGGATCATCGGCGCTTCATAAAGACAGAGGCAGAACCGGGTGGAATCGGGATCGGCCGGGACCGACATGTAACCGCCGTGTTCGGCCCAGTACATCGGGCGGATATAGACTGCCGTATTGCCATCGAATTTCTTCAATCCGTCGCGCGACAGTTCTTCGATAACATCAGACGGCATTGTCGCCTTCAATCCGAGTGCCTTCGCTGAATCGTTGACCCGCTCGCTATGCAGATCAAGGTCCGGGGCGACGTTCTCAAACCACCGGGCACCATCAAACACTGACGTGCCGAGCCACATGGCATGCGAGCGCGGACCCACGAGCGGCACATTGCCCTCGTGCCAGTCTCCGTCAACGAAAGTCCATGTCGTTGATTGCACGGCGGATACTACTGTCATCAAAACATCCTCAACATCATTGGGCCGAGTGGCCGAAACTGCTGCCCATACTCAAGTTCATCGTGCCGGCAAGGTCAATATCCCGCGACCTAAAGACCCTTGACGAACCGGGAAAGCCGGAACATGCTGCAGCGCAAAATGAAAGGACGTATCAAATGCCTCCCGCAAATCCCCACGCGGCTTATGTTTTCGACGCTTACGGCACATTGTTCGATGTTCATGCTGCGGTGCGTCGCCATGCCGCCGACATTGGGCCAGACGGACAGCTCATGTCCGAGGTATGGCGCAACAAGCAGCTCGAATATTCCTGGGTGCGGTCGCTGATGGGCGCCTATGTTGATTTCTGGCAGCTGACCGAACAGGCGCTCGATTTCGCGCTGGCGCGCTTTCCCGACATCAACCCATCCCACAGGGACACACTGCTTGAGGCATACTGGAAACTTGATTGTTATGAAGAAGTGCCGACGGTTTTGAAAGCGCTCAAGGATCGCGGCGCGAAACTTGCCATTTTGTCCAACGGTTCACCGGAGATGCTCGCTTCAGCGGTCAAAAACGCTGCGCTCGACACAATACTGGATGACGTGTTTTCCGTCGACGAACTGCGGACTTTCAAAGCGACACCTGCCGTCTACGAGATGGTGACCACAGCCTACCGGCTCTATCCGGAAGCGGTTTCTTTCCAGTCATCAAACCGGTGGGACGTTGCCGGCGCCAAGAAATTCGGCTTCCGGGCGGTGTGGATCAACCGCACATCGAACCCCGACGAATATCTGGATTATTCACCTGACGTGGTGTTGCCGAATTTGCAGCAGCTCTGATCAGAGTGATCGCGGCATGCGGGCGGCGCCCCCATGCCGTGCCGCCGATCAGAAACCCTTTTTCAGGCTACCCAGAATGCCGCGCACCAGCGCCTTGCCCAATGTGGTCGCAACAGACCTTGCCGCCGATTTCATCGCCGCTTCAGCCACGGTCTGGCGGTTGGAACGCCGGCGTGAACGCGTTTTGCGCCTGCGGGACGACTTCTTGCGGCCGCGATCGTCGTAGTCGTCATCATCGTCATCGTCACCAAAACCGGGCAGTGTCCAACGACGGCTTTCCTGGATCTCCTCGTCGTCGTCCTCTTCCTGGCGGCGTCTTTCCTCTTCCGCCTCCGCAGCATCTTCGGCGCGTTTTTTGAGGATTTCGAATGCCGAATTGCGATCGGTATCCTCATCGTAAACACCCGCAAGAGGACTGACATCCACGGTTTTGCGCCGCTCGCTGTCGGTCAGCGGACCAAGCCGCGACGACGGCGGCCGGATCAGCGTGCGCTGTACGACCGACGGCACGCCTTTCGATTCGAGCGTCGAAACCAGCGCTTCGCCGACGCCAAGCTTGGTGATTGCCTCGAAACAGTCAAAATCAGGATTTGGACGGAAAGTATCGGCTGCCGTCTTGACCGCCTTCTGTTCGCGCGGCGTATAGGCCCGCAGCGCATGCTGGATGCGGTTGCCCAGCTGCGACAGAACGGTCTCGGGCACATCAAGCGGGTTTTGCGTGACAAAATAGATGCCCACGCCCTTTGAGCGAATGAGGCGGACAACCTGCTCGATCCGCTCGATCAGAGCTTTCGGCGCATCATTGAACAGCAGATGCGCTTCATCGAAAAAGAACACCAGGCGCGGCCTGTCCGGATCACCGACTTCCGGGAGCTCCTCGAACAACTCCGACAGCATCCACAGAAGAAATGTGCCGTAGAGCCGCGGGTTCATCATAAGCTGATCCGCGGCAAGCACGCTGATTGCACCGCGTCCGTCCGGCGTCGTGCGCATCATGTCACTGATCTTCAGCGCCGGTTCGCCGAAGAATTTTTCCGCACCCTGTTGTTCAAGAACAAGCAGGTCGCGCTGAATGGCGCCAATCGACTGCTTGGAAATATTGCCGTAAACGATGGTCAGTTCCTTGCTGTGCTCGCCCATATAGGACAGCATTGCCTGCAGGTCCTTCATGTCGAGCAGCGCCAGGCCGTTCTCGTCGGCAATCTTGAAGGCGATGTTCAGGACGCCTTCCTGCGCGTCCGTCATATCCATCAGGCGGGACAGAAGAAGCGGGCCCATTTCGGTCAGGGTGGTACGAATGCGGTGGCCCTTTTCGCCGAAGAGATCCCAGAAGACCACCGGAAACTCCTGGAACGTATAGGGATCGAGGCCAATCATCGAGGCCCTTTTTTCAAGGAAGTCCTTGTATTCGCCGATTGCCGCGATGCCCGAAATGTCACCCTTCACATCGGCACAGAAGACCGGAACGCCGGCATTCGAAAATCCTTCGGCGAGGATTTGCAGGGTGACGGTCTTGCCGGTTCCGGTTGCCCCGGTAATCAGACCGTGGCGGTTGGCATACCCCAGATCGAGATATTCACCCTGATTGATGGAATCATCCGGATTGCGGCTTGTTCCGAGATACAGTTTTCCGTCTTGAAGCATGATTTGCCCCGTCCCCATTAATTTTGTCCGTCTTTTATAGGAGCGCTTCCGCTGTTGGACAATTACGGAAGTCATATGAGCGTGAATTATTTCGACGGCAGAATTTTGATCCTGCTGCCGGGCGGGATAACCTGCCAGGAACTGAAGAAAAATTTGCAAGGGGTTTGGCATGGAAAAGGTTCTTGGAATGGGCGGCCTGTTCTTTCGCGCAGACGATCCCAAGGCCCTCGCCCAATGGTATGCCGAACACCTGGGGTGTCGGAAGTACCTCAAAGTTACGATTAAGAATGCTGGCAGCAGGCAGCCGGACCCACCGTATTTGCGCCATTCGACAAAAATACGGATTATTTCGGCCGACCGGAACAACAGTGGATGATCAGTTTCCGGGTGCGTGATCTGGATGCAATGGTTGCCAGCTGCGATCCGCCGGCATTGAAGTCGAGGTCAATGCCGAGACGTTCCCCAATGGCCGCTTTGCCCGTTTGCACGATCCTGAGGGCAACCCGGTGGAATTGTGGGAGCCGGCGTAAGGCGATCCGGCGGGCGGGAATTCGCTGCTACATGAGTCCCCGAGGGGCCGCGGGCCGGCAAGCCGCCGCGCAAGACCAAATAGTCATCCATGATCTGTTTACATTACCCCGATAGGCTGTCTGGCAGGATGAATTGCCTTTTATCCGCCTGACATAGGTGTCAGCGGGCAGACGATGACAGGACGATGACGACACGCCGCTCCTTTTTGCTGACAGCCGGAACCGCCCTGCTAGGCGGCACTGCCGCCATCCGGGCGCAATCTCCGGTGACGAAACTGGCCGATCTGCGCGGCTCGCTGGATGCTGTCGATCTTGGCATGCGCCCGGGCGGCACCGACGATCAGAGTCGCGAGCTCAATGATATTCTGGCCCGCGCAGCAGCGGAGCGCAAACCGGTATTTTTGCCGCCAGGCACCTACCTCGTTTCAAATCTGAATCTTCCGAAATTCGTACACCTGTCCGGCATCGCCGGAGCGACCCGGCTGGTCTATGGCGGCGAGGGGCATTTCATTCTGGCCGAAAATGCCGAACATATCAGCCTCTCCGAATTGACGATCGATGGCGCTAACCGGTGGCTTGCGGACTATGCGCAGGCGACAGTTCAGGTCACCGGGACGGGCAATATCAACATTGAAAACTGTGAAATCCTGGGCAGCCGCAAACATGCCGTTTCGCTGGAGGCAAGCGGCGGATCAATTGCCCGCAGCCGGATTACGGGGGCTGCGGACGCCGCCATCTACTGCGTCGAAGGCAGCGGATTTCGTTTCGCGGACAATGAAATCGCCGAATGCGCCAACGGCGGCATTCTTGTGCATCGCTGGCGGGCCGGACCGGACGGAAGCCTTGTCACCGGAAACCGTATCGAACACATCGGTGCGAGGTCCCGCGGAACCGGACAATATGGTAATGGTATCAATGTCTTCAGGGCGGACAATGTTCTGATCGCCAACAATACGCTTAGCCGCTGCGCTTTTTCAGCCATTCGCTCCAACAGCGGGTCGGATGTGCAAATCGTCGGCAACCAGTGCCACAACAGCGGCGAAACGGCGATCTATTCGGAATTTTCCTTCGAGGGTGCCGTTGTCGCCAACAATCTCATCGATGGTGCGGCCAACGGAATATCCATCGCCAATTTCAATGAGGGCGGCCGCCTTGCCACCGTCAGTGGAAATCTCATTCGCAATTTGAGCACGGAAGGCCCCTATCCCGAGGAGGGTTTCGGCTTCGGTTGGGGTATCGGCGTCGAGGCCGACACGGCGGTAACCGGAAATGTCATCGACAATGCGCCGCGTGCCGGCATGCTGCTCGGCTGGGGGCCCTATCTGCGCGGTGTGGTTGCCACAGGAAATGTTGTCCGCAACAGCGCGATCGGGATCGCCGTCACGGTTGCGGAAGGTGCGCGGGCGACGCAGATCAGCAACAATGTCTTCCAGAACACCCTGCGCGGCGCGGTTGTCGGCTTTTTGTGGAAGGATCCGGCGACTGGAGACCTGACAAAGGGTGGAGCGGATCGATATGGTCACCTTGATGTTTCAGGAAATACAGTACTTTAGGGTCCCTTTTGAACAAACTGAATCCGGTTGAAACCAATCAGGTCAGGACAGAGCGTCGGTGACGCCAACCGTCCCCACATCAATCCCTTTCCAGTTCTTCATTGTCCATTTTGACTGGGCCCGCAATCTTTCGCGCATGTCGTCGCCGGCGTCCAAATACCGCGCAATAAGCGCCGCCACCGTCGCATCCACAGCCCGTTTCGTGCCATCATCGCACTTGACGGCAATGGCAATGCCCTCTTGCGGCAATGCCGCACAGAAGACGCCCTCGGCACCCGTCTTAGCAAAAATGCGACCGGGCATGGTCTTCATAAGGCGGGTGCAGGTCCGCTTCGTGCCGGCCACAAAAAACGGTTCCGCCATGCAGGCGTTGATGAGCCGCCGAGCCGCTTTTGCACGGACCGGTTGGAGGCCTTTTCCGGTTACCATTTTCACAAAACCCTGCGCCAATGCCGTCAATGGCACCGCATAGGTCGGAATGGAACAGCCGTCTGTGCCGCAATTGTCGACACCCAGATGTTCGCCGGTCAGATCCGCCATTGTCTCCCGAATGCCACCCTGCACAGCGTGATCGTAGTTGACGTATCCAGTGTGGTCGATACCGAGGTGGCAGGCGGTACATATGAAGCCCGCATGTTTGCCGGAGCAATTGTTGTGAAGCTGCGAGGGGTCTTCACCGGACTTTGCCAGAGCGATCATCGCCGTTTGGTTCATTGGCCAACTGCAACCGCATTCCAACGCAGTTTCGGTGCGGCCCGCGGCGGCAAGCATGGATCCGGCAAGCTCCGCGTGCTCGGGCTCCCCCGAATGGGAGGCACATGCAAGCGCCAATTCACGGTCGCCAAATCCATGGGCGTCAGCGGCACCGCTTTCGACCAAAGGCAAAGCCTGCATGGCTTTGACTGCTGAGCGCGGGAAAACAGGCGCCTCGATACTGCCGATGGCAAACAACGTCTTCCCATTGCTGTCGACAACAACCGCCGATGCACGATGCGTGCTTTCAACACGGCCGCCTCGGGTCACTTCCACCACTACCGGATTGGTCATCAATTCGCCTCAAATTCTGCTTCCACTTCCAATTAGCCGGAGTTTGGCTTGCTGACAATTGCCCACGGGTCAGTCCCCTTGACGCAATACAGCCAGCCGGATCGTCCATGTACAGGCGGTGGTATGGTGCGCAGAGCCCGCAATCTAAAATATGGGAGAGCCTTCTTACCGCTCCGCCGAGGCGTTACGCCAATCGCTTGGACGAGAAACTCCGCAGGGCGGAAAGGACCGACCGGGACAATATTTGATTGTTCCGGTCTGTAGACAATAGGCCAATTATCAAGTGTAGTGTTGAATATAAACTCAACCTGGAGGAATGACGCATGTACAGACTATCCGCCCTTTTCGGCGCTGTATTAATTGCAATCAGTGCCGGGCTCGCACATGCACAGGATGCGGGTCAACCGGCACCGCTGCCGGTACCTTCGGCTCCGGCACCAGTCTATGAATATGTCCAGCAGGCAAGCTCGATGCAGTATGACGGCACAACGCTTACGCTGCAGGGTGTCGCACCCTCCACTATCTTTTTCAGTGACCGGCCCTACCGGCTGACGGGACAGGTGCCCACTGGAGTTTTTGCGAACCTTTGGAACCCACCGGACGGCCCGTTTGCATCCGATCCGCCCAACGCGGCGATTTCTGTCCTGGCAAACACCAGCGAAGCACCGGCCATTGTCGAACTCACCAGTGCCAAGGTTGACGGCACCAGCGTCCAGTACGGCGTGAAGGTCTTGTCAGGCAAACTGCCTGAAAACGCAGAGAATGTGGCGGTTTTCGTCGACCATGGGCCGCGTTTATACAATCATCCGGTATCGGGCCATCGGGCCGGATACTACCCGTATCACCCTTACCATCCGTATCATCCCTACCATCCATACCACCCGGTTCCTGGCCCGTATTGCTATCACGCACCCCAGGATCCGAAATGTCACTATCACCCCTATCATCCTTACCCGCCCTATCCTCCGTATCACCCGTACTATTATCCGGGTGCAGCCTTTGCCACGGGGGCCGTTGTGGGTGCGGCGGCAGCCAGCTCGAACCAGCCACAGCAAACCTATATCTATCCGATACCGGCAGGTCCGATCCCGGCGCATTGCTATATCAACAGCAATCACACACGAATGATCTGTTCGGTGCCGCTGAACTAGTGGCTAGTGAACTGAATATTCAACCGGGCCTGCGAAAGCGGGCCCGATTTTTTTGGTGATATGTCGGCTGGAGAACCGGCACATCCCATCATCGTAACAACAGCGGTTCTGTTCGGGGAAGCCCATGGCGTTTCATTTTGTAGCCGCAACGGACAACAATAGCGTTGGCCCTTTGTCATGTATGATGAGATCTGTCATCACCAGCAACCGCCATCTGGACCCGATTGTCCACGTACTGGAAAGCGGCCTGAGCGAAGACCACAAATCCAAGCTGCTGGTGTTTTCGAATCGTCTGGGTCTGCAGGTTCACTTCTTCGACATCGCCCTTGAAAAACTCCCGGATGTTCGTTCCCACCTGAATGCAAAACATCTGCCGGTCGCGGCCCTGTACCGTTGTCTGATGGAGTCGGTTCTTCCCGCCGACATTGACCGGGTTTTATATCTGGACGTGGATACACTCGTGTTGTTGCCCCTTGATGAGCTGGTTGACTTCGAGCTGAACGGAAATGTCGCCGCGGTTGCGCGCGAACCGATGTCTCACCTGGGAAAGTATGGCGTTTCCGAGGAACAGTACTTCAACTCCGGCGTGATGCTGATTGATCTGGTTGAGTGGCGGCGACAGAATACAGGTCAGACTGCGCTCGAATACCTGCAAAATGTACTCGGCGACATGCTTTGGAAAGATCAATGCGCGCTAAATCTGAGCCTTAAGGACAAAACCGCCGACCTTGAGAAAAGGTTCAACTACATGGAACGCGATGGACGTTCCAACCCGTCATTTTATCTGCCAAATATCCTGCACTTCGCGGGTGCAACGAAGCCGTGGATCGATCCGCAGACGCTTGCCTGGGGCATTGTTTACTGCAAGGTAAGCGAAGGAACCCCGTGGCCGATCGACTACTACGCACAGAAGCGCTCGGATGAAGAAGCGTTCCGGCGAAAGAGCTGGATCCGCCGGCGCATCATCAGAGCCGGTCGAAAGCTGGCGCGGATTTAGAGCGAGGCTGCCGGCTGCGCCAATGTGCATTCCCCGCAGATCAGCTGTTGCGTCGCTTCAGAGCCTCTTCCCATTGCAGGGCGTGTGTGACGATGTTGTCAAGATCATCAAACCGGGGTGCCCATTCAAGCTGTTCGCGGATGCGGTCCGAATTGGCAACAATGGTCACCGTGTCTCCGGCCCGCCTTTCAGCCGTTCGAACCTCGAAATCCGAACCGCTGACGCGTTTGACCGTTTCGATGACCTCAAGCACCGATTGGCCGTGGCCGTAACCGCAATTGACAACCAAGTTCTCGCCGGTCTCACGCAAATGCCGCAGCGCCAGATAATGCGCCTCAATCAGATCGGTCACGTGGATGTAATCGCGTATGCACGTGCCGTCGGGGGTTGGATAATCGGTACCGTAAACCTGCAGGTAGGGCCGTTTTCCAAGTGCCGCCTGCGTTGCCACCTTGATCAAATGCGTCGCATCGCGTGTCGATTGGCCGGTGCGGCCGGCGGGATCCGCGCCAGAGACGTTGAAGTACCGCAGGCAGGCGTAGTTCATCGGATGGGCGGCGGCGACGTCCTGCAACATCATCTCCGTCATGAGTTTCGACGTTCCATAGGGCGATTCCGGTCTCAGTGCGGCTTCTTCGGAGACCAGCTCCATTGCGTCCGGGGTTCCGTACACCGCCGCAGTCGACGAAAAGACAAAATGCGACACACCGGCGTTGACGCATGCCTCCATCAGCGAGCGCGAATTCACGGTGTTGTTGAGGTAGTAGCCAAGCGGATCGGTGACGGATTCCGGTACAACGATCGAACCCGCAAAGTGAAAGACCGCATTTATCGTGTGTTCACGCAACAGGGCTTCAATCTGCTGCTGATCGCCGATGTCGCAGACAACCAGATTGGCTTCGGTGGGAACTGCCCAATCGAATCCGGTAGAAAGCCTGTCAACGACCACCACCGTTTCGCCGGCATCCAGCAGGCGCCAGACCATGTGACTGCCGATATAACCGGCGCCACCGGTAACCAGAACGGTCATTTGATACCTCCTGCAACTGGGTTTTCCACTGTATAGCCGATTCTATCCGGTTTGTTGTCCCTGCATTCAGGACTGGTCCGGATTATCCGTGGAGCAGGCCAATGCGCGAAAAGTTGTAGTGACCGTGTTTCACGCGCCGGGATAGAAGAACGGCGGCTGTCAGACTGTGCCCCTGATCAGCGCACCCGTTCCATGATGGAAACATAGTTGGCGACCGCGGCTCCGCCCATGTTGAAGATACCGCCGAGGGTGGCGCCGTCGACCTGGATATCGCCAGCCTCGCAGCAAAGCTGCATGGCTGTCAGCGCATGCATGGAAACGCCCGTCGCACCGATCGGATGTCCCTTGGACTTCAATCCGCCCGACGGGTTGACCGGCAGGCGGCCATCCTTGGCTGTCTCGCCGGACATGGCGAGAGCACCGCCCTGCCCGCGCTTGGCAAGCCCCATGGCTTCATATTCAATCAGCTCCGCAATGGTGAAGCAATCGTGCGTTTCGACGAAGGAGAGCTCGTCGAGCGTAACACCTGCGTTCTTCAGCGCCCTTTTCCAGCCTTCCTCACAGCCATCGAAAAGCAATATGTCGCGCTTCGACATGGGCAGGAAGTCCTGAACATGTTCGGCCGCACGGAACATTACCGCGCGCGGCGCGCGCATGGCGGCTTCGAGGTCGGTTAAAACGATGGCAGCTGCGCCATCTGACACGAGCGAGCAATCGGTACGCTTCAGCGGTCCCGCCACAAACGGATTCTTGTCGCTCTCATTGCGGCAGAAATCATAGCCCAGATCCTTGCGCATCTGGGCATAAGGATTGCCGACACCGTTCTTGTGATTCTTCGATGCCAACATTGCCAGGGCATCCGACTGGTCACCGTGGCGCTGGAAATAGGCATCGGTGATCTGACCGAAAACGCCCGCAAAACCGGCTGGAATGTCGCCGTCTTCAGGCAGATAGGATGCCTTTTTCAGATTCTCACCGATCTGCGGCCCCGGCGTTGTGGTCATTTGCTCGACGCCGACGACCAGTACGTTGCGGGCATTGCCGGCCTTGATGGTTTTCAGTCCCTGATGGATGGCGGCCGAACCGGTGGCACAGGCGTTTTCAACACGCGTTGCCGGCTTGAAGCGCAGATTGTCGTCCGCCTGGAGAACAAGACTTGCGGTGAAATCCTGCTGGCTGAAACCGGCATTGAAGTGTCCAAGCACGATTTCATCGATGTCCGCGGCCTCAAGGCCGGAATGCTCAATTGCTTCAGAAGCCACGCCGATGATAAGGCTTTCTACCGTCTCGCCTTCAAGTTTTCCGAATTTCGAATGTGCCCATCCGGTAATGCAAGCTGTCATGACATCATCTCCGCCTCGCGTCCGGTTCAGACTGTGCGCTGACCGGAGCCATTGTTCCAATTCTCCCATATAGGCCTGCGGGGGAGCACTGCAAACAAGTAGGCCGGTCCAATCCTAAACCGGCCCATATTGTTCAAGGCTTAACAATTCCAGACGGCGATTGCAACATCGATGTTGCAGCGCACACGCTGCCATCCTTCTCAATGGTTGGCGCGTCTGTACCCGCTGATCGCCTTGACTTCGAGGAAATCGTCAAGGCCCCAGCGTCCGCCCTCGCGGCCGTTGCCTGACTGTTTGTAACCGCCGAAGGGGCTGCCGGCCGGGTGATCGGTACCGTTGATCTGGACCATGCCCGCACGCAACTGCCTGGCAACGCGGCGGGCCTTGGCCTGATCCGCTGTCTGCACATAGGCTGAAAGTCCGTAGGGCGTGTCGTTGGCAATAGAAATTGCCTCTTCCTCGGTCTCAAACGGGATCATCGCCAGAACCGGGCCGAACACCTCTTCGCGGGCGATGGTCATGTCGTTGTCGATATCAGCAAAGACGGTCGGCTTGACAAAATAGCCGCGCTCGAAGCCATCCGGTCTACCCAAACCGCCAGCGACCACGCGCGCGCCCTCCTCGATCGCTTTGTTGATGAGGCCCTGGACCTTGTTGAAATGAACCTCACTGACCAGTGGCCCGATGTGGCGGCCCTCCTGGGTCGGGTCGCCCACCACGACCTTGTTCGCATATTGCCCGGCGAGCGCGACTGCATCCTCATACACGGAACGCTGGACAAGCATTCTGGTCGGCGCGTTGCAGGACTGGCCCGTATTTCCGAAGCAGCCGAAAACGCCACTTTTGATGGCCGCTTCGAGATCGGCGTCCTCAAAGACGATATTCGGCGACTTGCCGCCCAGTTCCAGCGCAACGCGCTTGACGCTGTCGGCGGCCGCCCTTGAAACGGCTGTACCGGCGCGGGTGGAACCGGTGAAGGACATCATGTCGATGTCCGGGTGGCGGGACATGGCCTCGCCAACAACAATTCCCTCGCCGTTGACGAGATTGAAGACGCCCTTGGGAAAGCCTGCCTCATCGATCATTTCAGCGAACACGAGCGCCGATAGCGGTGCGATTTCGCTCGGTTTCAGAACGCAGGTGCAGCCAACCGCGAGCGCCGGCACCACTTTGAGCGCAATCTGGTTGACCGGCCAGTTCCAGGGCGTGATCAGCCCGCACACGCCGATCGGCTCATGCACTATGTGCTCGCCCCTGTCATTAAAATCCTCTTCGAAATTGTATTTCGCCAGCGCCTTGAGAAAACCTTTGACATGAAACGGACCGGAGCCGGCCTGAGCGCCGCGGGCCAGTGAAATGGGTGCGCCCATTTCTGTCGAGACTGCCTGCGCCATATCTTCGTTGCGTCGGCCCATGATTTCCAGCAGATTTTCGATGAGGGCGACCCGCTCTTCCAGTTTGGTCTGGCTGTAGCTGCTAAAGGCCTTTTTTGCCGTGGCAACCGCATGATCGACATCGGCTTCGGAGCCAAGGGAAATGACGGCGCAGACCTCTTCGGTCGCCGGGTTGATGACGTCGCATTCTTTCGGCTCAGCGGGTTTGACCCATTCGCCGTCAATGTAAAACTCCGTCTTTGTCAGCATGGCTCACCTCTACCGCTGTCTGAAACTCTGGACCATCAAGCCATACCCAGTCTGCCGGCAAAATCAATCAAATAAGACGCACCCATTTTCCGCTTGGCCCAACAATATTTGACGGTACAAAATCCGATGATGATTGCTTCCGGCGTTGCAAATCCACGGCAGCAGCGGAGGGCGTCAACAATCCACACTATCTTTCGCCTGATGCCACGCAGCAGATTTTTCTTGAATGAACGACCAATTAAAAATAACTACAGAGGGCACGGTTCCCGCGAACGAACCCATCACCTGCTCCGGCGAACAAAGGACAAGACGATGCGTGAGAGGCCAAACATTCTGATCATCATGGTGGATCAGCTCAACGGCACGCTATTCCCCGATGGCCCGGCCAGTTGGCTGCACGCGCCACATCTGAAGTTGCTGGCACAGCGGTCTGCGCGGTTCGTCAACAATTACACCGCCTCTCCGCTTTGCGCCCCGGGACGCGCGTCGTTCATGTCAGGCCAGTTACCGAGCCGAACCCGTGTCTACGACAATGCCGCCGAATTCACCTCGGACATTCCGACCTTTGCCCACCATCTGCGGCGGGGCGGCTATCACACCTGTCTGTCCGGCAAGATGCATTTCGTCGGGCCGGATCAACTGCACGGTTTCGAAGAGCGCCTGACGACGGACATATATCCGGCCGATTTTGGCTGGACGCCGGATTACCGCAAACCTGGCGAACGCATCGATTGGTGGTATCACAACCTGGGCTCCGTTACCGGAGCCGGCGTCGCGGAAATATCCAACCAGATGGAATATGACGACGAAGTCGCATTCCACGGCATGCAGAAACTCTACCAGTTGGCCCGGACGTCCGATGATCCGGATGCCAGGCCCTGGTGTCTGACGGTTTCATTCACACACCCGCACGACCCCTATGTTGCGCGGCGTAAATACTGGGATCTTTACGAAGATTGCCCGCATCTCGAACCCGAAGTCGCGCCAATATCTTTTGAAGACCAGGATCCGCACTCGAAGCGCCTGTATCTTGCCAATGACTACAAGAGCTTCGACATATCGGCCGAGGACGTGCGCCGCTCGCGGCGCGGCTATTTCGCCAATATCTCTTATCTGGACGACAAGGTCGGTGAACTGATCGGTGTGCTTGAAGCCACGCGCATGCGTGACGACACCGTCGTCATTTTCTGTTCGGACCACGGCGACATGCTGGGCGAGCGCGGCCTCTGGTTCAAGATGAGCTTTTACGAGGGATCGGTGCGAGTACCCCTAATGATCGCCGGTCCGGGCATCGACCCCGGTCGACATGACGCTCCGGTTTCCAATCTCGACATCAACCCAACACTTGCGGACCTGGCCGGCATCGATCTCGAGGAAGTCGGGCCGTGGACCGATGGCGAAAGCCTGCTGCCGATGGTTGGCGGCAGTGCGCGCGCTTCTCCGGTGCTGATGGAGTACGCGGCCGAAGGATCCTATGCACCGCTGGTGTGCATACGTGACGGAAAGCACAAATATGTTCACTGCGAACTTGACCCGCCGCAACTCTTCGATCTCGAGGCGGACCCGCAGGAACAGAACAATCTGGCGGCAGACCCGCAATACAGCGACGTACTGGCCAGTTTCACCGAACAGATGGCGGCACGCTGGAACATGGAGCAGTTCGATGCCCAGGTACGCGAAAGCCAGGCACGGCGCTGGGTCGTCTATGAAGCCCTGCGCAACGGTTCCTACTATCCGTGGGACTACCAGCCGCTGCAAAAGGCGTCCGAACGCTACATGCGCAACCACATGGATTTGAACGATCTGGAAGAAAGCAAGCGCTTTCCCCGAGGCGAATAGGGCGAGTATCACTGATGAGACACCAACCTGAAGCTTCGCACTTCATCAACGGCGCGTTCGTCGAGGACAGCGAAGGCGAAGTCATTGAATGCATCTACCCGGCGACGGGAGAAGTTATAGCGCGGCTGCACTCGGCCACGCCGACGATCATCGAGCAGGCGATTTCGGCCGCCGTGGAAGGTCAGAAGGTCTGGGCAAGAATGACCGGCACAGAGCGCGGGCGCGTTCTGCGGCGTGCCGCGGATATCATCCGCGAGCGCAATCAGGCGCTGTCGGAGCTGGAAAGCTACGATACCGGAAAGCCATTGCAGGAAACGCTGGTGGCCGATGCCACATCCGGCGCCGACGCACTGGAATATTTCGGCGGGCTTGCCGCGGCGATCAACGGTGAACACATCGATCTCGGCGGCGATTTTGTCTATACGCGGCGCGAACCGCTCGGCGTATGTGTCGGCATCGGCGCCTGGAACTATCCGACGCAGATCGCCTGCTGGAAGGGCGCCCCTGCCCTTGCCTGCGGCAATTCGATTGTGTTCAAACCCTCCGAAACGACACCGCTCTGCGCCCTGGAAGTGGCGAAAATCCTCTGTGAGGCCGGGCTTCCAGCCGGCGTCTACAACGTTGTTCAGGGCTACGGCAATGTCGGCGCAGCGCTCAGCACCCATGCAAATGTCGACAAGGTTTCACTGACAGGTTCAGTGCCGACGGGGCAGAAGGTCATGGCGGCGGCGGCGGCAGGCATTCGGCACGTAACGATGGAACTTGGCGGCAAGTCCCCTCTTATCGTTTTTGAAGATGCCAACATGGATGACGCCATCGGCGGCGCCATGCTCGGCAATTTCTATTCGAGCGGTCAAGTCTGCTCCAACGGGACGCGCGTCTTTGTTCAGCGCGCACGAATGGACGAATTTCTTGACAAGCTGATTGCCCGTACCGAGGCCATCAAAATTGGCGACCCGCAGGATGAAGCAACCCAGATGGGACCGCTTGTCAGCTCAGCTCAACGCGACAAGGTCATGGACTATATCGCGGTCGGCAATGAGGAAGGTGCGCATATGATAACCGGCGGCAAGCGCCTTTCGCTGCAGGGCATGGAAAACGGATTCTTTGTCGAACCGACTGTATTTTCCGGTGTTGCCGACAACATGCGCATTGCCCGCGAAGAGATCTTCGGGCCGGTGATGAGTGTTCTGACATTTGATGAGGAAGATGAAGTCGTTGGCCGGGCTAATGACACGGAATTCGGCCTTTCGGCCGGCGTGTTTACCAGCGATCTGACGCGCGCGCACCGGGTGATCGCAGCGCTCCAGGCCGGCAGCTGCTGGATCAATACCTACAATCTCGCGCCGGTGGAAGCGCCGTTCGGTGGCTACAAGCGCTCCGGAGTCGGCCGCGAAAACTCCCGCGCAGCGATTGAATATTACAGTCAAATCAAGAGTGTCTACGTGGCGACCGGCCCGGTCGACAGCCCGTACTGATGCGGTTGGAAAAGAATGACAATGCAAGCTGATTTTATCATCATAGGCTCCGGATCCGCAGGCTCCGCGATGGCCAACCGTCTTTCGGAAGACGGCAAATACTCAGTCATCGTGCTGGAATATGGCGGATCCGATGTCGGTCCGTTTATCCAGATGCCGGCGGCCCTTTCGTACCCGATGAATATGGGGCTCTACGACTGGGGCTATCAGACGGAACCGGAACCGCATCTGGGTGGCAGGCGGCTGGCCGCACCGCGCGGCAAGGTCGTCGGCGGATCCTCGTCGATCAACGGAATGGTCTATGTGCGCGGCCATGCCGAGGACTTCAACAGCTGGGAGGAAGCCGGCGCCGACGGTTGGTCCTATGCAGACGTACTGCCCTATTTCCAGAAGATGGAAACGTCGCATGGCGGCCAAAACGGATGGCGGGGACATTCCGGCCCGCTGCATGTCAAACGCGGCGACCGCAAGAACCCGCTGTTTCAGACATTTATCGAAGCCGGTTCTCAAGCCGGTTTCGAAATGACCGAAGACTACAATGGCGAAAAGCAGGAAGGCTTCGGCCCGATGGAGCAGACCATCTATCGCGGCAAGCGCTGGTCAGCGGCCAATGCCTATCTGAGACCGGCGCTCAAACGGTCCAATCTGCAACTTGTCAAGGCATTTGCCCGCAAGATTGTGATCGAGGACGGCAAGGCGATCGGGGTGGAAGTGCGACGCGGCGGAAAGATCGAGACCATCCGCGCAAACCGCGAGGTCATCGTCGCGGCCTCGGCCTTCAACTCGCCAAAGTTGCTGATGCTTTCCGGCATCGGTCCGGCAAAGCAGCTCAGCGAACTGGGCATCGATGTCATCGCCGACCGGCCCGGCGTCGGCTCGAACCTGCAGGATCACCTTGAACTTTACGTGCAGCAGGAATGCACCCAGCCGATTACGCTTTATTCAAAGCTGAACCTGGTCTCAAAGGGATTGATCGGCGCCGAATGGCTGTTTTTCAAGTCCGGTCTGGGGGCGTCCAACCATTTCGAGGCCGCAGCCTTCCTGCGCTCTCGCGCAGGTGTCAAATACCCTGATATCCAGTATCATTTTCTGCCCGTCGCCATTCGCTACGACGGCAGGGCGGCGGCCAAGGCGCACGGGTTCCAGGCCCATGTCGGACCAATGCGCTCAAAATCCAGGGGCAGCGTTGCTCTCAGGTCTTCCGATCCGTACGAGGCGCCGATTATTCGCTTCAACTATATGAGTGATCCATCCGACTGGGGGGATTTCCGGCATTGCATTCGCCTCACACGCGAAATCTTCGCGCAGTCTGCATTCGATGCCTACCGCGGCCGTGAAATTTCTCCGGGCAAGGACGTGCAATCGGACGAGGAGCTGGATGCCTTCATCTCGGAACATGTGGAAAGTGCATATCACCCCTGCGGCACGTGCCGGATGGGCCGCGCCGACGATGCAATGAGTGTCGTCGATCCGCATTGCTGGGTTATTGGTGTCGACCGGTTACGTGTCGCGGATTCGTCCATATTTCCCGATATCACGAACGGCAATCTGAATGCGCCCTCGATCATGGTCGGCGAAAAGGCCTCGGACCATATCCTCGAAACGCAGCCCCTGCCCCGTTCCAACCTGCAGCCCTGGATCAACCCGAACTGGGAACATTCCGACCGTTGACGCACTGACGAACTGGCGCAATCAACTGGATTTGGCCCTTTCTCCCCCATCGGTAAACAAAGCCTTAACCATATTCGGCAACTGTCGGATGGATGTAGCGGGGCGCTGGTCGCCAACCGCGAAGCGAACATGGGAACCGGCAGGCGCAGGAAAAGGCGATGACGATCGCAAATCACGGGCAACGTGCGGAGCTGGACGCCGCATCGCTGTACGAGCTGAAAAGGCTGGCGGCAAATCTGCTCGCCTACAGCGCTCTGTGCCTGCTCATGTTGACGCTTCGGCCGTTCAATTATGTCAGCATTATCGATCTGAAGCCGGAACAGGGCGATACGCTCAATCAGGTTGGTTATCTGATCGCGGGGACAATCTCGACAATTGCACTCGCAACCCTCGTCAACCATCGGCTATTGCGTATATTTCTGTCGCCGTCCTGGATCGGGATCGCAATTGTGTTGGCGATATCCGTTGCTGTTGCGCCGGACCCCACGGTTGCCGTCCGTTCGGTGGTTCTGACGGTGATCTGTATACTTATTGCGTCGTGCATCGTGCTCCTGCCGCCGGACGAAGGCTCATTTCAACGTGTGTGCGCGGCGGCAATTCTGACAGTACTGGCGATCAGCTATTCTGGAATTCTATTGTGGCCCGACCTTTCCATTCACGGGTCAGGCGGGTCCGAAGCGCAGCACGCCGGACTGTGGCGGGGGCATTTTGCCCACAAAAACGCCGCCGGCCCGGTGTTGTCGGTGTTTGTCATGTTCGGCATTTATCTCTTGCGCTCAGGGTTCCGCGGCATCGGGGCCGCAATCGCCGTGCTGTCATTTGTGTTCGTTATCCAGACCGGCTCCAAGACCACCAACGGCCTGTTGCCCATTTCAATCATGGTGGTGCTTGCGGGGCGGCTATTCGCGCTGCCGCTGCTGACAATCCTGCTTTACGCAATCGCTGTTCTGGCCGTGGCAATGCTGACGATCGGCACCGTCTATTCGCCGACACTTTCCGAAATCACTGCAGCGGTTTTGTCCGACCCGAGCTTTACCGGCCGCGTGACCCTTTGGGAATACGGGATCGAAAACATTCCCAATGAGCTTTGGTTTGGCACTGGATTCGACAGTTTCTGGGGCACGCCAGTCGTCACTGATATCGAGAACCCCTATGAATGGCAGTGGGATTTCCGCGGCATCGTGCACGGCCACAACAACTTTATCGATATGGCTCTGACCACTGGATTAATCGGCTTTGTTGTCCTGTTGTGGGCACTGTTCATTGCGCCGGCGGTCAACTACGTCAGGTCAAACCGTTTTGATTCCAATCGCAACCTTGCTGATCTCTTCATGATGATCCTGGTATTTTTGACCCTGCTGTCGTTCCTTGAGACGTTCTTTTTACGGCGGATGGATCCGATCTGGCTGACGATGGTGATTGCCATTGTTGGCCTGCAACTGACGTCACGTTACAAAACCCGTTAGAGCGCAGCCTGTTTGTACGGTGTCGTTTGAACTGACATTCGCTCTTTGTGTTTGCGCAGGACAATCGACCAGAATTAGCCATTCGGCGCTTGAAATTCTGGCCGGAGATGTTAAGTGCAGGGTCCTGTCGGGATCGCGCATCCCGGCAACGCTGGGGCGTAGCCAAGCGGTAAGGCAGCGGTTTTTGGTATCGCCATGCGCTGGTTCGAATCCAGCCGCCCCAGCCAGTTTCTCTCACGCTCAATCTGCCGCAGTCGACGTAGACAAAAAGCCTGAATATCAACGCGATATCAGAAACGCCCGAGGCGGCGCGCTTATCTGCTCCTGCGGTGATGCTACACTGGACCGGATTGGTGTTTCACCGGCCCCTGATGCGCGGATCAAGCGCATCGCGCAAACCGTCTCCGATGTAGTTCACGCTCAGAACGGTCAGCGATATCGCCAGTCCGGGCCACAGCACCCGCTCGGGATATTGCTGCAGATAGTCGGTCGAATCGAACAGCAGCCTCCCCCAGGTGGGAAAGTCGGAAGGGAAACCAAGGCCGAGAAACGACAGCGCGGATTCCGTAATGATGGCATTGGCAATGCCAAGCGTCGCCGAGACGGTTATCGGCGATAGCACATTTGGCAGGATGTGCCTCAAGATCATACGCCGGGCGGGTGTTCCGATAGAGCGCGAAGCGATCACGAATTCGCGCTCCTTCAGGGCCAGCACATCACCGCGCACGATACGGGCTGTCTGCATCCAGGATGTAATGCCGATAACAAAGACGATCAGCATGAAGATGCCGGTCTCCGGACCGAACGCTGCGCGCAGCGTATCGCGGAACAGCATGATGATGACCAGCAGCAAAGGCAGCAGCGGCAGCGCCAGAAACAGATCTGTCAACCGCATCAGCACCCCGTCCAGCCGTTTGAAATAGCCGGCAACCACACCGATGAGCGCGCCCAGAATGAGCGACAGTGCCATTGCCGTTATGCCGACAGCCATGGATACCTGGCCGCCTTGAAGCACACGGGCCAGCGTATCCCGCCCGAGCTGATCGGTGCCGAGCGGATGAGACAGGTTCGGCCCCTGATTGCGGGCGCGAATGTCGATATATTGCGCGTCGATGGTCCACAGATAGGGTCCGAGCGTGACGGCGAGCACGACAAAGATGAAAAACCCCATGCCCCAGACCGCGCCGCGGTGGGTTTTGAACTGATCCCAGACATTGCGCCATTGCGATTGCGGCGGCCGTGCCTCGGCAAGGGATTCCGGAGCAATATCAGTCATAGCGAATCCTCGGGTCCAATACTCCGTAGAGGACGTCGGCGACCAGGTTGAACAGGATAATCAGCACTGCAAAAATGAAGGTGAGCGTCTGAACGGTCGGAAGATCACCACCCTGAATGGAAATGATCAAGAGTTGGCCAAGGCCGTTCACTTTGAAAACCTGCTCGGTGATAATGGCGCCGCCGAAGATCTGCGGCACACCAAGCGCGATGACCGTGACAACCGGTATCAGGGAATTGCGCAGCACATGGACCAGGACAACGGTGCGCTCGCGCATGCCCTTTGCCCTGGCTGTCCGCACATAGTCCTGATTGAGGTTGTCGAGCATGGAGGCGCGCATGAAGCGGCTGATCTGGGCCGCATTGAACAGCGCCAGAACCGCGACCGGCATGATCATCTGCTTTATCTGGAAGAGGAAACTCTGCCAGTCCGTCACCTGGTGGGTGGTGTCGTAGATCGACGGGAACCAGCCGAGCCAGACTGAGAAAATGACAATGACGAGGACACCGGTGAAGAATGTCGGAACGGAAAATCCGACCATGGAAACAAATGTTCCGACCTGATCGAACCAGCTGTATTGCCGATAGGCAGAGATGATGCCGATCGGCAACGCGATCAACACGCCGACCACATAGGACATGCCGACGACCCAGAGCGTCTGCGGCATGCGCTGAACGATCAGATCGACAACCGGGGAACGGGTCTGCCAGCTGAGCACCCGCAGCCGGTCGCCGCCGATGTCCCAGCCGAACCACTGCTCCAACATGTTGAGCGGCTCGTTGACGAAGAACTGCTTGCACCACAGCAAATAGCGAATGTAGATCGGATCTCCCAGCCCAAGAGACTGGCGGATCTTTTCACGCACATCCGGCGGAATGGTCAGCGGCAGATTGGCCGTCGGATCACTTGGCGCCAGATCAAGCAACAGGAAAATGATCAGACTGATCGCGATCAGCGTCGGGATCGCCAGCAAGAGCCGGCGAATTGTATAGGTCAGCATGGTATCAACGTTTCGATCTCACAGCCGGAAAGCGCCTCGGAAAACCGGGGCGGCACAGGCGGGACGGAGCACGATTGCACCCCATCCCACCCTCGACGTTGTTACTTCATGCGGTTCCAGTCGGCGATGTTCCAGAGTTCGGAGTCCCAAACATTCAGCACAACACCACCAAGGGTGTTCGAATGAGCCGAGACACGGCCGCGATCGACCAGCGGAACAATGATGTATTCCTGCATCAGCTTGTCATTCATCGCTTTTGCGAGCTTGGCCCGCTCCTCAAGCTTGCCGGTCTGGGCCATCTGGGCAACGAGCGCATCATAATCCTCGCTGCAATAGCGCGGCATGTTGTTCCCCTGCCACTGCGTTTCAGGAGTCGGCGCCTGTTTGCACTCCCAGTTGGCCATGTAGGATTCCGGGTCGGTTCCGTCGAAGTTGTTGGCGTACATTTCAATGTCCGCGTAGAACTTCTGGAACGTGTCAGGGCTGCCAGGGTCTCCGCCGAAGAAGACAGACGCATCAATGTTGCGCAATTCGGTTTCGATGCCGATATCGGCCCACCACTGTTTGATCAGGGCCTGGAAGTCCTGACGGACAGCATTGGTCGAGGTCTGGTAGAGCATCGACAATCGCACGCCCTCCTTTTGACGCACACCGTCAGCACCAGGAACCCAGCCTGCGTCATCGAGCAGCTTCTTTGCACCTTCCACGTCCTGCGCCATGCAGCCGTCATTGGCCGTTGATTTGTAGATTTCCGGTGCGGGCAGGACATTGCAGGTCGGACGCCCGGCGTCACCGTAGCCGATTTCCACCAGCAGCTCCCGGTCGACCGCCATGGACAAAGCCTGCCGGACTGCGGGATCGGAGAGGAACGGATGCGGGTGCTTGGCGGTTGCGCGCTCGTCACCCAGCGCCGGATCGGGGTTCGTCAGATTGATCATGATGCGCTCGACGAGCGTACCGAAAGCCGAGACGACCTGACCCTTGCCTTTCGAGGCCATCGCGGCAAGCACATCCGGCGCAAGCTGCATATTCCAGGCATAGTCAAATTCACCGGTCTCGAGCACAGCACGTCCCGCAGCCGCGGTGTCACCACCGCCCTTGAAGGTCACCGTCGCAAAGGCCGGTTTTGCGGGGTCCCGGTAGTTGGAATTGGCTTCAAACGAAATCACGTCGTTCGGGCGGAATTCCGTGACTTTGAACGGGCCGGTTCCAATCGGTCCGAAATTTGCGTCCGTGCATTCGGGTGCCTTTGCGCCCAGGCAATCGGCAAATTGCGCGGCCTGGATGATCGGTGCCTGTGCACCGACAAACGGCCCGTACGGAAAGGGTTTGGCGACGCCGAATGTCACCGTTACGGTTCTGTCGTCGACTGCTTTAACGTCGGCAACATCGTTGTATTTCTCGCTCTGGGCACAGCCGCCTTCAGGATCCGTGCAGTATTTCCAGGAGAAAATGACGTCTGCTGATGTCACTGCGCTGCCGTCGGACCAAACCAGGCCTTCTTTCAGCTTCCAGGTGATGGTTTTCAAATCGGCGGAAACACCGCCATTGTCCACCGTTGGGACACTCTCGGCCAACCAGGGAACCATATTGCCGTCCTGGTCGTAGCGGGCCAGCGGCTCCAGAACCAGCGACGCGGCTTCAAGTTCCTTGGTTCCTCCCGATAGATAAGGATTCATAGTCGATGGCGCCTGCCAGTAGATTATGTTGACATGGCCATCGGAGCCGCGCTCCGCCAGTGCGGGCGGCGCGATCGCCACCGCGGCAAGCGCTCCAAGCATTAATGTTCCTGCCTTCATTTTTCTTCCCCTTTTTGTTTTAGGTATTGGCCTCGTTGCCGGCGGTTGAACCCGCAGTCTTTCTTGTTGTGTCAGTGACGAAATGGCAGGCGGTAAAATGTCCGGGTGCCACCTCGCGGAATTCCGGGTCGATCTGCCGGCAAATGTCCTCGGCTTTCGGACAGCGCGTACAGAAATTGCAGCCGACCGGCGCGTTGGCGGGCGACGGAACGTCACCGGTCAATATGATGTGTTTGCGCTGGCTTTCTCGCACGGGATCCGGTTCCGGGACAGCCGACAAAAGCGCCTGCGTATAGGGATGTAGCGGCGTCGCATAGAGTTCGTCACGCGGCGCAAGCTCGACAATCTTGCCCAGATACATGACCGCCACACGGTCGGCGATGTGCCGGACCATCGACAAATCATGGCTGATGAATAAATAGGTCAGCCCGAAGCGTTCCTGCAGGTCTTCAAGAAGGTTGACCACCTGCGCCTGGATAGAAACATCGAGTGCGGCGATGGGTTCGTCACAGACAATGAATTTGGGGTGCAGGGCAAGCGCGCGGGCGATGCCGATGCGCTGTCGCTGCCCGCCGGAAAATTCGTGCGGATAGCGGTTGGCAAAGGAACGGGCAAGCCCGACCGCGTCCATCAGCTCGTAAATCCGGTCAAGCCTTTCGTTCTTTGACAGCGACATATGTTCGACAAGCGGCTCGCCGACAATCCCCGCCACCGTCATTCTTGGATTGAGGCTTGCCTGCGGATCCTGGAAAATCATCTGCATCTTGGGCCGCAAATGCCGAAGCTTGTCCTGGTCGATATTGCTTATGTCGGTTCCGTCGATGGTGATCGACCCGTCGGTGATATCGTAGAGCCGGAGGACCGCCCTGCCCGCCGTCGACTTGCCGCATCCTGATTCCCCGACCAGACCCAGCGTTTCGCTCTCATTGACGTCGAGCGAAATATCGTCAACGGCCTTAATGTCCCCAACGTGCCGCCGCAACAGACCCGCATGCACCGGAAAGTGCATTTTCAATCCGCGCACCCTGACGAGTGGTGCCGACGGCGCTTCATTCATCGCGCGGCTCCCCTGTCACCGGGTCCCAGAAACAGGCGACGTCGTGACCTTCGCCGATTTTCAGACGATCGGGATCAAACTTCAGACAACGCTCGAAGGCGTGCGTGCAACGGGTGTGGTAGGTGCACTGGCGGGGGCTTGAAAACATGATGGGTGGCTGGCCCTCAATGACACGCAGCCGTTCGGCGCGACCGCCGCGTATGTTGGGAACCGTCTTCAACAGCGCGCGGGTATAGGGATGCTGCGGGTTCTGAAAAAGTTCATTCACAGGTGCCTGCTCAACGATCTGCCCGCCATACATCACCATCACCCGGTCGGCTATCCCGGCGATGACGCCGAGGTCATGGGTGATCCAGATGATCGCCATGCCGATTTTGTTGCGCAATTCCTTCATTAATTCGAGGATCTGCGCCTGTATGGTCACATCCAGCGCTGTCGTCGGCTCGTCTGCGATCAATACTTTCGGATCGCAGGCAAGCGCCATGGCAATCATGACGCGCTGGCGCATGCCACCGGAAAACTGATGTGGATAATCCGACAGGCGCCGCGTGGCATCGGCAATTCCGACAAGGTCGAGCAGTTCGGCAGCCCGCATTCTTGCTGCCGACTTTGACAGTCCCATGTGATTGCGCAGCGGCTCCATCAACTGGAAACCGACCGTGAATACCGGATTGAGTGACGTCATCGGGTCCTGAAAAACAAATCCGATCCCGGCGCCACGCACGGCTCGCAACTCATCCTCACTGACCTTCAGAAGATCCTTGCCGTCGAAATTGACATGTGCGCCGTCGACAATAGCGGACGTCGATCCCAACAGGCCGATCAGCGACATCATCGTGACGGATTTTCCGGAGCCGCTTTCTCCGACGACACCCAGCAACTCGCCGGGCATGAGATCGAAACTGACAGAGTTGACCGCGTGAACTGCCCCAAGGCCTGTTTCAAAAACGGTCTTCAGATCCTTGACTTCAAGAACAGCAGCCCCCGCCTCAGACATCAGGCACTCCGTACACCCTCTCACTCACATCGCTCCCAAAACAGGACCGATAATCTGGCAGAATGGCAATTTGATACGACAATTGCAAACTGAAGTTGCGCTAGCGAGATATCTTTTGGCGCATGATAATCGGCGTGCGGCACAACCTCAATGAACCGGACAATTCAGTGCGGACAGAAACAGCTCGGGTCTTTACACGAGGGTACTGCACTTTCATCAAATGGGACCGGTTATGCGGATGGCCGGCCGTCATCAAAGCCCTTTTCCCAATAGGGCGGCCTTCCATATTTTGACAGCAGGAAATCGATCAATGCCGACACTTTCGGCGGCGTGGTTGCGCTTTGCGGATAGACCGCCCAGATATTTCCCGTACGCGCAACCGGATAGTCCTTCATGACCTCGACCAGACGGCCGTCGCGCAGATCCTCCCACACATGGGCAATCGATTTGATCGACAGACCCAGACCGCACAATGCGGAATCGTATGCATAATCACCGCTGTCGCCCGTTATCGCCGGCGTGATCGTGTGGCTGATCTCGCCTTTTGGGCCGTCGAAATACCAGACCGGCATCGTGTTGAGACCGATACAGGCGTGGTTGGACAGATCTGCCGGCGCCACGGGCGCGCCGTGTCTTTCAATGTATTGCGGAGAGGCACACAGCACCCGCATGTTGCCGCCGAGCTTGCGGGCCATCATGCTCGAATCCGGCAGCGGCGCCGTGCGGATCGCCAGGTCGAAGCCCTCAACGACGATATCGACTATGCGATCGGAAAAGCTCATTTCGATGCGCACGTCCGGATTGAGCTGCATGAATTCGTTGAGATAAGGCAGGATGTGCTTGCGGCCGAAGAACGTGTTGCTCGAAATGCGCAGCAGCCCCCGCGGCCTGTCAAGACTGGCGTCCAGCACGTCGAACGCGGTGTCGATCTCGTCAAGGGCATTTTGCGCGTGTGAAAGCAGCACACGCCCGGCCTTCGTCAACGATATGCTGCGGGTCGTCCTTGCCATTAGCTGCGTGCCGGTGACCTTTTCCAGCGTCGAGAGCCGCGCGCTGGCGGCAGAGGGTGACAGCGCACCGAGTTCAAGCCGGCCTGACGTCGCCAACGAGACTGGAGGCCGAACCGAGCTCCCGAGTGGGAGCGACGCCTGAGGGAGGAAGCGGATGATGGCACGGATTCTGTAGCATGCGGTCAATCACCATGGCCGACTGCGGTTTCAACCAAGCCACTCCGCACCCA